>CAZVWV010000029.1:0-31816 GCA_964631745.1 uncultured Bdellovibrionales bacterium
ATGCTTTGGAGCTTGACCATATTGAGCCTTTTGCTTTGGGTGGGGCGCATACGGCAGAGAACCTTAGAGTTCTTTGCCGAGCGCATAATCAACTTCGGGCGGAGAAAACTTTTGGGCCGGAACGAACTAGGGCGGGTTACTTCCACCGGTGAAGTGCCGCCAACAAAAGAAATTTCGGTTTCCAGGTTACTATGCGACTGGCGAAGCCAACTGGAGCCGCCCCACGGCCATTAAGCTAAGGGTGGGCGATCCGAGTAAGCGAGTGCCTGTTGACTTTGCACGCTAATTAGATCAATCGGTTGTTCCAACAACCTTGCTGGACCGCACGCGAGTTACGAGCAAAAGACGCTTAACTTAATGGCCGTGGGAGCCACCCTAGTTTAACAGTTCGCTTCTTGGTCCAGGTTGATCTCAATAGTGCCTAATAGTTGTTTTGGGATCGAATAAGTATTGAAAAACTAGGGTGGCTCCAGTTGGCTTCTCCAGTTGGCTTAAATGTGCCCGTTGGACGAGTCAACGATATTATTAAAAATAAGAGGGGAATAACTACCGACACAGCCTTGGGATTGGGAATTTATTTCCGAACAACTCCAGAATTCTGGCTTAACCTACAAAGCAGATTCGATCTAAAGATTGCTCAGAAGACGATACTTCCGAAAATTAAAAAAGGAGTACGTCCGTTGGATCGGCGTGCGACGTAAGCCCGTTACCCCACGCAGCCGAAGGGGATTAAATTATGCAAGCTCGTATTCAGGCGCACCTTTCGCGGCTCTAGTGTCTACATGTATCAAATACAGAGGAATCTAACCGGGCGGGCCCATTTTCGAATCATCCCGGCTTTACAGGCCTAAATTAAAGGCGCCGAGGTCGTTTTTTAATAAAAATTGAGCACTTAACTCACCAAATCCTCTTTCTATAACATAATGCAGATGGTAAGATTGCGGGCTTTAAGTTTAAGGCAATCTTCCTGGCTTGCTAGGCACAACATTTTTTTGGATTTAGGGAAAGGGCGCAATGCGGACCATTTTTAGCGATATTCAAAGTATCTTTCGATTTTCATGTCTGGGAGCTCTCTGCTTAATAACGCTTGGCCTTGCGGCAAGAAATAGCTATGCGGGAACGATCACAGTTGATATTGCGACAGATGGCCCACTTGGCTCACTTAATCAGTCTGGTAATGGTCCGTGTAGTCTGCGAGAGGCTATTCAGAATGCAAATTCTGATAGTAACGCCGCATATGATGACTGCGAGGCGGGCTCAGGCGCAGATACCATAGTGTTCGATGGAGTTAGCTCTATTACTTTGGTGAATGAAGAGATTTTTGTAGTGACTGACATTCTCATTCAGGGAACGGTCACTCTCTCAGGTGGGAATAACACCCGAATTTTTCGAGTCGCCGGTAGCGACGCCGCTTTGCGAGTAAGCGATGTAACTTTTGAGAACGGTAATGGGGGAGGCGGAAGCGGTGGGGCCATCTCTGCTGATGTCTCCACGCTCGTTGAATGTGACGGATCTACATTTAGAAATAATAGGGTGAGTGGAAGTGGCGGCGCTATTCTTAGTGCGGGTGTTCTCGATATAGATGGTTGTGAGTTCGAGAATAATGAAGCTGGAAATGATGGCGGCGCCATTTGGAAGTACGGCGGTTTAGGAGTGGACCCAGCATGTGATCCGCTAATCGCCGGAGATCCAGATTGCGTAGCTTCTTTAACAATAGTTGGTTCCAACTTCTCTGAAAATAAGGCGGGAACAGATCCGGAGTCGCAGAACGATGGTGGTTCGGGCGGTGCTATTTATCTGAGCACATCCTTGGCCAGCATTGTGGGAACCAGGTTCAATAAGAATACCGCTGATTCTGGCAACGGCGGCTCAAGTGAGAATGAGGGCGGTGGAGCTATTCACAACAGTAGTGTAATGGTTATTACTGCAAGCATCTTCGCTGGGAACGAAGTCATCGGCGACAGGTGGCACGGCGGAGCAATCCTCAACGAAGATTACTTGCTCGTAAACTATTCTCATTTCGGAACAACACCGCTTCCTTTGCCGGCCCCCTTTAATACCCTTACGGATCCGAACAGAGTTAACGGCTCCGAAGGCATGGGTGGTGCAATTCACAATCAAAAGAAAGCCTTTATTATTGGCAGTTCTTTTATCGGCAACACTAGTGCAGATCGTGGGGGAGCGTTCGGGAATGATACAACCGATGATGACGCAATTATAGTAAACAGCACTTTCAGTGAAAATAGTGCTGTAAACTCCGGAGGTGCCATCTACACACATCGCGAGGACGCCCTGATTACACTTTACAACGCAACGATTGCGGATAACAGCGCAGCCCAAGGAGGCGGTATATATAAT
Source organism: uncultured Bdellovibrionales bacterium (assembly GCA_964631745.1). Lineage (GTDB taxonomy): Bacteria > Bdellovibrionota_C > UBA2361 > UBA2361 > JBGSMV01 > CAZVWV01. The sequence goes on from CAZVWV010000029.1 coordinate 2,359, forward strand.
AACGGAGACGGTGACAATTTCGACATCACACATGACGAAATTCTGCTGTTGAATTCAATCGTTGCAAACAACAGCGCGGGTGCGGGCGCAAACTGTGCGGGCGGTACGGTATCGTCAGATCTGCCTGCTGGTGCCATGAGTCCAGGCAACGTCGTCTATCCCGCTGCGGCCCCATGCCCGAATGCGGATGCAGTTATTGGAGACCCAGCGTTGGGATCAGCTGAACTCACTTTCGGTCTTCCAACCATCGTGACTTATGCCATGCCGTTAGGAGCTGGGAGCGCCGCTTTGGGTGGGGCGGATGAGAATATCTGCTCTGGCTTTCCGGTGCTAAACCTAGATCAGCGCATATTCCCACGCCCTCAAGGGGGCGCTCCTTGCGATAGCGGTGCTTATGAATCTGCGTTAACGGCCCCGACTCCTACGCCTACTGCCACATTTACTCCGACGAACACGGCCACCTATACCGTCACACCGACGCCGACAGATACGGTTGAAGCGACGCCTACGCCCACACCGACAAGCACCGCCATGGTTACGGCTACCTGGACATCTACCCCAACAGCCGTGCCGGTCCCAACCGGTAGTGAAACCGCTACACCTACATCGACACCGACTGAAATCCCAACTGTGACTAGTACGGCCACAGCTACGGCAACCGCGACCGTTAGCGAGACTCCGTCTCAAGATGCAACCGCAACACCCACAGCGACCCCAACTTCTACAGCGACGGAGCTGATGACCGAAACGCCAACTGCAACGCCAACCGAAGTTCCGACTGAAGTTCCGACTGAGACTCCGACTGAAGTTCCGACTGAGACAGCAACTGCAACCCCAACAAATACAAGTTCACCAAACGACCCGACGCCAACGTCAACGCCTGAGCCAACGGTCACCGCCACCTCGGTCCCAACTTTGCAGAGCACGGCTACTGCCACCCCAACAGTGCAGACAACCCCTGCTGATACCACGCCAGAGCCAGAGCCAAGTGCTACTGCCGAGCCGACACCGACAGTAGACTGCTTGGGTGTTGTAGGCGGAACTGCTACGCTAGACCTTTGCGGGGTGTGCAATGGTGACAACACTTCGTGCTTGGGGTGTGAAACTATCGATATAAAGGGCACGCAGTTCGCTTTGGACGGACAGGCGGGACGTCAACTAAATTTAATTCAGCGCAGCATCCAAAAGATTAGGAGAAATAGACCTACTACGAGCCAGTTGAGAACAGCGCGCCGTATTCTCGCAAGCGCCACAACTACATACAAGATTATGTGGGCGACTGCTTGGGAACAGCAACGCTTTGTGCAGGTTTGTAGTAACTCTACACTGTGCACAAATGTGGAGACCTCTTACAATATCACCAGCTTCCAGTCCGGTTCACAAGACATGCTTAGCCTGTTAAAACAGTCGGTGGAGATTTTAAGAAAGGTGCGTAAGAGCAAAACAGCCGGGAAGAATTATGTTGATTCTATGAACACACTTCATGGTTTGAACAACTCCGAGCTCGCCAAGCTCCCACGCTCGGCAAGTGTTTGTAACAGCGGTACGCCAACATAGATTGCGATAGGGGAGAGCTTCCCTCTAGTGGAGCTCTCAGCCCAAGTTAAGAAACCAAGTTAAGAAAATCAGCAAGCCCTGATTTGAAAGGATGTCTTATGGCATCCTTATACGGAGGGAGCCCCGCGCACGCCCACTCTGTCGCCTTCCTCCGCCTTCCTCGCATATGCCCCAAATCTGCTTGCCTAACTACGGGGTGTTTTTGAAACCGCTTCTATTCCCATACTGAAATTTCCTAGTCGGCTGGGCAAAGCGTAAAAGAAACTTTGAAAATTGTAAAAGGGTCTCACAAAATGGACCCTGAAGCTCAAAGAGCGCGGGCCGAAGTCGATACTTCATCAAGCGAGCTATTGTACATGACAGAACGGGGATTTACACTCATAGAACTGCTAGTAGTGATTGCAATCATAGGCATTCTCGCCGCCATCGCAATTCCACAATTTGGCGAGTACCGCGCCCGCGGATTTGATGCGCGCGCAAAGTCGGACCTGAGAAATGCAATAGCTGCTCAAGAAGCACTGTTTAGCGATACAGAGTCATATGCTGCTTGCAGTGGATCTGGATGTAACGATCCCGTCCTGCCTGGGTTTACCAGTTCAGAAGGAGTTAATATTGCATTTGAGCTCTCTGGGGACGGATATTCGTTTACCGGAACCGCAGCCCATCCACTGGGATCGCTTGGATATACATTCTCAAATGAGCGTGGCACGATTGATGAAACGAGCACTGCTGGCGGGTCCAACGGGGGCGAAAACGGCTACTAAGGCAATACCCGGAACTATAGTCACTTGCAGCAGTATCCGGTTATATTCCGTGCCACTAAAGTATAAACTAGTACTCTTCCAACTGGCGCCATCCCACGGCCACTAAGTTAAAGGTTTTTTCTAATAACTCGTCTGTGGTCCAGCAAGGTTGTTGGAACAGCCGATTGATTTAATTAGCTTGCCAAAGCAACAGGCACTCGCTTGCTCAGGTCGCCCACCCTTAGCTTAATGGCCATGGGGTGGCGCCACTTGGAAAAAAATTCACATCGCCTCAGAAGCTCCCCATTTCCGTAACAATCCAATAGGTGATATAGTTCAGCTGGACGTAGATAATAATGACTAGCTAGGCAGATACCCCCTTGGCTCAGTTCGTGTAAGCGTGCAGGAGGTAAGTAAGCCCGAATATCAGATCCATATATTGCATTGACTGTGTCGCTACAGGTAGGAGACCTTGATCGGGGCTACTGTTTTTGTGAACGCTTATTTTCCCCAATCTGGATTTGCATCCGCAAATCTGCCTCTTTATAAGGGCTGCAAAGATCGTTTAGTGAATTGCTCTCTTTGAGTGTCTCAGTGAATGCGAAACATTATGTTTAATATGTTTAATCAAGGAGTAGCGTAGCGTGCCTAACCAAAAATCGATCTTTGCCTCATTTAATCCTCAAATTCAAAGTGCTATTGAATCTGCCGGATATAGCACGCCCACCCCCATACAACAGCAAGCCATTCCCGCCATAATGGATGGCAAAGACGTGATGGGGCTGGCCCAGACGGGAACCGGAAAGACCGCAGCCTTTGTGCTCCCAATTCTCCAGAAGATGAATGGCCTAGCGCAGCAAAAGCCCAGAACGTTAATCGTCGCTCCCACCAGAGAGCTAGCGCAGCAGATAAGCGATAACATCAAGAGCTTTTGCCACGGAACTAAAATTCGCAGCGTAACAGTCTTTGGAGGAGTGAGCATGTCCAATCAGATCCATGCGATTCGCTCTGGCACAGACTTTATTGTGGCCTGCCCTGGACGCCTGGTCGATCATATTGAAAGACGCACGGTAGATCTCAGTGCGGTTGAATTTCTGGTGCTTGATGAGGCTGACCATATGTTTGATATGGGATTTCTTCCAAACATAAGACGCATTTTGAAGGCAGTCCCCACAAAGCGTCAGACCTTGCTATTCTCTGCCACCATGCCGAGCGCCATTCGGAGCCTGGCGCTCGAAGCGTTGAAGAACCCCACTAAGATTCAAGTGAGTGCAGACGCCCCCACAACCACCGTATCTCACGCCATATACCCTGTGCCACAGCAGCTAAAGACTAATTTGGTTTTAGAGATTCTAAAGGGAATTCCAACTGGATCGGTGCTTGTGTTTTGCCGCACTAAACATCGCGCTAAGCGGCTTTATGAAACTTTGGTAGACAAAGAGCATGCAGCCACTTGTTTGCAAGGAAATCTTTCGCAAGGACGTCGTACGCAGGCCCTTCAAGGATTTCGTGACGGCTCATATCGCATTATGGTGGCCACGGATATCGCTGCTCGTGGAATAGACGTATCGTCTATCTCACATGTTATTAACTATGACATGCCTAGTACTGTCGAAGCATACACGCATCGAATTGGGCGCACGGGACGTGCCAATCGCACTGGGGACGCCTTTACATTAGTCACCTCGGAAGACCAGGAGATGGTTAGACGTATCGAACGCGCCTTGAACGCGCCGCTCACTTCCAAGAAATTAGATGGGTTTAACTATAAGGCAGAAGTTGCCCCAGAGCGCAGAAGTTCAAATCATAGGGAGCATGGTGAGGCTAGGGACAGAAGAAATACTAGTGGCCCCTCGCGCAGTTCGAATCACCCGCGTCCGGCGAATCGCCCTTCCGCCGAGAGACCGAACAATCGGAGGTCTAATCCCAGGCCTCGTCCTGCTTCTTCGAACAGATATAGATAGAGGGGTAACCCAACGAATCTATTTATTTTGTGGTCGGCAAGCCTGAGCTGTTTTCATCTCGGCACGCTATATTATCCCATGGTAACGGTTTACCCATCGAAGCTATGTCACCATGCGTGTCCGGTAGAAAGGTGGCGGTGACGCCGTAATTTCTTGATTTCAAAAGGAAAAACAGGAATTTGTAGTTGGCGCGATTTCGATTTAACCACGGAGAACACGGAGGTCACGGAGGCAGAAATCCTCAATGTTTTCTCCGTGTTCCCCGTGGCATCCGTGGTTAAAGACCCAAATTACAATGTCTTACCGGACAGCAGTGCTATATCACACGACATCGTTTAGCTGCCATAATGAATTCAGGTGATTAGCTGATGCGTTGGTACCTACTCATTAACTCTGGGTAACGCCGGGTGGGAATTGGCCCCCTCCGTGTAACTCCAAGATCTCAGTGGTGAAAATATTAAGAAATTTTTACCACTGAGATCTCGGAGTTGCACGGAGGGGCAATCTACCCTGAGTTTATGAGCGATTACATGCGTTGCCGCTTGAAGCTAACTATCCCTAATGTACTGAAGTAGGCTCTCGAGTTGTGCGTAACGAGTTAGCTTCTTCTAATGCGAATTGAATGTGAAGTGAAAACAATACCGTTGTCTGCTACCGATGTCTCTGCCGAGGCCATGCCTCACCCCAACTCTGTCGGGTCGCTGAAACCTTCGAGGGTGCTCGGGGCAGAGCCCAAGAGAGATCTATTGGTCTCGGCTCGCAGAGCTTACCATAACGTCTTGAGCACCCATGGGACGGTTGGCAAGAACAATCCGGTTGTTATAAAAGTCAGAGAAATTGCAGAAAGATTGCGGAAGGCAAGTGGCAACGACATTCCGTTTCAGGTGGACATCTTGAAATATGGCGATTCGCAAAACGCGTTTGTTTTTCCAACAGGCCAGGCGTGTGTTTTTCCCGCTGTTCTAGGGAACATTCGGACTGAAGATGAAATTGCGGCCTTGCTCGCGCATGAATTTGAGCACGTTGCACGAAAGCATGGTCAAAAAAGGTTCGAGAGAGCAGATAGGATAGATGACCCCATGGTAAAATTAACGCAGGCAGTTGGAGTAGGCCGCGTTTCTGAGACTGAAGCAGATATAGTGGCCTTTACCGAGCTTCTTTCCAAAGCTGGCTTTAATCCGCTTGGCATGATTCGACTGTTTGAAGGGCTTGGGGAAGACGAAGCGCAGACCTGGGGACCACAGCACGGCTCTTTATTGGACAGGCGTCTTAATATTGGGGAACTAATACCGAATCTACATCTACATGGAAGCGACCAGCCGTATACGCAACTAAGTCGTGAACTTCGACAAGAAATTGATAGTTTAATTCTGGCAGCCAGAAATGACGAAAGGCAGGTTAAAGACCGACAACAATTGGCGACAATGCATGGGCGTAAGATTGCAAACGAAATAGAGCTTTTCGCCAAGACGGAGGCCCCGATCCACTTAGAAAGCGCGCTTTATAATGTCGAGAATGTTTTTAAAGGGATAATAGGTTTAATTAAAGAGACTGCTGAATCAAAGACCCTTAAACGTAATGAGATTTCTGAATTGTTTGCATCTAAGGTAGGCAGCGCCTACAAAGTCGGGGTTCAAGCTATCTTTACAGCTCTATCTAAGCAGATCGATAGGAATGCAACAGCTGCCGGTGTGATACTTAGTCCAATAGAGCGAAACTTTCTTGCAACAAGCTGGCTTTCGGCTGAATGTGGCAAGAATTTATTCACTCCTTTGGCTAGTTGTGGGGACAGGGCCCTTATCGATATCCTCTCGCTTAAATCAATTGAAAACGTCGACCTAGCTCAAAGTCTATGCGATAGCGCACAGCAGGATCTTGAAACCACCGGGTGTGCCGTTACATCCGTGCTGACTGTATATGAGCCTCAGAAACTTCAGTGCGCTGCGCCAATGTCGTTTTGCGCAGAAGTGGAGGAGCCTTCAGCGATTATAGAATGGCTTGCTCGAAGCACTACTGTGTACATAAAGGATGACGGCGACAGCGAACTTGACTGCGCTCTTGACTGCGCCAAAATTGTGCACGACTTGGAAAAGCTGCACAGCTATCTTTCGAGAGATAGGGCGGAGGCCATAAGCGGGCAGTCCCAATTTCTTGTGGTCTTAGAGTGCGCCAAGGTCCTAAAGTCCATCATGCTGTCTGAGGACGTGGATTTTCGAGCTACTCTAGAAGAGGTAGGGTCCCAAGAAAACAAATTTGCTCTTGAGTTGGCGCTGGCGACGGCAATTCTCGGAGATGGGGAATACAATGGGGACAGCCAAGCTACAGAATCTGATAGTCAATTTGCAGACCAATTGGTTGAAGACTACAAGAGGAAATTTGGTACGGTTCCAGCTGAATTTAGACTTCTTCAAGCTATGAACCGCTATTCCGAACAGCTCCTTTACGAGCTGGTGCAAGAATTGGGTACTGGCCTTACTGGCGCCATTGAGAAGCTTTATCATTTTATGGACCAGGATGAGATCCAGGGCTTTGCCGATTGGCTGGAGGCAGCACTAGGCGGTCTAGCGGAGACGCATGCCGATGAGGATCACTTTAAGAATACCGTGAGAGCCAATACTGAATTCCAGGCAGGGATTCGCCGGCTTTCAGATGCTGCATTGGACAATTTGTTTGCCATTGAATGTCAGCTGATTGATCGGAAAAGCTCCGCTGAATACCGAAATGCGATGACGTTTCTTTGGCGTGTGCGAGAGGGAAGATTCGGCGGCAGCAACCAGTTGCTATTCGAATGCGGCGGCGGGGTTAGTGGGGAGCCAAGTGACTGTTTCAATTTTATTCGTGCTCATACCGAAGTCGAACTGGATAGACTTCTTGCCATTAGCGATATTCAAGAGTTGCAGCGGGCAGCGATTCAATTTTGGCAAGATTCGGTTCTCGGTTCGCCGGTGGAAATCTTTTATTTTCTACGGACCTTCTTAGATTCTCTTGAAGATATTGAGAAGTTCCAGAATTGCCTCTCGCAAATTGCCGCTCGCCTTGCACCCGAGGCTCGTACTGCCGAGGATTATTTGGCGCTCTCGTATTTCGTTACCCATCCTGAGCTCTCTGCTCAAGTCGCACAGTATGGAACGGAGCTTCTGACGCAAGCTGCGGATTATTCAGAGCTCAAGGAACGATTGCTCGATGATCCTTTCAATAGAATTTCAGTTCTTTCCCCCGCTGGCTTTCATTTGTCCGAAGAGTCAGCAATTACCGGTGAACAGCTTGCGGACGTTTCAGAAGGAGTGCTCGCTAGGATTGTCGGGGAATCGCGGCGTTGGGGCGAGGCTTCGGTCATGGACGGCGCATTTCATTACCTCTTGGATGACCCACAAGGACTTATCTTAGCTGGGCTGGAATCGCGGGCTGACGAATCTCGGCTTGTTTCACACTTACAGATTCGATTTTGGGAATGGTGTTCCAACCATGTTTTGGGCACCATAACCCAGCTTGGCTATTATGAAAATGTCGCGGACGTTCGCTATTGGACTACACGGCCCTATAGCGAGGAGGCGCTTGGGGAGGATCAGGGCAGGTCCATGACAAAGGAACGCCAGGATCAGTCGCGAAGGCTTAGGTTGGAACGGTTAGAACTACTACGAGAAGTAGACACTCGAAATCCCGGGATGCTTTTAGAGTGGCTTTATCGAACCACTCCCTTAACACGAAAGTTAATCGTTCGCAAAGCTCTGACTGGTCCTAATGGCATATTACATGACCGAGACAAAACTGAGGAGCTAATACTAAGATTTGTCAAACGTTACATAGACGTGTCGAAGACCGCGCGAGCACAAGTCGAAATGATCTGTAGAAGTGTGGCACGAGAGGCCACTATTGAACAACTCTATTTCAGAATAGCTCCATTTATTGAGCAAAGTGTCTTCCAGCGTCCAGAGACGCCAATTGATTTGCGTGCGGCTGTGGAAAACTCTCGGTGTTTTCAGGAAGCCTTGGAGGCTCTACCAGAGAACAGTAGTGCGAGGGAAAAACTATTTCGGCAAGCCGTTCTCGACAGGCTGTGTTTTCTCTTCTACGGTAGCATCCATCCACAAAGACAATCGACGGTCTATACCGAAGATTGGGCTCATGATTTGTACACGAGACTGCCCGACTCAATTAAACATGGCGCACGACTGAGTGGCCTTAGTGGCAGCGATGGATTGCGCCAGTTCTTGGGCCTTGAGGGGCAGCTTGGGGCAAGAATTGCGCAGTGCGTCAAGTTTTATCTCCCCCTTAGTCCTGAAATTGAAGCCGCTTTTGCCGGAGTGTATGATTTGCTTAGGGGCCAATCCAAACTTAGCTCCTACCGCACAAGTTGTGCTGTTGCTCCCGGTCTAATTCGACCGTCAGATAAACTTGGCGTGACGGTTGGTGGCGGTTCAATGGCAACGGTTTATCCACTTGAGAGGGCTGGTGAACCAAAACGTGCTCTAAAAGCACAAAATCCAAATGCCCTTGTGCGACTAGATGGTACAATCGAGCTTTGGAGGGCAGTTCTAACAGACCTTGAAGGGCGACAATCTTCAGAAAAAGGCAGGGAAGTTGTATCCTTCATTCGCACCAGACTCTTACCGGATGTAGCAGAATGGATTGTTAAAGACTCTAAAAATGAGAATTTTTTCGAACTCGATGGTGGATTTAGGAAGCGCTGGAATGGAACAAAGATAGGCGCCGTAACTATATTGGTACCGCTTGCTGAGCCCGTTGAAAAGGTGAGTGATAACGTCGCAGATCCAGTTAAAGCCAACCAGCTCGTGCGGCTTGATGAGTATGTTGAAGGTAAAAACCTTTCTGAGCTTGTGGTTGGCGAAGCGACTAATATCGCGCAAGGTCAAATTTCTAGAGCTGATTACATCGCCGTTATGAGAGCTATTTGTACCAACTATGTGCAGCAAATATTGACGGGTATTGTGCACTCCAATCCCACCGAAGGAAATTTTCGCGTGCCGTTTGAGCGTGACCGATCTGGCAATTTGCAGGTAGCCATCCTAGATCGAAGCTATCCTCTAGTTTTTGTGGACAACGAGAGAAAAGCGCTAAAGGATGCGCTATTGGCTTTAGCAGCTAACAATAATCGAATTTTTCTTGACAAACTTGGCGAAGCCATACTAAACGCTGAAGAAAACCAGGACTTGCGCAACGCGTCCAAGCAGAAGGCACAAGAGACGATAAAATCAACCGATTCTACCGGCTTAGATAGTGCGAGCGATCTAGTCAGGAACCTACATGCCGTAGCCACAGTGCCGCTGGGCTATCCCTTGCTCCTTATCGGCTTTAGAGCGCTGAGTGAACTATGTGGACGGGCGGAGGGTCTAGAAATGTCGGCTGTGATCGACCGTGGCGCGCTGATTAGATTTCTAGCTATGTGATGGGTTTAAATCCGAAATGCCACACCATTAGTCGAAGGATAAGGATATAGGAGGAGTGCTTGAAATGCGAAATCTCCAAAGGGCTGCGGCCAAGCTCCGATTGCATCAGGTGACACCAATTGAGAGTTGGGCCATTGGGGTACTCTCATCTGAGAAGTTTAGTAAGGCCCTAGGCCAACGAATACGTGCTAAGCCCGTTCAATGGTTCGCCGCCAGGGCATGTGAAAGGCTCATGCGCTGTGCTAGGAAGCGACATGCCATCTATTGTACTAAGCGCTCGGAGGAGGGAAGCGGCGCTAGCCTCGAGCTGTCGGCCCGGGATGGTCTTGTAAAGCGCGCTTTACGAATAGCCAGGCGTTTTCTTGATCCAAAAAGTAAGACCGGGATGAAAGTGCGACTTATGGCCCAGTACTGCAAATTGGCAGATCCGCAAGATATAGAGTTCTTGTACAAGCACAGATCTCAGATCTCACGATCTTGGAACCGTTGGGTTAGAGTGGCCCTGGCCTATAGTAAAAGCGGTCGGAGCGATGAAGGGAAATCCGAGGAGCGTGAACAGGCCTGGAAAAAAGCTCTAGAGAGTCTGAGTTTCTACGATGGAAAACCGAAAGACCTTGGTGTAAGAGCTGAGCGGTATCCTGGGCTCGTAGTAAGAGCATTCGGCGCGGGGGCTCGTTATCTTTACAACCCCGGATTTCAAACCCACGAAGAGGTGTTTGTGGAGTGCTTTCCACGGGCCGCAGAGATGGATCGTCAGTCTGCCTGGTTTGCGCTGGACGTGCGGTTTGATTTCCATCGGCAACACAAAAATTTGGATTATGCGAAAAGAATCCTAAAGTTATGGAGATCTCTCGAGAAGGGGCTATCCCCATCCGCCTTAGCTAGTCTTTATAAGGCCTCTGCAGAGATGTGTGAATGGCAGAGAAACGTTCCCGGAGCTATCACTGAACTAGAGAAGATCTTGGCTCTTGAGTCTATTGAGCTTACGGAAAAACGGCGAGCCCATCTCATGATTGGGGATCTTTTGGTAAAGACCCGTGATAGTCAGCGAGCAGCAGAACATTTTTCCACTGCTCATGAGATGGAAGGAGCGGAGCCTGTTAATCTGACATATCTTCAAATGGCGCAGATAGGACTTCTTCGTTGTGCCCTAGTGAAGGATGATCGGGCCCGAGCTGTTAGAATTATTAGGGAAGGCCAAAAGCATTTTGCTAACGACTCCACGGCGTTGCAGGAGTATCTTCTGGCCTCGATTGGGGCCCTGTTGGAGTATGGTCGGGTAAACATGGCTTGCACGGAGTTAAAGGCCCTCCATGAACTAGTGAAGCAGGACGAAGGGTGCGATATAGAATTCCTTACCCAGCTTTACTTGGCAAACAGACGTGCGGTTCGTGTATCGTCGTCCCAACTGAGGGTGAATACACTAGATCGGTTAAAGGATCCGATGGAGTGGCTCGAAGATCGTATTGGGTTTAGATCCAACCCCCTCTTTTCTGCATGGGTAGAGTGTAAAGAGATCTATAGGATTAAGCCAGGCGAGTCTCGGAAGTTGGAAGATATGTTGGAAGTCATGGAAGGCGGCCTGCTGGCCTGTTGGGAGAGAGAGCGTCAAAGTGTCTTTAGTAGCCCTAGTATCAAATTCGAGCTGTTGTTAGGCAAGCTATACTGCTTATCCCAGCTAGGGCGAGATACAACAGGAGTAGAGAGAGATCTGAGGGTTCTCATGGTGATGATGGATGTTTAGGCCGCGGTGCTGCACCGAAGAGTATGGACCTCGCCATCCTGGCGATTCCAGGCCAGCGCGGGCCACCGTCCAAGTATCTGCTCTGCCCCGCGGAGCAGAGATCGAGATTCAGCTGATTGCAAGCCTATAGCCCCAAGTCTAGGGCTCCAATGCTAGCGGTACAAAACTATCTCCGCCGCGGTAGAAATTCCCCTAGGATCAGCCTCTTGTATTCAGGGCGCTGATCAAAACCATCACCCCGCTCCAGCACCGGGTCATTCACCATTTTTACTTGAACATACCCACGAATATCTCTAACGCCTGCACCTTGTATCAAAAGAACTTTAGCTAACTCCCTAACCTCCTCTCCCAGATAGGATAAGGCAAGGCGGTTATCCCGCTCCCATGAACTCATTCCTGCTTCTTCGTAAAATAGCCTAGTTGGAATGATCTCCAAATCCTTCAGCATCCGCCAAACAGCAGCACAGAGGACGCCACATGTAATGTCACTCGCTGTAGTCATGCCTAGAGCATCGAGGGTACTCTCCTGGTTCAATGTGGTTTTCTCAGAGCGAGATTGAGCACCCGAATCAAGCAAAAGTAAGGCAGTCATCTTAGATGGCACTATCAAATTTTCTGTCAAATTTTCTGTCAAATTTTCTGTCTGACTTTGCTTTCCGTATGACCAAGAGAAGCGCGCTGCACCAGGTTGTCCTAGCAGATTTTGAAGCACTCTCTCAAAGGGTTGCCTCTCACCAGGAACTGTAATCTCGAAGCGGGCTACATCTTGTGGGGGATAGCCCGAACGGAGATCCGTGAGCTGAGCGCGAGAAGATGCAATCTGCACCAGTCCATGCCATGGGTTTGGCAGGGCGGACAATACCTGCTTAACAGTCGCTTCAGCTTCCCCCTTCCCTTTGGTCAAGGCCGTCTTAACTAACGAAAGGGCACTAAGTTCTTGGCTCCCCTCCTCAGTTGTGGGAACCACCGCAATTCTCCGCGCGATTTTGAAATACTCGGTCATTAATAACTCAGTTTCAGACGGACTACTATTAGCGGTTCTCGCCGGATCTAGCATACCTCACTCCATTCAATACTTTTACCACGCCTAGCTATAACTCAATGCCGGAGAAGCCACACGGGAAGCAGCGCCTGTTGGTGCGCAAAGTTTCCGAAACAGTGTGTCAAAAAGAAAGGTGTAAGTAAAGGTCGGCGAGGTGGAGCTAACCACGCTCCACCCCACTAAGCCAGATCGACCGGCTTTTCAAGAATTTAGGTATCATCCTCGGCCGTGGCCTTAAGTTTGTGGAGGTTTGCGTGGCTGGGACGCCTTTTATTGATTTATTTTTGGCTGCGCATGGTCTCTGAGAGAAAAAGTGCCTGGAAAAAGTGCCTGGGAAGGCCCTAAACACAAGCTCTTGGTCCTTAAGACGAAGGGCGCTGCTTGTCTTTTGAATCTTCGCGCTCGGCCTAAGTTTACGAACTGGTGTCTCGTCCAGGGAGAACTTTTGCTTTGTTGATGTAGTCTTTCTGGTCATTTTTTCCTCCGCCATGCAAGCCAAAACTTTTTTTGTTTAGGGCCGCAGTTTGTTAGACAATGATAGCTTTGTAGGATCGAGCTATGGTGAATCTAAAGTCAGGGATGCCAGGACGAGCTAAAGGACATGACCCCCTGCGCTGGCAAGTGAGTAGGCTTGAGGATGGGGGAGTGGCCACGGATGTGAAACTACTGGCCCTGAGGGATATCGAAGCGCGCTGGCAAGGGATGGGTTTATCGCCTTCACACATAGCTACTTTGCGTAACCGAATCGCCGACAATAGGGAGGTAGAGGAGGTTTGGCGAGGAGCGAAATTAATTCTGGCTGCCACTCAAGGCAAATCCGGTCTGCCTGAGTCGCCGGAAAAGGTTAGCCCGAAAAATCAAGTGGTCGCTGACTACATATATGAAGCGACTAAACAGGATGCTCTGATTGAGGTGGCATCGGCCCTCAAGGATAGTCTTACGAATCCGGGCGCAATGTTCGGAAAGTTAGCCGCTGGTGGCAAGCCCCATATTGTTTTAGTTGGAGCTGATTTTATTGAAGAGCATAGAAACGCCACTTATTTCAGAGCGGCTTTTTTTAATCTGATTAAAGCTTTCAAAATTGACACAATAGTTGTGTTGCCTGAAGCTCGCAAGCAGTTCGATCATTTGATCGAGCTCGATATGGGCAGGGTTTCTAAATTGTTGAATAATGCACCCTCTACATTAAAATCACGTCTCGAATTAGCGATAAAGAAAAGGGCAGAGATAAAAAGTCCCCTTAATTTAGTCCTATTAGGGGACTCTACCGGCTACCCTTTGCCAAGCGAAATAAGCGCACGAAGACTCGCAGCGCAGGTAGCCCGTCCTTATCTGCATGGACCTTGTCATAACATTCTTGTGTTTGGGCCACAGGCACAAATGATGCGGCCCGATAGTCAAGATTATTTCAAGACCGATCCGGATGCCTTTTTTATTAACACCCTTTGCGATTGTTTGACTAAGTGTAAATTTGGTGACGCAGTGGAGATGTCTCATATAATATTCTCTAATCTGAGGAGTGGAGGTCTTTTTATTGATGAACAATGTCAAGAAGAGCAACAGTTACCAGCTACTGGAGCGTTTCTTGTTTTAGGAACAAATCTAGCAAGAGTAGATATGATTCATCTCTCTGATGGAAGAAGAGGCCGGCGGATCCCATGGGATGGGATAGTTTATTCCGGCGAGGTAGATGAAAATCTAGCAAGCAATAGCACTGCTTAAGCAACTGTGTCTGGCGCGCCGTCAGGCAGCGACCGATTCAACAATTACTGAGGCAAGGAACCAAGCCAGCTCCCTAATTTGCGCAGGTGAGCTTATTACCCGCTTTATTAAATCCACAGTCTGACTTCTTAAACTTGGCTACGGCACAGTGCTTAGCGGCGCCCAAGGAATTATCCCCAAATATAACCGTTGCATTTAATGGTCGCGCAAAGCTGCCTAAGGATAGGTTGCTGTTGGTCGTACTAAACTGAATATTGCTTAGGCCAGTCTTTGCACTTCGACTACCAAGCTTTAACAGGCGTAGACCATTGGCCGACTTATCGATACATGTTGGAGCGCCGAGTTTATTCGAAAAATTAATGTACTCATTTCGCCTAATCCAACCGTCACCTGCTCCGCAGTTAGATGAAGTTCCTAAGACACCACCTAGTATAGGATCGGTACGGGGAGAAAGCTCAAAGACAGTTGCGTTATTATTACCGACATCTACAACCTGAATCTGGGCTCCATTTAATTGCCCATTGATCTGGGAGAAGAGCTTCCCTTTGAACTTCGCCTTACCACGCAAAGTTATTACCTCATCTCCTACCGTACCCCCCAAATTGCTCAATACAAGCTTGGCATTCTTGATCTTTGCGCCACCTAAGCAGACTGGCTTGTCCCCAGGGAGGGAATCAATACTAGCGTTGCCATTAACAACAGCATTAAATGAGCAGCTGGACTGATTACCAGATCCATCGGTTGAGGAGCAGGTAACCGTGCTAGACCCCAATGGGAATATCTCACCCGAGCTATGGTTGCAAGATGCTCCGCTTAAGCCTGGACAATTATCCGATGCCGTCGCACTAGCAAATTCTACGGCAGCTCCAAAATCACTGCTCGTATCTAAGGCGATATTACCTGGGCAGGTAATGGCTGGGGCTTGGGCATCGTTGACAGCCACATTAAAGGAACAACTAACTTGAGAGGGGGAATCGGTACATGTCACTACGGTAGTGCCCAGAGGATAGTCTTGACCGGAAGGTGGTGAGCAAGTCACTGTTCCACAAGATGACGAGGCAATAGGGGCTGGATAAGTGGCGGTGTTGCTACACTGATTGGCTGCACTAGCAACAGTAATATTTGAAGGACATGTTAGAACGCAGCCTTCATTCGGTTTGTTAAAAATCAAAGCGAACCTACGCAAGTGGCCAGTATCAACGGCGGCACTGTCACTTACGTTGAGAGCCCAAGTACCGTTAGCATTTTCACCATCCAACTGACTCAGCGCTCCTGATGTTTCAGGAGAGTAGTCTCCAGCGACTGGGCTGCCGGTTGTGCTCGTAATAGTAGAAACATTGGCGAACCCACCCTCATCGTTTAAATTTGTTAAGCAAATATTCTCACGAGTTCCGCCTCGGCGAATCATAAAGGCTACAGTAGGCGAGCCGTCAGGAGGTGTAAGCCTAAAAGTAAGATCCCCTACAAATGTATGACTCACTGACGAATTAGTATTACCAATCGTTGCATCGCATGCTCCAATCGTGGTGAAACGAAAATTTAGATCGTTTACTATCCCTACACCAGAAACAGGGACAAAAATATTCACACCCGCTGGTAGATTATCTGGGATTGGCACCGCAGGGCCGGTGTAGGAGACCGTGACCTGAGCTTGGGCTAACACCGGCCCGAAGCAAACTAAGCCAAATATCGACAACAGCAATGATAAGGTAATTTTCATGTCCCACCTGAGTTTAATTAATTTCATGAACTCTCGTATTGACTGGCTATGCTATTAAATACTTGGGTCTTAATCAATTAAAAATCCCAATGTTTGGGGGGGGGCTCAAATTGATTGTTGCTGGCTGTTGGGCTAAACAATAATTAGGAAGATATCGTGAGAAACCGCCTTGAGGGCATTTTAGTTTGAATCAACAAATTAGGAGTTTTATCAAAGACTATCCAACTGAGGCCAAACGCTGCGGATTTTCGTGCTACTTACCGATTGTATTGCTGTTTTTAACTAGTACCTTCTCCCAAACTGTGCATGGTGGCTTTATCTATGACGATCTCCGCCAAGTTCTAAGAAATCCGCTCATTACCGACCCAGAGAATTTCTGGAAAGCCCTCTCTACGGACGTTTGGGCCTTTAAAGGAGGGGGCGCTAGCAGTCAGTACTGGCGTCCAACATTCGTACTGTGGATGATATTGAATGTTCGAGCATTTGGTCTGGATCCATTCTATTGGCATCTCCTTCATCTCATCCTGCATGGGGTAGTAGTGGTCCTGGCCTATTTTCTAACGCTAAAGTTGGGTGTTACAAAGATTGCTGCCACTACATGTGCCTTGATCTTTGCTATCCATCCTTCGCGTGTAGAATCGGTTGCATGGATTGCGGGAGCAACAGATCTCCTTCTAGGATTTGGATTGCTGGGTTCTTTCTTGACGTTTTGCTGCTCCCATGATCGCCCCTTATCTAAACTGCGACTCCTCTCTTATGTCTTGTACGCACTTGCGCTCGGATCGAAAGAGGTTGCTGTTGTGTTCCCGTTCATCATACTTACCTATGTTGTGTTTTTCAGAATAGGTGGTGGGAGCCTTCGTGAATCAGCCCTACAGTCTCTGCCGTATCTTGCCCTAGCCGTAACCTACATGATCTTTAGAGCCGTAGTTATTGGTGGTATCTTCACCTCCGCTGCGACTGTGTCTTTTGAGTCGAATATACTAACTCTTCCTAAACTTGGGCTATTTTACCTTAGACAAATAGTATGGCCAGCTACGCTTTCTCCTTCATACGCACTGCGAGCGGTGGATTTGAGGACCGAGATCGATACTTACGATTTGTTCTGGGCTTTACTGGTTTCTACGCTGATTATTTTTTCAGTTAAGCGCTTCATGGCGAAAAGTTCTATTGCCAAGTTAGGAGTTGCGCTTGGTGTGACGACACTTCTCCCGGCAATGAATCTATCTGCTTTCCCGGCGGACGATCTAGTCCATGACCGCTATCTGTATCTGCCGCTATTGGGAGTAGTGTGGGTTGTGGCGCCATTTATTGATTCAGCGTTGAATAGTATGCGAGCACGGAGTATCGCCATCGCCTCCGTAGCGGCGCTTACCGCTAACCTGGCTTACCAGAGTTACAACTATAGTAAGGTTTGGGGATCAGATCTTCTGTTGGTGGAGCGGGCTGTTGCTACAAATCCGGAGTCTGTGTTAACTAGAAATCAGTATGCGGCCGCACTGTATCGAAGAAAAGAATTTGAAAAAGCTAGGGTGGAGTATTTGCAAGCATTTCAGCATTTTCCCGATCCGAATGCAGCGCTGGGTGTTGCTCAGTGTGAATTGGAGCTTGGAAATGTTATTGCGGCAGAAAGTTATTCTAGTCGAGTTATAGCTAATCCAACTGCCACCGATTCATACACGTTGTATCTTGCTTTTGAAGCGTTAGCCGTCTCATTCGATCGGAGACGAATGTATAAGGAGGGGGAGGTGACACTCAGGAAAGCGATCTTAATGCTGCCATACTTCCGCGCAGCCTTAACTGATAAGCTTGCCGTAACACTTTACAACTTGGGTGAGAAACACTCCGCGCTACAAGAGTTAAAGCAGGTAGAGCAGCTTGCAAGGCAAGAGCTACTACCTGAATCTAGACTAGTACTTTTTCATCTCGGGATGTTACATGCTGAAATAGGGAGCAAAATAGACTCCAAAAAAGCGCTAGAGGGATTTCTTCGGGTCACTGAGCAATTTGATAGCGCGGCGCTTAGAGCAGCTAGAACGGTGGCCGCCAAGACACTCTATGGAAGATAGTTGTCCGCCCACAAATTTTTACTAAGAGCGCTTCACCCCCCTGAACGGATACGTTTTCGCGATTTGAATTTAACCACGGAGAAACGGACACCCAGAGCTTGCGTTAGTTATCAGGTCGGCTTTGGGGGGGGCGACCATCAGTGGTCCTTACTAGTCGGCGTTGACACGACCCGGGGCGATTTGCGCGCTCAAAAGATCCTGCGCCTCTCGTTCACGCAGCTCTTGAAGCCCTTCAAGAAAGGGATTTAAATCTCTAGTTGAGGGTACCATCAAGCCACAAGAATGATTTAGAGTTCCGTCGCCACCAATGAAAAAACGATCATGAGTGGCCCAGTAACCCTTTCTAGCATATTCCTCTGGGTCCATCCCTCCCCAATGAATCTCAACTCTAAACCGGTCTACTAGGTTTTTAGGATCCAGAACAAGCACGAATTCACCCAAGATTTTTATTCCCTTCGGAAATTTCTCATGAGCCCACGCTAAAGTCTCTAATAAAAGCTTAGGCTCCATTTTAATGGGCTGTGTTTCTCTCGCTGTTCCAGGGGATAGCATAATAGATCTAACTATCTTAACTTACTTCCCGAGTCAAACGCACACCCCACCTAAATGTGTCACCTGATGGCTTAAGGATCTTTGGATCCGCCCCCAAGAGCTAAAAATTTAACTTTGTGCGTGCCCTTAGCCCTGTATATCCCCCAGAAGGGTGGTCATGTTCACCAAGGCCCTCCTCTTGGCTCTAGCAAAATTAGTGGAATTAATTTTAAATGCTTTATTGGAAAGCGATGCGAAGCGCTTTATTAGCGCTCCAACATCAGAAGCACTCTTTGTGGTGATGACAGTTAGCGAGTTGGTAGAGTTCAGCTTTATATTCGCTAGCAATCCTTTTAGTCTCTTAATTTGGGATCTTTGCTTTTTTGAGATTCTGCCATTCTTTGCCGGGGTCAATCTTTTAAATTGCTTTTTAAAAGTAGTAATTAACAACTTAAGCTCAGACCCAGCCTGACAATCAAAAACCCCATTGAAGTTCCGATCCTCCTCCACTATTCCACATCCACAAACACCGGGAGCCTTCTTCAAAGAATCGTCAGGGCAACCGTCGAAGACGATTTTAAAAAGCTCGCTGCCAAAAGCTTCGTCGAACCCGGGAAAGAAGAGTTGACCTCTTGTGAATACACTGCCAAGCGTTCGGGCGGCGTTAGCTGAGATAGTCACAGGAATAGTTCCGGCAGGCGTTCCGTCGGATTCATATAGAAAGGTCTCCCCTGCGAAACTGGCGTGAAAGTAAATCTTCCCCTCAACTTCAGAGAAATTAGAGATTGAAGCTGAGGATTCGCCTGGATTCATGTCTTTAAAAAGAGTCGTGTTCGCAGGCGTGCCGTCTGTGACCCAAAGCTCCCGGCCTAAATTAGGAGTGTCCGCGGTAAAATAAGTCTTACCCTTGAAGGTATAGAGAAAAATTGGAGACGAACTGGAGTTGCCCGGACTAAGATCTCCTAAGGCGAGCGTGCCGGCGTTGGTTCCATCTGAGACCCAAGGCTCACTTCCTAAGGAATTGGTGAAACTGCTAAAGAAAACTCTATCGCCACCGACAAACACGTTTTGGGGGGCGATGCCGCTAGGGGCATTTTGCGAGGTTATCATAAGAGTCCCAGCGGCCGAACCGTCGGTCTTCCAAAGCTGCCTACCAAATCCCGATGCGCTTGCCACAAAAATCACACCGCTCTGAAAAACTTTAAACTCTGTAGGAAAAGATCCTGAGGCTCCAGGGAATAGGTCTGCGAGCCTTTGAGTGCCCGCTTCAGTGCCATCACTGATCCAAGGCTCAGAATTGGAGCCAGAGTCTCGAGCTTCAAAATAGAGCTTGTTATCATGCACCACAGCCGGACTGTTGCTGTTGACAGAAAGGCCATCGACACCCCCAATCCTTATGTCTTTGACGAGTACTGTACCACCCGCGGTACCGTCACTCTTCCAAAGTTCTGTTCCATGAATGCCGTCATTCGCAGCAAAAAAGGCGACGGAGTTGGTGAGTTTGGCGTTTTTCATATTAGAAAGCCTGGCCAATCCTGATTTAGGGCCGGCGGCGATATCTTTAAGAAGCGCTGTTCCTTCCGGAGTCCCATCCGTGGCCCAAAGTTCGTAACCGTTGGATAGGTCTGCGGCGCGCAGCAAGATCTTACCAGGCAGCGACGCTATCATGGTCGGCGAAGACGTACGATCTCCTGGTAAAATATCTCTCAGCAACTTGGTGCTCTCGCTAGATCCATCGGTTGCATAAAGCTCGGTACCATTCTTGTTGGTGAATGCGCTAAACACTAGCTTGCCGTTAACCGTATCGAACTGGAAGTTCGGTAGCGAACCAGCTTCAGGCGAAAGAAGTAGATTTTTGACCAAAGTGTTGGCATTTGGCGCGCCACTATTTTCGAAAAACGCAAAAGATTGGGAGGTGTTGGCCAGGAAATAATTCTTTGAATTGCTCGTTGCAAAAGAATAAGCGGGTACACTAGATCCACCCTCGGGAAATATGTCGGTTAATGCCACCGTGCTGGCTGGAGTACCATCAGTTCTGAATAACTCGTCGCCAATTGCGGAGCTAGTGGCGTGAAAGTAAGTGTGGCCACCTACTCCCTCAAACAGGGTCCCTTTAACGGAGAAAAATCCACGGGCATTGCTAAGAATAACATTAGTGCCAGCGAACGTTCCATCCGTACTAAAAACTCTATTGGAGTCAGTGTCCTCGGCATCGGGCGAGAAGTAAGCGAAATTACCCATGACCCCTATACGGGTCGTGAATGAAAACGTATCAAAAGTAGAATCTGGCCCGGCCGCGAGATCGGCGAGCAAGTTTACCCCGACCCCTGGGGTGTAAATGTAAAGTTCACGTCCTAATTCGGGGGTCTCGGCGCTAAATATTACTTTATCACCGAGAATCGCCAGGTCCTGTGGATAGGAGGAGGCGTCATTCTCCGGACGCAAATCTGCCACCAGCGTGACGGCCAAGCTTTGCGGGTCAAGTCGATACAGCTCTGTCCCTTTTGGACTCTCTACCTCGCCCGCAAAAAAAATCCCCGCTGATGTTGAGCCAACATAACCAGCCGAGGAGACATCCAAAGCGAAAAAAGGGAGATTGGTTACAGGCGCTGTTGAAGCACTTGTGCCTTGAGTACTAAAAAATTGGAACCCAACACCATCAAACCCCATGAAGAAAGCTTTCCTAGATGGGAGCTCTGGGTTTATCACTACAAAGCCTTGTGGATCGCCCCCAAAGTAGGCATATCCATCAATTGGGCCTGGAGCGTTGGAAGTAAGCTGCTGGGTCCCTGCGAGGGTGCCGTCCGTAATAAAGACCTCGCGTCCTTCACCGCTTCTTTCTGCAGTAAAAAGCAACTTATCCCCAAATGGAATAAAAACACGCGGCACAGAGCCTTCCG
Source organism: uncultured Bdellovibrionales bacterium (assembly GCA_964631745.1). Taxonomy (GTDB): domain Bacteria; phylum Bdellovibrionota_C; class UBA2361; order UBA2361; family JBGSMV01; genus CAZVWV01. The sequence goes on from CAZVWV010000029.1 coordinate 23,759, forward strand.
GGCCAGCATTAATATCCAAAGGAAAGGTGCCGCCGGGAGTACCATCGGTGCGCCAAAGTTCGTTACCTACACCCTCCTTTGTTGCGGAAAAAAACAGGAGATCTCCAGTGCCACGAGGCAGTAAGATAAAATTAACTGGGCTGGAGGATGATTGCCCAGGAGCCAAATCTGCAAACAAAGCCGTTCCGGCAGCGCTCCCATCACTTCGGAAGAGCTCAGTGCCAATATCTGCAGTCTTCACAGCGAAATACATGACATTATTCAAGGTCCCGATCTGACCCGAAAACTGGCTGGTGACACTTGTTTCAATGTTCTTAACGAGCTCGGGAGTTTGACAAACGCCCACTGGCGCAAAAATAGGCAGTAATGACAAAGAGATTAAAGCGATAAAGGTGTTAATCTTATTCATAAGACCCTGCAATTTAATGGCGGTTAAGTTGATTACCCTTAAAACTAAGAACGCGTAATAAAATGAAGCCGCAACGAGAGGCAGGAAATTGGGCCATCTTCTGCCTCGCAGTAGGTTTCAACTTGTTACGCGCACTAAAGACCCCCTGCGCACTGTTAGCAGAAGGCCGTGGCACTATCTCATGATTTTGGCAGCTAATAAAGGGTTGGGTTAATTCATGAGTCGATCCTTTCTCAAATAAACGTAACCATTCAGAACCTAAACGGGTACGAAGAGAGGAATATCTGAAAGAGTTCGCCCCGGAAGGGAAATATATTTGGAGGGGGGGGATTCCACCTACTTTGTATTCACAGGCAACTCTTGCTGGGCGTCTCTAAGTTCAAAACCAACCGCCAGCGCTTCTCTTATAATTTCTAGCGGGACGGTAACCTCATCCTCGCTGTGCTTGAAGTGAACTACACTCTCCGTGCTAGAGCTGTCTGGAATAGTGGGAGTTACTACCCAAGCGTCCCAAACCACCGGCCAAGGAACGTTGTTAAATGTGTGAGTCACAAATAAGTACCGTTGGCCAGGGTCAAGCGTAAAATCCCCGTCGAAGGTGACATATCTTGGCCCATATTTACCGCCTCGACGCACAACAGCAAGTGACGTATCGCTAACAATCGGCGGTACAAGTAACTCCGTGCACTCGAATTTATACTTGGTCCAGATTCCGCCATCGCCATCCAACATACCCTCGCCAGATCTAATATTACCGACAACGGCTGTGGTGAGGGCAATTTGTGGATCGGTATCCTCAGCAAGGCTTCTAAAGTATTCGAGCACTTTGGCTTGGAAATTGTCAGAGCCTTTGACGGCGGCAGGGGGCCCACCTAGCTCGCTAAATGGCGGAGAATTTTCTGAACATGTTGTCGTTGTAGCTTGAGCGGGCAAGCAAGAGCCGAGAATTGTGGCCATACCGCACAACGCTATCCCTACTGGATGATTATTTATTAACGCCAAGTCGCCCTCCTGCAAGTGCTGCACTGCATGTTAAGACATTAAACTAGAACTGGAGTCGAAGGATTCTCTTGGACAATCTATAAAAATCTGCAATAGGTCTCAAGTAGTGTATTTGCTCATAAACTCAGGGTAGTTTTCCCCTCCGTGTAACTCCGTGTCCTCCGTGGTAAAAAATCCTGAATAATTTCACCACTGAGGACACGGGGTTTCACGGAGGGGCCAATTCATATATGGAGTTACCCGGCGTTAATGAGTAGTTACCAAGTAGTTTGTTAACTGCTCATTAAGTGTGGGGAATTTGTGGCCGCTTGCGCTTGATACTGGGAAAGATATCCATGAGATAAAGGGCTATGGCCGGACGCCCTCGCTCTTATAGGATCTTGGCCAGGAACTCAAGTCCTCACGAAAAACCTATCCTATCGGCCAGGGGTATCTTTTGACAGAAGTAAATTCCTTGCAGGTTCGAAAGATAAGTAATTCTAGTAGAAGGATTAAGAGTAATGCGGGTCCAGGTCGAGAAACTAGAGAAATCACAATAATTCCTAGGGCGTTTGAGTCTTCTGAGTTGAAGCAAATCTCCCCGAAACAGGAGTTGTGGATAGTCCCAATGAGCTGAGCTTTTAGTTATTTTATTGGAGAACAAAAATGAAAATACGTTCCTTCTCGATTTTAGCAGTTATCATTTTAGGCGCGATGGCCATGATTTCTAAACCAGAGTCTGCCCATGCCATAGATCAGCAAGTACGCCAATATTGCGATTCAATGTTGGACATTTACGATGCCTTCTGTGAGGCACATACCGACGATGATAATGGCCACGACCGGTGTGTAGGTGATACTTACATAGAATGCTTGTTGCGTATTAGATAATAACTCTGACTCAATCGCCTTTCCTTACGAAGGGCGTTGAGAAGAATTTTCGGAAAGACGAGCGAGTGCTAATGGTGCCTAGACGCCGGGGCTTTCATTAGTATCGGGAATAGAATATGGGTAGATTTATTCACAGGTGAATTTCTAAAATCCCAAGGGAACCTTTTAGAGAGGAGGTTTGCCTCACGGCATAAAAGGGAAACACTCCCTATCACCTGCCGTGAGGTAAACCTCCTCTCATAACTAACCCAATAAAGGATAGTAAGTAGAAGAGTGTAAGGTTCGCCCCATGCCGGATAAGCATAGGGCGAACCTGCGCGAGGCTACAGCGTCTCAAAGACCCTTGATGCGCGCAGCATGCGGGGTCTCCTTTCTCGCTGAGTTTATCTCCACCGAGTCCGGATGAGCGGCATCGCTAAACGCCCCCCACCAATACCGTACCACGGCGGAATCCGGACTGAACGACCGCACCAGCGCTTCCATGCCGGTGCGCCTAATCGCGTCTGACGACGTGGGCCCCATTGCCACTTCACCGTTCACGACGATAGTCGTATTGGGGCCAATCGGCACTTCCTCGGTGTATTCCGTCCTCCTCCACCTGTTGCTCGGCTCGTGGTCATAGGCGAACACACCATTGTTCTCACGTGTCGGGGGGGTGGTGCCGATGTGCTCCCAGCCAGTGTAAGCAACCACCAGAACCGGAAGATTCCCGTCCCTGACCGACCGGAAGCTAAGGTTTAGGACGCCTTCCGAACTCCAGGCTCCCCTGTTAAGAGCCTCAAGTCGGCCAGGGTCCAGACTCACCCTGTCGACCTGGAGGCCATGTAACGCCCCCTCACCGGGGAGATACGAGACCAGGACAGCCTCACCCTCTAGGGTGAACAGCTGTCGGGTAAAGACCCGTCGACCGCCAACGAAAATGGCGGTGGACTCGTCGCACCTCTCTTCGTAGAGCCACCGGCCAGACCCTACCAGTCGGATTTCGGCGGAGCTATTCCCCGGATCCTTGAGCACCCTCATTACAAGGGGCGATTCGAGTTTCACCCAAGGACCACTGGGAATCTGGTTCCAAACCGTCTTGGCATGAACCATCCACAGTAGTGCGATCACGAACACCAACAAGACGGTTGAGATCGCATTGGCCAATGGCGAGCGCGATGCGCGAGGCATTCGAGGCCTTCCTCTCTGCGCCTAGTGGCGCTTCATATTCAGGAATTAGATCAACCAGGATAGGCCAATCCACATCCTGTTACTCTCTCCTCTACCCCTTCAAATTTTAAGAAACGAACCTACCTGAATTTATCATATTTGCAGACCTTAAGCTAAACGTAAGCGGGGCGATAAAGATGTAAGTAGGGCTGAACCCCTTAAAACAGCTAAATTCTCTTTTTAACCCCCCAAGACGCCGAACCAGCAGCTTAGTCTGCCGAGTTCTCTACTCAATTGCTGGGTCGAACCAAACAACCTAACTTTACGTGTTTTGGCACCAGTCAATAAAAACGGAAAGTTAATCTTAGCTCGTTCCGGCCCAGACCTCGAGATAAGTCATGTAACATGCTAATTATATACATAATATAGCCTTATTGGCATTTTGCTCAACAACACCACGCCATTACTAACTTTTCGTCTTTCTCTGTGTGCATCAAAAGACGGAAAGTTATACAATATATTTATGAATAAAGTATTTAGCTACAAACGGCAACATCAAGAAAAAGAACTAGAAAGCATAATAAGAAATGATGCAAGACCGCAGCTTGTTTATGTGCGAGGAAGACGCAGAGTCGGTAAAAGTTGGATACTTAAGAAAGTTTCAGAAGAGAGCAAGGAGAACAATAAATACTCAACGTACTTTTCTGGGACGAAAGATTCGAGCGCTGAAGAGATAAAGATACAGTTCATAAATAAAATCAGCCAGTCTTTTGATACAAATCAACTAAAGGAGATCAATCTTACTTACCTAGACTGGACTAGAATTTTTGCAGAAATCATTAAAATTCTTAAAACGCGGAAAAGAAAGCATACATTGATCTTCGACGAGATTCAATGGATTGCCAAAACAGGTAGTGGATTTGTCGGTGCTTTAAAGGAAGCATGGATTGACATTGAGAAGCATAACTTAGCCCATATCATAGTATGCGGATCTTCAAATAAATTTTTCCATGATCATGTTGGTGGAGAAGAGAAACTGCTGAGAGGCCTGCAGACAAGATCTGCAATAGTTGTGGAGCCAATTCCGCTTTATGATGTTAAAAAGTACGTTTTCCCGAAATGGACTCAGCAAGAAGTAGCTTTGTTGTATATGCTTATAGGAGGAGTTCCGTATTACTTGCAACAAATTGATGCTAGTCTCGGATTTATTAACAGCATTAACCAGGCAATTTTTACTTCAACTACAATATTTCTTGACGAAGTTGATGAAATTTTAGGATTAGAATTTAATAAGCTTGGGTTGGTAAATATAAAAAAGATTCTTTCTGTTCTTGCGGACTATGGAGGCTCCCAAGCAAAAGTTCGTAAGTTATTTAAGATCTCGCCATCAACAATCTCACCATTATTTGAAAAGTTACAAAATTACAAACTAATAGAGATTTTTAACGATTTTCGATATAAAGACAAATTACTTATACAAGGGAAGGAAAACCGTTTCTTCATTAACGACTTCTATCTTAATACATTTTTTTCGGTTTTGGAGGGGCTTTCAACAGATATCAAAAAAAATGCTAACAATCGAAACAATATTTTTGCGCACAGGGTATTAAAAAACAACAAGTACTACATTGAAGGATTTTCAGGCAAGGCGTTTGAGCAATTATTGCGATATTGCATTAGGGCGTATAACGTTGATTCCCCACTGTACAAAGCTCTTTTACTTAAAGATTATAACTTTGAACTCTACAGCATTGAAGATAAAGCTACACAAATTGATTTAGTTGTAGCTGGTAAAACCGATCGAATTGCAAGGATTGTTGAATGTAAGTGGGCTGATAAGTTTGATATGAAATGGTTGTCGCAGGTTTCTGATAAAAAAATTGAGCTACCAGAAGGTTATACAAGAGTTAATGTAATCTTTCATTCATGCTTGCTCGACAAGAGATCGAAAGTTAGGAAAGCAGCGCAAGAAAAGGAAGTTGTATTGCTTGAGTTGGGGCAACTTTTTTTGACCGATTACTCATAGACTTTCCTCCTGGCGGAAGAGCCTTCTTCCATGGCCAGCGTTTTATCTATATAGGGGGGGCGATCTATCTGCGCCTAAGCACAGCGCGCCTCAGTGACTGCTTACTTTTCTTCCAAAAAACATATAGTTACCGTATAGTGTTACCAGCCTATCTCGGCAGATTATACCCGAGATGGGCTGGCTGCTATGCGGGGTCAAAAGTAGGGTGGCTCGCGGGGCACTCGCGAGGGGCACTGAAGGGACGGCCTCCGAAGTGATAATTACGAAATCATTATTTACTACGCTCGCATTGGGCGATTTGTTCAGCCGCCCGGTTGACTCTAAGGTCGATTTCGTGCACTTCGGGCTGGGAGTGCGCATCCCAAACAAGCTTTAATCCTCCTTCGATTTCTTTGATTTCAGCCAAGTGCTTGTCTAGGCCAACTCGCTCTACGATTTGTCGAACTGCCTTTTCGGAAGCGGATGTCCGGATATCGGACGTATACTGCCCACCTTCAATATTATGGCTGACATTACTTCCAGGCTTCAGATGAGATCGACTCTGTTGTGGGCCCATAGATTTACCTCAAACAAATATTAGACTTTATGATAGTTATGAATAGCGGGCCTGATAGCGTGTCATATCGCGATACGCCTAATAGATGACGTCACCGAATTTATATAAGGCGGCGTTATGGTTAATAAAATTGAAAGTATCAGGGAGTGAAAGCTCCGGTATTTGAATGGGAACCGTAGGACTAAGGCTGAAATACTGGGAAGCCAAATTTAACTGGTGCCCAAATTTAACTGGTGCATACCACCTCGGTTTTGGGCGACGGCAAGCTCTGTAGGTATTTGAATTAGCTATATAAACTGAGGTGGGATGTACCAGATGCACTGGCTGCCGCCAATATGTGGCGGATGTTAGGTAACCGGTCAAATTACGGCGTGGTCTTGAATTTCCTAACCGCGGCCCATTCTCTAGGAGTCAGTTCGCTAACTTTGTTAGCTGGATGAGAATCGACGCGCTGTAGAACGTCAACGAAATAATCGAATGGATTGACCCCATGCAGTTTGCAGCAGGCGATAAGAGTCTGAACGATAGCGACCGCGTGAGCGCCGACCTCAGTCCAACAAAAGAGCCAGTTTTTCCTCCCCAAAGGCAAAGATCGGATCTCTCTTTCTAAATGATTGGTGTCGATCGGCACGGCTGGGTCTGCAAGGTAAATGCGTAAACCTGCTTCGCGCTTTAGGGCATAGGCCGCTGCTTTTTGAAATTTATTAGAAGGCAGCAAGGCATTCTCTTTTTCTTCCTGTTTTAGCCACTCGAAAAATTCATCGACAAGCCTCAGAGCATTTAGAGTGCGATAGCTCTGCTTTTTTGCTTCGATAAGTTTTGGCTCTCTAATTTCTGCCTCAATTTGATAAAGCTTGCCAATATAATCGAGCGCTTTGTTGCACCGTTCGGGCTCGTAGTCTTTAGCCTCGAAGAACTCTCGCCTAGTGTGCGCCCAGCAAAGCGCGTGCTCTATGTTTTCATACTTGGCGGCAAGTTTATCGTAAACTGTGTAGCCATCGGTGATTAAGGTCCCGCAGAACTTTTTAACATGCGCCTCAATCGCACTCATAGCGCGGGTATCGGAGTATAGAAATGCCGCCTCGTCCCTATCGCCGTAAAGTACCCACATGTAGCCGCGGTGCAATTTGCCCTTCTTTTCTTGCCCCGCCTTGACTGGACTCTCATCTAGCGCCAGTACCTTGCTTGTCAGCACTGAGGCTAGTACTGCTTGGTATATGGGCGAAAGCAATGCGGCGCTTCTATGCGTCCAGCTCGTTAAGTTAGCGCGCGCTATCTTTATACCGCACTGTGTCATGCGGCTACGCTGCCTAAAAAGCGGCATGTGGTACTGAAACTTATCAACTAAAATGCCAGACAGTAACGTTACATCCGCGTACGAACGCTCAAACACGGACTCAGGCGCTGGTGCGGTTACAAGTTCACTGGCAGCTTTAAGCTTCACTACCGGGCGTAAAAAGCGCTTCACATAGTAGCTCGAACGCTGGCATAGCCGTTCCGTTACCTTGGTGTCGATGATTTCATAGTCATCAGTAGTAAGTCCGGCAATCTCAGCCGGGGGGCATTCAATCTCCTCTACCGGTACCGAGCTATCAAAGCGCAGTCCCGTTTCGCCGCAGTCATCGATAAGAGCCGCTTTGCCTCGGCTCTTTCTTACGTGCTCTTTAATCGTGGTGCTGGCAGCTGGTACTTCACTCTGCTCGGGCGCCTTGCCCCCAAGCCATAGCTGCTCCAGCTTTAGCCTTAATAACCACTCCATACTTGCGCTTCTTAAACGTATATTTATTCACTCCTCGCATCGCGCAAAATTCGTCAATTGTCTTGCCGCTCATTCTTTGCTCAGATATTAATTGATTCCAATTCGGTTCATTCATTTTCACCGGGGGCTCCTTGTTGTTAAAAAAACAACCTTAGCACTTATACTTTTATCAGAAAATTACGCCGTAATTTGACGGGTTACGCAGCATATACCGGATCAGTGGGAACAGACGGTTAGATACATGGGGACTCTCTCAGCAAGGACCCGCGGGGCTAAGCGGTTACACA
>CAZVWV010000030.1:0-30406 GCA_964631745.1 uncultured Bdellovibrionales bacterium
GAGAATTTCTCTCTCCGTGACCTCCGTGTTCTCCGTGGTTAAATTCAAATCGCGACAACTGCAAACTCCTGTTTTTCCTTTTGAAATCAAGAAATTACAGCATCACCGCCACCTTTCTACCGGACAGCTGTGCACCAGCTCAGGCACCAGCTCAGAGGGGCAACAGCTCCGGAGTGCCTAGTCCCGAACATACGGCCACGACCCTACAGCTCTTTCAACTCAACAAAATCCTTCTCGACCCCGAGCTCTTCTAAAACATAGTTCATAACCTTGGCGTCATCTTCAAGTCCGGTGGCAAAACTCTGTTCATTCACGGCGTCGTCGTCTAAAAGAAAATATCTAATCGCGCCAACAACTAAGGCTCGCTGCTGTTCATCGAACTCTTCGTAACGTTTTAGCAACGCCTCGCACCAGTCAAATAGCTGCTGAGCAGTCTGCAAATCGATCATGGGATTCTCGGCGGCGAGAGCTCGAATCTTTTCAATCTCAGCGGCAAGCTCTGTCTGATATCGCCCAATTTCTTGGCTGGGCAAGGCCTCGCATAAGCTTTTAAAGGTCGGAATGACCGAGGGCGGGAACTTCGGTAAATGGTGTTTTCTTCTTGAAAAGGGCATAAAGTTGGGAGGATCATAGTGAGATACTAATCGATACGCAAGTTAGTCTAAAATTAATGAGAACTTATGATAAAAACCATTATAGTCACGACTGACCTATCTGACGAATCCAAAGCAGCCTTTCCGCTCGCCAAAGAGCTGGCTAAGCGATTTAACTCAGAATTAATTTTGCTCGCAGTAGTCGAAGATCTGTCGCAAGCGGCCATGGCATACGCCATGGACTTTCCCGTTCTGCCGGATGCGGACCTTCAACGACAACTCTTGGAACGGGTAAGCAAAGAGCTCGAAGAGATCCGTAAGAGTTATTTTGCCGATACCTCCTGTGTGTGTTTGGTGCACGAGGCCCACGCGCCGGTGCACACCGAGGTCGTAAAGCTTGCAAGGCTTAAGAACGCAGACCTAATCATCATGGCCACTCACGGTCGCACGGGAATCGGTCGCTTGTTAATTGGCAGCGTGGCGGAAAAAATCGTCAGAGAGGCGCATTGTCCGGTCCTGACCGTTCCTAATGCCAAATAATAATCTAGTAATAATTACTGCGCTACCCAACCAGCATAGATTCTAAGATCTGAAAGTCTTTCTTCTGTCCCAAGGCTATCAGCGTTGCTCCGGATTCTAAAACCGCGTCGGCTGCGGGATTTACAATCATCTTGCCGTTCTTTCCGATTAGGGCCGCGATAATCACATTCGTGCGCTTTCTTATTTCAGCAGAATGCAACGAGGCACCCGCCAGGGGTGAGCCGTCCGGGATCACTAGCTCTTCCATCTGCAACTTATTTTCGTCCCCGCCTCCGGCGATATCGATAAAGTCAGTCACAAACGGGCGCAGGAGCCCGCTCGCAATTTTTTCGCCACCAATTCGGTATGGCGACAAAACTCTGGCTGCACCGGCACGCGCCAGCCTCTTCTCGGAGGCCTCATCATCCGCGCGGCTAATAATGTAAATCTCTGGATTCAGATCGCGGCCACACATTATGGCGTATAAATTATCAGAATCTTTCGGCATTAAAATCACGAGCTGTTTGGCGCGCTTTACACCTGCCGCCAAGAGAGCCTCCTCGGTCGTAACATCTCCCTTAATGGCCACAAAGCCTGCCCGCTTAGCGCCCTCCACTCGCGCTTCATCTTTATCAACGATTACGAATTTGCGTCCGGCCTGCCGGAGATGCTTGGCAGCGATCTGACATAAACGCCCATACCCGCAAAGTATGGCGTGCCCATCCATACGGTCAACTATCTCTTGCATATCCTTCCTCTCAAAAACCCAACGGATCTGATTCTCAATAATTTTTGCAGCCAAGCGCGGCAGCACGGCCGTTGCGACCCCTACCCCCAAAAAGATCAGCGCCACGGCAAAAAGCCTTCCGTGCGGGGTAAGCGGATGAACTTCCCCATACCCAACAGTCGAAAGGGTAATGACGGTCATATAAAAAGCGTCAAAGAGCGGCCAGCCTTCAATCCCATAAAACCCGAGTGTGCCGACCAACACCACTGTCACCACAGCCAAGAGATAGAGCAAAATCTCTCTCGATTCTCTCACCCCGCTTTCAGCCCGAGGGGCAAATTCATCTTCCTTAAGCATACCTTTCGCCAACGATTCCCTACTGCTATTTATAGTACAGAATGAACAGCTCGCATAGCATCGTTAGAGGAACAAGCATCGTGTCGGCCCTGACACTGCTGAGCCGCATTTTTGGATTCGTGCGCGATCTGCTCGTCGCCAAACTTTTTGGCGCAACCATGCTTGCGGATGCCTTTTACGTGGCTTTTCGGGTTCCGAATTTACTCAGAAGCTTAGTTGCGGAAGGCGCTCTTTCAGCGGCATTTGTGCCACTCCTCTCAGCGCGCTTGGTGAAGGGACACTCAGAAGCGAAACAGGCTTTGCGTGAGGTTGCCGGATTCTTGTTGGTAGCGACGGCAGTTCTAAGTGCCCTTGGTATTTTGTACGCGCCTGAGATCATATCCGTCTTAGCGCCAGGATTCCTGAATAATCCCGGCAAAACGGATGTGTGTATAAAGCTCACGCGCATTATGATGCCGTATATTCTGTTTGTAAGCATGGTTGCCATGCTAAACGGCGCCTTAAACTCTGTTAAAATCTTCGGGGCAGCCGCTTGGGCACAGGTGCTAATGAACATCACCTTGATCGTGGGTGCGCTGTTAGCGGCCCTCTTCAACGGCGTGCACGCCGTTGAGGTGCTCTCCTGGTCGGTCATTGTTGGCGGAATAGTGCAGGTAATAGCCCAATTTCCGGCGCTGAAGCGAGCCGGCTTTTTGATTTGGCCGCATTTTAGACTCTTCTCTTCCAATATTAGTGAGTTGCTAAGGCTTATGCTTCCGGCGATTTTCGGGGCTACGGTTTATCAGCTCTCTATCTTTATCAACACATTATTTGCCTCTCTCCTGCCGGACGGCTCAGTCTCTTGGTTGTTTTACGCAGATCGGCTGACACAGCTTCCAATCGGTATTTTCTCGATCGCCTTGGCCTCAGTTTTGTTACCGGCGCTCTCGCATGCGGCTGCCAAAGAGGATCATCATGAGTTCTCTAGTCATCTAGTAGATTCTCTGCGCTATACTAGTTTTATTATAATTCCTCTCTCGGCCCTGATCTTTCATTTCGCAGAACCGTTAATCGCAGTCATGTTTGAACGCGGGGCATTCACGGAACACGATTCCCAAATGACGGCCGTGGCGGTCTGCGCCTTGTCGCTGGGTTTATGGAGCGCAAGCTGCCAAAGCTTGGTTGCACGTGCCTTTATGGCCAGGCGCTCTACCTGGGTGCCGACCTTCGTGGGGATAGGTTCACTCGCCGTCGGCGCGCCCCTAGCTTTAATGCTAATGGGGCCAGCGCAAACCAACGACAGCTCAAACCTGGCGGCATTTGTTTACTATGTGCAGAGTGCCTTACCGTCCATGCAGTTTGATTTAAGGCATGCCGGATTGGGAATCGCTTCCAGTCTGGCTTCGCTGATTGCATTTATCTTACTGCTAAAGATTCTCACTTCTAAAATAGCCCTGAATCTTTCAGCCTTCGTAGCCTGCACTATAAAGACTCTGCTAGCTAGCATTCTAACAATCTGGGCTTTGCGAGCGCTTGAACTAAAGGGACAGACCCATTTTTTATTGCTTGCACACGGGGCCATCGGCAGCGCAGCCATTCTCGGCATGCTTTACCTCTTCAGAAGTTTGGAGTTAAAAGAAGTGCTGGTGCTATGCAACCGCCTCTTTCATAAGCAACGATAACATCCCAAGGCCTTGCGGAGCTGCCCCTTGAACTGAGGACTCACTTGATGAGCCCACCCGTGCTATCCCCTTCCAGAGCCCTTTCTTGCCGTTCTTTTTTTTGTAAAAAACACAGAAATATACTCTCCCACAGGAAACTTTTGAAAAATATTTACGATAAGGTGTTAGGCATCCCCGTGCGAAAAGTTATGAAGTCGGCAATAAAAGCAAAATATCGCCCTGCTGCGGCAACTATCGAAAATCATCTTAGACTGGCTTATGTGCTTGTAAATACGGCAGAAAGCCATGCTAAAAAGATGCTTAAAGAAGCCAGAACAGGAGCTGCCCGTTGTGCCAAACGAGCTAAGAAACGCGCGCGCTTGTTGGGCCTTAAGCAAGGAAAGATAGAGGCTGCCAAGGCACTGGCCGACGAGATTAAACAACTTCGCTTAAGAGTTGCCGATTCGCTAACGAATTCAAAACGGGAGTGCCTTGAACTTGCTGTTTCCGTGGCAAAAGAGGTGATCGGCCAAGAACTCACCCTTCAGCCAGATGCCCTAATAGCGCGCATTGAACGTGCCTTCCAGGAGCTAGATACGAGTTCCGGAACTTACCTCTTCCTAAACTCAGATGAGTTACGGCGATTATCGCCTGACTCACAAATCAAGCTTAAAGCGATCTGCCCCAAAATTACTGCGGACGACTCTCTGGAGCAGGGCAACGCAATATTACAGGCCAGCTCTGGGCAGGTGGAACTTAACTGGGGCGCACATCTTGAACGCATAGCGCAAACCTTGCGACACCATCTTACGGCACAGAATGAATAATCAAAGCGTATTGGGGCTTACGGATTATATTGCAGAGATCCCGCGTACCGTACGGATCGGGAAGATCGTGTCCACGCGAGGTTCGCTCCTTATTGCACAGATCCCGAGCGCCGCTCTGGGTGAAAAGTGTCTTATTAATCTTAAGAATTCGCGCCATCTCGAGGCCCAAATCGTTGGGTTTGACGGTGACTACGCTACCCTTGCCCCCTTCGACTACACAGACGGTGTATCACCCGGCGCCGGTGTTAGAAGCACCGGTCAATCCCCGAGCGTTAAAATTTCGGAGGCCTTGATTGGTAAAGTCGTGGACGCCTTTGGTAACCCGCTAGAGGGTGATTCTATCATGGCGCCGGAGAGGTCTATCAGCGCGCCCTCGCCCAATCCCCTTAGCAGAACGCCCATCAATCAAGCGCTCACCACGGGAGTGCGCGCTTTGGATGCGTTCTGCACCATCGGGTACGGCCAGCGGCTGGGCTTATTTGCTGGTGCCGGAGTTGGCAAATCTACACTGCTCGGGATGATCGCTAGAAACGCTGAGGTCGATCTAGCAGTGATCGCCTTGGTTGGAGAACGTGGCAGAGAGGTGTCGGAATTTATTAACGACTCGTTAGGCGAAACCGGCCTAAGAAAATCGATCGTTGTAGTCAGCACCTCCGATCAAAGCCCCATCAAGCGCCAACTGGGTGTTGAGACCGCTACTGCCATAGCGGAACATTTTAGAGATAAAGGTAAACGGGTGCTGCTCTTGGTTGATTCGCTAACTAGAGCGGCGCGCGCCATTCGGGACGTTTCGCTCTCGGCCGGTGATGTTCCTGTGCGTCAGGGGTACACGACCTCGGTTTATACACAGTTACCGCGCCTGCTCGAACGAGCCGGAAACAATGCGCATGGTTCCATCACTGCTATCTATACCGTGCTAACAGCGGGAACGGACGAGATCGACCCGCTGGGAGAAGAGGTAAAGAGCATCCTAGATGGGCACATCGTGTTGGATTCGAAACTCGCAGAGCTGGGCATTCGACCGGCCATAAGCACAGCCCTCTCGATCTCACGCTTATTTACGAAATTAAACGATGCCAATCAGGTTAGGAATGCGACGAGCGTATTAAGGGCCTTAGCGCGATTAAGAAAGGATAAAGATATTCTTCTCTTTGGTGGTACTCCGGATGAAGAGCTAAAGCAGATTCTGGCTGTAGAAGATGCGCTGCTAAATTTCCTAACTCAACGGCCCTATGAAAAATCTTCACTGGACGAGGCTAGAAATTGGCTTAGCTCATTGGCGGAACTTGTCTCAAAGAAGAGAACTTAACGTTCAATTCCGTAAAGCGTCCATTTATAGCCCGCCTCAGGTTCCCCCTCACGCAACATCAGGCTCCATCCCTTTTGCGGCGGCGACTGTTGGCCATCACTCCAGAGCTTCACAGTCTGACCCTCTGTATCGCGGACGAATTCCGCGCCCTCATGACGCAAGTCCCATGACTCGGGGCGCACCCCTGTTGGGTACCTGCTAGATAAAACTTCCTTTACGACTATGCGCCTCGGCAATCGCTCTGAATGTGACTTTACTGAGTTAAACGTCATCGAATTCAGACCAACTCAGCCTTCAGAAGCCACGGTCTCTTCAACCTGCATCGCGAAAAAAGGAGATGGGCCTCTGCGCACATCTCGCAACACTTCCGCTGCTTCTTTGGTCTCAATCGGGGACCACTCGATCTGCGGCTCTCCCCTTGTTCCTGGCTCTCCAATCTTTGTTGGCACCAAAAAGAGCTGTCCTGAAATTGCATCGGATTTCGGAATCAGACGCACGATCGTGACTGAAGTTTTCTTGTGATCTGCCGTTTTTTTGGCAGCGCGGCGTAACTCTTCGACGCTCTTTCCCATAACCCACTGGTTTCTACCAACTCCGGGGGTCGCATATACATCGCGTCCACCTTCGATATCACGCTCAAGATCCATTAAGTAATCAATAGACATACGTACCTTAAATTAGCTTACTTTACCTAGACTTTAAAAATCGCTCTTTATTCTAATATACCGCAAAAATGCGGACAATCCGCTCACAGCCTCGCCTGTTAAAATCGATCAAGATCCCTGTTGATTATCTTCGACAACATCGATGCGCTCCTTTAGCTCCTTACCAACTTTAAAAAATGGCAGCTTCTTCGGGGGAACACTAATCTTTTCGCCCGTCTTGGGGTTACGTCCTTGGTATGCCTGATATTCCTTTACCACGAAGCTTCCAAATCCACGAATCTCGATACGCCCACCCTGCACCAAGGCATCCCGCATCTTGCGATAAACGAGCTGTACCACCTCTTCCGCCTGCATTACGTTCAGGCCTGATTTCTCAGCGAGCTTTTCTATTAGTTCTGACTTGTTCACAAAGTCCCCCTTAATTCCGATACAAACACTAGTTATCCTTCAACTTTTTGGGAAATAGTACTCAAACCTTATGACTCTTTACGGTGTGAAGCAACAGGAGATCTCTTCGGCCCCTAAAGAAGTTATAAGCTAGCTAACATAATGATGTCAAAAGAGATTAGAAAGATTTCAAAATATTTCAAGGGGTTAAACGCTGTTTGTGGATTTGCTTCGAAGCACAATATTCGGAAACCAGTTCTAGCAGGACGACTCCGCCAGAAAAGGACGGAAAGCCCGGGTTGGCGAACTTAACCCCCGGGCGATTCCTGTCGCTTTACGAATTTCTAGAAACTATAGGAGATGCCCAAAATATACCGAGTGCCAGGCACCAATTGATGCCCAGAATTCTCAATATTAGCAGGGAAATGCACGCCCCCATCAAAAGAGAAGTCCCCCATTTGGTACGCAAGCACCGGACCTAAAAAGGTGGCAGTGATAGATGTGTCGCCGTCTTTAACCCCGGCCAGCTCATCTTTGCCCTTGTGCTCCCCCGAATAGGCCAGCCCGACAGAGAGAGATTTTCCCTCTTCAGAATACGCCACGAAGCTAGGGACTACTTCCCATGTAAGGTCATCAGCGTAGCGATAGTCATGATCTCCCTCAGTTCGGAAGGTATACCCAAGATTCGCCCTAACTAAAAAACGGTCCTGACCAGCACTAACACCCAATCCAATCGGAAAATCCCAAGAGCCGCTACCCAACGCTAGATCGTGCGGATGTATGGCGGACATCGGCTCATCACCATGGTAAGGCACGATGCGCCGCATCATGGAGGCATTCGTCATAGCAGGCATCTCGTCTGAGTGACCAGCTTCCGTATGGTTCTCTTTCAGGCGCTCGCTATCCCCGGTTGGGATTTTAAGCCCAAAATACGGAATTAGCGCTAAATACTGAGCGCCCTCACCCGCTCTTAGCGCTTCAACCCTAAAGAGCAGAGTCGCGTCACCAATTCCACTTTCAGTGCCCCGCGAGATCTCTTCCTCACCTAACTGACGGAAGCGGCGGCTAATGTAAGGAAGGGTAAGGCTCAGACCAAAGGAATCGCTCAGGTCATACGAGCCTTGAAGTTGCGTGATGGAGCTCTCAAGTTTCTCCGGCCCAGCATTTTCCATGAAGTGCCCAGAATGCTGAATCTTATCTAGAGTGGTAAGTCTCTCACTCACCCCTACTCGCAGGCGGCCATCCACAAAGTTACTTTCATGAAAGGCTTGATGCACACCGCACAGATCACAGGCCTGAGCGGGAGGCAAGTATACACCAGTACTAATAATCAAAAGAAACGCATAAATAGTTCTACGCATAGAAATCCCTATTTTGGAAATAATATAAATTTTAATTTTTAAATTTTTTGTCTGGCGAAGAGATCAAAGTGCGCTGGGCGGCGCGCGATCGCGCTCAATGTCGAGCAGATCAAAGAAGTACATAAGCCGCGGGGCGAAAGTAACGGGAAGAAACTCGCTTTCTTGCGGCAACAAGTTGAAGGCCACTGCCACATCCATAAGCCCGCCCGCCAACTGCCGCAGTTCAGAGAACGGGCAGACCTGCGTGGTAGGCGCAACCGGAGCCGCCCGTTTTTTTTCGTGACAGTGACACGCGCTGGTGGGCACTTTGGAGAAGGTGCCGACAAAGAGGACTAAGCTGATTAAGAGAACTCTTAACATGCGTGCGGGGATCTTACCGCAGGGGGTGTTTGTCGCAAGGGGGAAGCTGGGAGAATCTGGGAGAATCTGCGCCCTAGGATAATAAACGAAATATTGCATAAGGAGGTTGCGTAGGTTCTTCTCCTATGTCCGAATAGGAAGTGCGGAATCGCGACCCCATTATGCGCCTTGCTTGGATGACTGACATACACCTAAACTTTCTGGACTCCGAGGCTGTTACACGCTTTCTACGACGTGTCGCAAAGATGGAGGTGGACCGACTCTTAATTGCTGGTGACATCGGCGAAGCTGATTCACTTCTCAACTATCTGAGCGCCATTCACGACCTTTGCCCGGTACCGATCTATTTCGTTCTCGGCAATCATGATTACTACCGAGGCTCGGTCGAATATCTAAGATCTAAGCTCCCTAGGTTTCTGGCGGCCAACCCGCGTCTTACTTGGCTCGGCGACTCGCCTGTCATCTCGTTAACTGACTCGACCGCGCTAATAGGACACGATTCCTGGGCAGATGGGCGACTAGGCGATTATGCGAAGAGCACGGTAGAACTAAATGACTTCGCTTTGATCGGGGAATTTTTAGGATGCAGTAAATTTGATCGACTCTCAGTAATGCAGAAATTTGCCGAACAGGCCGCAAAGCACTTTGAAGTGACACTTCCACAGGCTTTAAGCAAGCACTCCCGGGTAATAATCGTTACTCATGTGCCGCCTTTCGAAGGGGCTACTTGGCACCGGGGTAAAATAAGCGCTCCAGATTGGCTACCTTTGTTTTCATGCAAAGTCGTTGGCGAAGTGTTGAGCTCAATTATGCAGCAACATCCTGAGAAGCAGGCAGTTGTGCTTTGCGGCCACACACATAGCGGAGGTGAATATTACCCACTTCCTAACTTGCAAGTACTAACAGGCACAGCGCGTTACGGTCACCCAAAAATCCAGCAGCTGCTTACGATTGACTAATGCCCGCTATCAATTTACAAACACCGGCATGAAGTACTTCCATTTTTTTATTATCCGGAACTTCCTGATGTTGTTCGACAATTTTGGAATGTAACCTACTGCGATAAGGCGTAACATTAAGGAGCGACACTCTTTTTATCGCGCTTATATCTGATTTTGTTGGGGGCAAAATAGGTAATAGGTGCCTAGGATGAAGAGAGGATAGAAGCGAATAGCCTCAAAACCGCATTCAAAGGCGCCCAGCGAAGCTCTGGATTCTTTCGATGATTTCCGCGAAGGACGGCTGCCCTCGAAAGTAGAGTCCGGAAGATCGACCGAGTCTATCGGCAAAACGATCTCTTATCTCTAAGTCAGGCATGCTGAAGGCTGCGTTTCTTGCTAGATCACGCTCGTCGGCTCTGCCAAAACGATCAGCTTTATGCTTGACGTACGCCTGCGTGCCAATAAAGTCCTGGACCCTCTTCTCGCCAAGCAGTTGATAAACATCATAATAGTGCCTGGTGAAATTCTGAACGGATCTGCCTGAAATCTCCTGGCGGTACTTTTTGGAAATCGCGGCCAGCTTCTCTACTAGCGTATATTCAGGGAGATAACAGGGAACGGCAAGAGCGCGATTGTCCTTAATCACAACCCCGGATTTGATGGCGTAATCGTAGGCCCATGAAGATATATCATGCGGCGCATTTGGCGTAGTGACATCGAAACCAACCTCTAGGAGGATATTTGTTTTTAGCCCTGCAAGTGGCTCAAAGAGTGACCTATACCCAATCCTAAATCCCGCATTTCGCAAATCGTGATCATCGAATTCCGGGTCTCTCTCAATCGAACTTGCATCAGCTACGTTTAGTAATCCGAGCAGCCAATTGAAATATGCTTCCCTACTTTTTCTATGCCTCGGTTTTACATGGTTCTTACCACTCGCGACACTCATGGTATTTGGTGGAAAGATCTTGATGTCCACATCCTCCGAAAATCGATTAATTATTCCCCAACCTTTAGAAAGCGAGGTGCCTCCCTTTAATTCGAATTTAAGTTCTGTATTTTGAAGCGCCCAAAGACAGTGCATGAGCCAGTAGTCCTTTTCGACCAATTGAGCGCGAATATTATTAACCTGAGCCAACTTCTCAATCAGCTCCGAAAAGTCTGCAATCTGATGAAGGAATACCGGCTCAGTCATTGGCCACAAGCTCCCTTAGCATCCTTTGGGTTGAAACTTTTCCATATTCCTTTGCTAGTCGGGTTAATTCCTCATACGAGTACTCCTTTATTTTTCGTTTTAAAGAGATCCAGATACGATCCGGCGGCTCCAAAAGATCGTCATAGTTATTAAGAAGATCAACGAATAGAAAAGTTTCTCGGACATCGACTTTTCGTGGGAAGTTAGGCGGACGCTTGAAGTAGTAGCGTTGTCCGTCAAGAATAAATCTTCCAACTCGCTTTCGATTGTAGACAAGGGCCTCATTTGTTAACTGAGTCAATCCGACCTCCATCCCGTTAAAAACATCTAGAGATGTTATTAAAAAATCATCACTTTTTAAGAACGCTCGCACCACTTCATTTGGTTTTGTCGGAAGCGGGCCAAACCGCGACATCTTTGGGCGATAATAGAGTCCAGCGCCCGCCTTTTTGACTATTTTCTTGCTCAGAAGGCTTTTCAAATCTCGATCGACGGAAGTTGAAAATGCTGCAAGTTCCTCGCGACGGTATACGACGCCCTCTTTCAAATTCTGATATAGCTTCTCAGAGCTTTTGAATCTCATAAGTGTAATTTTAGCAGGATAAACAATCTTTTGCAAGATTATTTAGTAAGTATTCATGCAGTCTGCGGGATAACTATTTAATACCATTAGTATAATATACCTAAACACATAGGGGGTCGGCTCAGGGGGAATTTGTAATCATCAGGGTCTTGTGAAAGTTGATAGGCTCACCGACATTAATTTGGTGAGGCTGTATTGGTTCGGCCAGTGGCCTTGAAAAATAGCTGAAATTAATTGACGCCACTTAGGGATTATTTCCGATTACATCTTTTCTTGACTCCGTATTAACGGGTAGCGCTCTACCAGTCCACCCCCTCTCGACCATTCTGGTCTTTATCGTTTGCAAAGCCACCGGCATAAACTCCCAAGAGTCCACTCCAACATCGAGCGCTAGCACATCCTGCGGCAAGTTAAGCCGCCCGTGCGAATGGCCGTAAAGATGCCAAGCTCCGTGATGATGCCTATCCCAGATACGCATAGCGTAATGCATGAGCGCAATCATTACGCCTCCGTCTAGCTTAAGGAAATGGTAATCCTTGATCCACTCGAAGCGATCGCGGCAAAGTTTATGCTCGGCCGCGCGGTCGTGATTACCTCGGATAAGATAGATTCTGCCGTTTAGCCTATCTAGAATTTCGCGGGTGCGCTCGGGCCGGAGCATCGATACGTCACCAAGGTGATAAACTGAATCTGTAGGATTAACTGCGCGGTTCCAGTTCGTAATTAAGGCTTCGTTCATCTCGTTAACATCTGCAAACGGCCGCTTGTCGTAACGCAGTATGTTCGAGTGTCCGAAGTGGGTATCCGCTGTAAAATAGAGGGTCATAAAATTCCTTTGCGGTATTATATAACGTTAGCCGATTCTAGAGCCATCCTCTATAGCCCACCGTAATCCTTCCTCGGTTCTGAAGGAGACCATGAGGGTCGTGCCGTTTAGGAACAGTTTTCGATGCGATGGCATGGGGCGATACTCGGATATGTTAAACCCTATAATAATGTATCGTGAATTATTTTTTAGAGTTGCCGGTTTTGTAAAAAAAGTAGGGTGGCTCGAGCCGGACTCTTATTCGGGCTATCTTATCTCTAGGTGGGCTATATCACAAAGTTTAGCACTCTGAATCAAACATATCCCTTTGGGTACCGCTCATTCCACCACTCGGGTCGGCTCTCTAGTGCCAGAGCACCCCAACCTTCATTCAACACTTCACAGCCCGGGACCAACCAGTTGCCATCGAGTTGAACTGTTTCACGCTCATCGCCTTCGGTGTCATAGATCAGCTCCATGTTTCCGCCTTTACCTCTCAAAAGCGTTGTGACATCCCAGTGAACACCTGATTTGCTGTTATTACCATTCTGCAACGCTACTGGCTCGCCGTCGTAGGTGGTATAACTGTAACAAGAGCCAAGTGCCACATGAAAACTACCACCAAATTTTTCTACAAGTAGTGGGTTAATCATATGCCTTCTTAAGTGTGGATTAGTTCCAATGCCAATTTCACCCAGATACCGAGAGCCCTCACCGTTTCCATTATCTGAAAAGATTATATCTGCGAGATCTTCTCGGCCAACACGGGCATCAAACGAAGCTATTCGACCCTGCTCGAAAACAAGTGTAAGATCCTCCATTATTCCACTAGCACGAAATTGGAATCTTCCTTTTGCTACTATTGTACCATTAACACCTTCTCGTAACGGCGAACTGAATATCTCTGAGCCAGGCAGATTTTTTAGTACCACACTATTGGCAAAAGTTTGTCCTGTGATGTCGAGTGTGACATCTGTGCCGTCATTATTGGTAATGCGTATCGCACGCGCGCGATCGAACTTTTCCTTCAGCAAGCCTTGAGCTGCTTTTATTTCCGCCCAGGGCTGATTGCAGGCCTCCAAAAACAATGTCATGTAGCCCTGATGATCCATCCCGTCCAGTGCTGCATCGCTGGCAGTTGGTAAAATGGTGACGATATAATGTAGATCGCCGCTTCTTAGTCGTTGCACCATAGGAGCCATGAGCGTTGCCAATTGACTGCTCTTCGCGCTATCGGCAAATTCCTTTATCCCAGAATCTGGATTGGTGATTACTCGCAGCGTCCTATTTACGCCATCATATAACTCCAAACGAGCATGCGCTAAAGTAGCTAAGGGAGAAAGGCCATCACCTTGCGCTTGATCCGAAAGATACTTTGCAAAAATTGCTTCACGGGCGAAATTGCGAAAATCAAATCTTACCCGCACACTTTCCCTATCACATATTCTTAAGACCTCTTCCAATACCCCAAGAGTTTCGCGAGTGCCTTCAACCACCATTAAGTCACCTGGTGTGGCCCGCGAGGATTCAAATAACTGTTCAGCGATAGCTCGTGCATGCTCTGGCGGAACTGGCAACGGCCGATGCTGATCCCACGGTCCCTCCCCTTTCTCTTCCAGTGCTGCCAGTAATGCTGGCATGCCACTAACATTCAACAAACTCTCAATTGAGCTGCGCTTGTCCTGTTCCGCACGTATGATTCGCTCTCGAAAAGAAACTTCTGGTGTCGGCACTGGGGTTGAGGCTGTAGGACCATCTAATGGTGGCATAAAAGGACTCCTCGAACTGATAAGTGATAAAAACGCACTATAGAAACAATGTTTCTACTAGTCAAGCTTGGTAATAATAGAAAAAGCGGCCCGCAAGCGACAGGCCTGGTCAGAAATCGAAGTGCTTTACCAAAGCGAATGGGTACAGTTATTAGACTATGACTGGCCGAAAGATTCATCGCGGCCAGTAGCGGGTGTAGTAGCTGCATATGCGACATCAAAGGATGAGCTTCTTGAACACTCCGTCTCTTGCCTCGGACACCGGAACCGAATCGTTTGCGTTGCCGATCCTAAACAGCACGTGGAGATAATTTTTTGGGCAAATTTGCATCAATGGCAAAATCCTGAATTGTTTGGATTGCACAAGAGGAAATTTTCAGAATTAATTCCTGTTAGGAAGCAAAAGAATAAAAATAAGTCATAGCTGCCGACACATAAAAGTTAACTTTTGACAGGTGCGCAATTAGAACTGATTCGAAGCTTCGTCTAAGCTAGTTTCTGTTGCGATCAAATCAGGCCTGACGTGTTCGGTAGGATCGCTACGGGAGTCTCGAACCAACGTCAACATCGCTTGGATAGCTTGATTAGCATTGGTCCAATCCAGCTCAACGCCTTTATTCTTAAACTCCTCGCTAAGCGAAATGAGACTATGAGCGAAGGCTCGGGAAAGAGCTTGTATATCGGTAAAATCAATCTGTATAGCGTTCCCGTTGGAAACACTAGACAAGTGCTCGCGTAGTACTTCATCTACAGCTCGAATAAGAACCGAATCTGCTTTTAGAATATCTTTGAGAATCACACTCGCCATAGAATCATTCTACTGCATGTACTTCAAGATGTCCAAGTTTTGCTTGGGAAACCTAAGCTTAGCGCCCACCATAACGCCTTGCCAACCAGCAGAAAATCTAAAGATTTGCGCTGTGTTGTTATGTCTTTTCACATAGCCGGTGTCACCGGAGATTATCAAGAATGACCCGCCAAGCTCCGCTCCCGTTAGCAGCCTTATCGTCGATCCAAGGCCATATCCTCGATCGCCAGGAAGGTCTGACAAAGGTTGTTTAACAGATCGTCCCTGAATGGCAGCTGCAAGCGCTTCTTTATCGTTGTTGAAGACCATCCCCTCTTCGGAGTACCTCTGCCGAATTCCGATTCCATCATCTACGATACAAAATTCAAGTGCACTCTTTTGAGGCCAGTACTGTGCGAAAAGCCAATAACGCTTTGCGCGCGCATGCTCCTGCACGTTAGTAGTCATTTCACCTAATGCATGCGAAATAGCGCTCCTGAGGTCGCTACGATTAGAATTTTCTGATTTTGCTAGAATAAGAGACACATATTCAGAAACAACTTGATTTAAGGTAACATTGCTACCCGGAAGATCTAGTCTAGTAAGCGGCAAGTACGATCGCCGGTAACTAAACGCCACCTCTGACGTTCCATTTGGAAATTCCACTGCCTTTAAGTAGCTACGCACATCAGCACTATTTGATTCGTCTGCAAAATCAATGATGACCTCCAACGATCGAGCCATTGCGCACACTGGAACGACCGCCAACGGGGTAACCCAAGTAGAATCTATAAGCGCAGCCCTGCCCCCGCATGTGGATACTTCTTTAAGGTTACGGGCCAGTTCAGCAAGTGGTTTTGACGAATCACTAAATTTAATTAAAGCCACTTTGTATCCTAGGTATTTGTCCCCGATTCTTTCTTAACGCGATGCGCTTTAACAGTCCATCCTTTAAAAAAAAAGCGAGCGAGCGATTCTAGAGCCACCCTCGAGCGCCCCGAATATGTCCCCCCTTCGGAGTTTTAGAGCCCGTTTCCATAGCCCACCGTAATCCTTCCTCGGTTCTGAAGGAGACCATGACGGTCGTGCCGTTTAGGAACAGTTTTCGGTTCGATGGCATGATGCGATACTCGGATATGTTAAACCCTATAATAATGTATCGTGAATTATTTTTTAGAGTTGCCGGTTTTGTAAAAAAAGTAGGGTGGCTCGAGTCGGGCTAAAATCCGAGTCTGCGCATCGTCCGACGATTGAACTGTGTACGTTCGGCCCCTGTATCAAGCACCAGCTTGACTCGACGAGTGCCCCGAGGGCTATTTATCAATGCAGAAATCGTTGGCGCAGGGATGCGTGGATCAAAATTATACTCACGCATTTTTAGGTCCGTAAACGACCTTGCTGTACCCGCGGGTCACTACGACATTACTTGCATTGGACGGAGTCCCAACATACACGTAGGCAGAATCCCGCGGAGGATCTATATCAGCTAAGTCGTCAAATTCAGAGCGGGTTTTAGCATGCACCCGAACAATGCCTGATTTAGGAAATGGATCTTCTTCCGGCCAATCGTAATCAATTAACTCAACCCATTCTTGATTATACAGACGCTCAATTTCTGGCCAGGTCAATTTCTTTTCCATGTTTTGCTTATATCATATTTTCTTAGACCGGGCACAACTTTTTAGGCTTTTCCTTCCATCCCCTATAAGGTACACAGGCGCTGGCCGTAGAGCCGCTGGGCCTTGGCCAGGTTGGACCAGAAGATCTCGTTTATGAAGGTCACCGGTACAAACGGTAGTCCTTCTTCGGTTCTGAAGGAGACCATGACGGTGGTGCCGTTTAGGAACAGTTTTCGGTTCGATGGCATGATGCGATACTCGGATATGTTAAACCCTATAATAATGTATCGTGAATTATTTTTTAGAGTTGCCGGTTTCGTAAAAAAAGTAGGGTGGCTCTAGTCGGGCTTCTATAGTTCCACTTTATAAAATTTTCTGGCCAATCGCATAGCACTTGCCTAACCAGCTGAAACTACTAGCAACGCTCCACTGGCGGAGTTGCTGAATTGGCCCTTTTCTTGGTCCTGTCTTATGAATTGAACTGAATCACGGAAAAATGTCTAGTGAAATTGGCACCCGCGACATGATTTGAACATGTGACCCCCGGTTTAGGAAACCGGTGCTCTATCCAGCTGAGCTACGCGGGCATGTGGGACAAGTTATTATACTGCGGGGCGGTTGTAAACGGGGCGGTGGTTGGGGGTTGGTCGGCTTGGTGAAATCTGCCTGGGGCCCCTGGGCCGACTCGCGTGACATTTAACGGTTCGCAGTGGGCTGGGCGCCGGGCCTAGCCCTCCTTCACCTTGGAATAGAACACCAGCGGATCTACGGCGGCAAATTTGCCGTCTTGGTTTTTTATGCGGGTTTCAAAATGCACGTGCGGGCCGGTGGCTTTGCCGGACTGGCCTAGGATTCCGATCTTTTCGCCCTGCTTCACGTATTGGCCGATGCGTACTGAGTTCTCCTGATTGTGTCCGTATACTGTTAACAGAGAATCCCCCTTTATCACTATCATATTGCCGTAACCGCGGATGCGGTCGTCGCTGTAAACTATTTGTCCGGCGTGTGCTGCCAAGAGCGGGAGCCCTTCGCGACCGGCGATATCTAGCCCTTCGTGGAATGAGAGCCATCGGCGCCCGAAGCGAGAGCTTAGGTAGCCGCCGCCTGATCCTACCGGCCAAATTAGCTTGCCGACGTACTTGGCGGCCGCGGATAACTTGACTGACTTTAGCGCTCCCGCTTGGGGTTTGGCTTTGAGCGCTTCTTCTTTGCCGCTTATGTGGTAGACCTCTTTCTCTTTGTGTAGGTCCTGGCCTTTGTACGGAATGCGGAGCTGCTGACCGACTGTGATGCCTTCATCGTCGGGTAATCGACTCTTATTTCGTATCTCGCGCACGGTTACGCCGAAGCGTTGACTGATGGAGTACAGACTATCGCCGGACTTCACTCGATAAAGAATTACTTTGGTAGTTTTTGGAGGTGGCGGCTCAAAAAATGTGCAGCCGGAGAGGTTCCAGAGCCCTAACAAGTTTACAACGAAAAGCGCCCGAATCCTAAATCGCAAGAAGCGCACACTACTAACTCTCCTCCACTATCTATACTTTGAACGCTGCTATGCCGTGAGCCGTGTAGCTATTGCCCCTCGACAAAACTACAGGGCTCTAACTGATAAAGAGTCACGCCGCCGCCCTTTGCCTCCCAAAGCGTCAGAATTTGGCCATTTGAGCCGCCAATCGGGGCCACCATACGTCCACCGGGATTCTTAAGTTGCGCGACAAGTTCTGGTTCCACCTTCTCGAATGCGGCTGAAATCACAATGGCGTCGTAAGGCGCATGCTCAGCCCAACCCCGTCGTCCGTCTCCTCTTCTGATCAATACATTTTGGAAGTTGATCCCATCCAAAAGTTTTCGGGTGCGCTGTGCCAAAAGTCCCACAACCTCGACCGCAAAGACCTGCGCCCCGGCCGCAGCCATCACGGCGCTACAGTATCCGGAACCGCACCCAACCTCGAGCACCCGCATACCCGGGCGAAGTCCGATCACACCGAGCATGCGAGCCACGGTTGAGGGTTTGGAGATGGTTTGCCCATACCCAATCGGTAAGGCGTTGTCATCGGTAGCCCGCAGCGCCAGAGCCTGTGGGATAAATTTATCACGCGGCACCGCCGCGAAGGCTTTAACAAGCACCGCTGCCGTATCTTCGTTGACGATCCCCGCACGCTCGACAACGTTCTCTGCAAATCTTAGCCAGCCCTTGGAGATCGGTTTACTTAACGGAAGTCCCATAGGGGATATAATCTTGGGGTTTGGGGAGTTGCGCCATACCTAATCTTTGGACCCAATCTTTGGACCTAATCTTTCACGGTAACTTTCACGGTACAAAGATGGTGGTAGCTGTGCGACAATCCCTATAACAATGGAGAATCACTACAAAACCTTGGGAGTCAATACTAGCGCTACGGCAGACGAGATTCGGCGAGCTTACCGTATCTTGGCTCGACGCTATCATCCTGACGTCAATCCCGGTAAAGATTCTGAGGATAAATTCAAGATCATCTCGCAGGCCTACTCCGTATTGAGTGATGCGGAAGCTAGGCGCAAATACGACGCCGAGTTCGATCCGCTTTCGCGCGAGCGCATAAGCAAACAGTTTGAAGCGTATGAGAGGATGCGCCGTGCTGCGAGCGGCGCAAGGACTTCTGAGAAACCAACAGAGAATTCCGAGGCGGCCAAGGCCGCCGAAACTAGGCCCGCTCCTCAGGTGGAAGCGGACTGGCTGGATTTTATTTGGGCAAAACTCAAGGGACTCCCGAAATTCCTTAAACGTCCGCTGCAATGGAGTAAGGCGCCAAGCACAGGCGTAAGATTTTCGGTAATTGAAGTCTCAGTGACTTTGCGTGAGGCGCTTTTTGGCACAAAGAAAACAGTTGAGATTACTGAGCCTGAGGGTATTCGAAAGGTGTCTGTGCGCATCCCCTCTGGGGTGCGAAACGGCAGCGTAGTGCGTTTGCGAGCTACCGGCAAAATTCCTGAAGAGTTAGTGCTAATCGTACGCGTGCCCTCGCACCCGCAGCTTAGCATTCAAAATAAGGGCGTGGTCATAGAGATACCAATCACTGTAAGCGAGGCCTTTAGGGGCACAAATATCACAGTGCCGACTCTAGAAGATCAGATGGTCATAAAAATTCCGCCTAACACCCAGAGCGGCCATGAGATCAGATTAAAAGAGCGCGGGGTCACTTTTAAGAACGGCTCCCGCGGAGACCTTATCGTTAGGCTCATGATTCAGATTCCGGAGGCGCAGGGTGCGGTGGGCTTGAGCGATAAGATGGGAGAGCTAGAAAAGTACTATGACAGCTCCCCGCGTCAGGCGTTGCCTAAATCTTTGCTTGAGTATTAGAGATGTCAACCAGCGGAATTAAGCGCTCGCTCTACTTCATTAGCTTTAGTATCGGCATTCAGTGCCTGGCCGTGGGGTTGATGGTGCTAGGCTGGGCCGCCTGCTCCTATCTGCATAATGATATCTCCCCCCTTGCGATGTTGCTAATAGG
Source organism: uncultured Bdellovibrionales bacterium (assembly GCA_964631745.1). Taxonomy (GTDB): domain Bacteria; phylum Bdellovibrionota_C; class UBA2361; order UBA2361; family JBGSMV01; genus CAZVWV01. The sequence continues at coordinate 19,936 of CAZVWV010000030.1, forward strand.
GACACTTTGCGGCTATACGCTTGCCGCTTGGTTGAATTTTTCACTGCCATGGAGATACTTTAATGCTCTGTTAATTCCGGCCGCGCTGGGATTGAGTAGCGCGGGCGTTGGCGCTGAACTGCTAATCGCCGTTGCGCTTGTATTTTTCCTGACATATCTTCCGACCTTTTGGACGGGAGTTCCCTACTATCCCTCTAATCGTAAGGCCTACGAGAGCGTCTTACGTCTGCTGCCTACAGAGAAGGAATTCAGATTCGTCGACCTGGGCTCGGGTTTTGCCGGAATTTTGAATTTTTTAAGCGACAAACGCCCTAAGGGAAAATTCGAAGGGTACGAGATCAGCCCGCTACCGGTGGCGATTTCTAAAGTAAAGCTGTTGCTGCGCCGCAACGCAGAGATCAAAGCCGCAAATTTTTGGAAGGTCTCGCTGTCGGATTACGACTTTGTGTACGCATTTTTAGCGCCCGAACCAATGGCTAAACTTTGGGAGAAAGTCCAAGCGGAGATGCGGCCAGGCTCTACCTTTATTACCAATACTTTCCAAGTGGATGCGACACCGGCCGAAATAATCAACCTCACACAAGACGGAACTCGCTCTCTGTTTGTGTTCAGGTTTTAAGCCGCTGCGCTGGCTGTTTTTCTTGTCCTGAAGCGCTCCCAGTAAAGCACGATTGGGCAAGCGATCACGATAGTGGAATAAGATCCGGCCACAATCCCCGCTACCAAATAAATACTTAGGTCAGCCAAAGCGCCGCCGCCAAAAAGCGCCAATGCCATCGCAGAAAATAGAGTTAGCAGCGATGTCACGATGGTCCTACTGAAGCAGAAATTTAAGCTATCGTTTAGCACGCGCTCCAGATCAAAGTGCTTGCTCTTAAGAATCTGCTCACGCACGCGATCGAAGATCACGATGGTGTCATTGACGGAGTATCCGACAATCGTTAGCGCGGCAGCGATGGTGCCCATGTTCACAGGGAAACCAAAGGCTAAGTATACGCCCATGGCCACGATCACATCGTGAAAGAGGGCCACAACGGCACCAAGTGCAAAGGCGAATTCAAAACGAAAGGCCACGTAAAAAAGAATGCCTAAAAGCGCGATGCTGGTGGCAACGAGAGCCTTAGTTCTTAGCTCCTTGCCGATGGTTGGGCCGATATATTCGGTTCTAATAATTTCGTACTTGTCGGGGAACTTGGCTTTAAGCGCAGCCTCAACCTTATCCTTTGTCTCCTTGGCATTTCCCATAGCGCCTGCTCGAAGAGAGAACTCATTTCCTGCGCCCTGAAAATGCTGCACGATAGGCGAATCAACCCCACCCGCTTCCAGCGCTTGACTTATAAGGTCCCCTTCGATCGGCTCCTTAAAGTTAACGACGATATCGCTACCGCCTCTAAAATCCACGCCGTATTTGGCTTCGCCTAAGCTAAACCAGAGGTAAACCGACCCCAAAACCATCAAAGCCGAGATGGTGATAAAGTACTTCGCTTTACCGATCCAATTTACATTAATATTTGGTGATACTAATTCCATGAGCAGCTCCGCTTAAATTTTTCCATCAAATTGAGATCTCGCCCTTGCCTTTGAGAGGGAAAAAATCGAAGGCAAGTTTACTGCAAAAGATAGCGCAGAAAACGGTTGTGACGATACCGGTGCAGAGTGTTACCGCAAAGCCGCGCACAGAGCCTGTTCCAAATACGTATATAATAATGCCAGACAAGAGCACGGTGATGTTTGAGTCCATAATAGCCGAGAAGGCCTTATCAAACCCGGCGGCCACAGCGGCGTCCCGACTGGCGCCGTTTCGAATCTCGTCTTTTATGCGTTCAAAAATAATAACATTTGAATCCACTGCCATACCGATTGTTAACGCTAGACCAGCCAAACCAGGCAGCGTTAGCGTGGCACCAAAAGCTGAGAGTAAAGCCAGGATCAAAAACAAGTTTACGGCCAAGATGAGGTCCGCTACCAAGCCGCACTTTTTGTAGTAGATCAGCATAAATATAAAGACAAAGATGGAGCCAATGGCGATGGCGAATATACCGGCCTTGATGGACTCGGCCCCCAGCGTCGGACCGACAGTTCTCTCTTCTAAAACTTTAAGTGGAGCGGGCAGCGCGCCGGCTCTTAGAATTCTTGCTAGATTAGTAGCCTCTTCATATGAGAATCCGCCACTAATACTGGCATGCCCGCCGCGGATGGCCTCTCGAATTACTGGAGAGGAGTAAACCAGGCCGTCAAGTATAATTGCCAAATTCCTGCCAACATTCGTATCGGTTATCTCGGCAAAAGTATTGGCACCATCGCTGGTTAAAGATAGCGAAACCTCAACTTGGGCATCATTATTGGTAACTCGCGCGTCCGCCACCGCGTCCCCGGTCATTAGCGCGTTATCTTCCACCTGAATTGGAGTATTTGAAGCTTTCTCTCTAAGTGTGATTTTTTCAATGCTGCTGTCACCGGGCTTCGAAAGCAGTCTAAATTCTAACTTAGCAAGTTTCCCGACCGCTTTCTTCACGGCTTCAATATCGGAATAGCCTGGCATCTGAAGCAGAATTCTCTTATCGCCCATACGTTGAATTAAAGGCTCGGCAACACCGAACTGATCGACCCTGTTACGTAAAGTCTCCACGGCTTGCTCCACGGCTTCGCGCTCGATACGGTCAATCTGCACGGGCGTGTAGCCGTAGGTCAGGAGCAACCGATCGCCCTGATTAGCTTCCTTCACGAAAAGTAACTCTTTAAATTTCTCCTGGATGGTCTGCTTGGCCTGTTCGCCAAAACGGGAGGTCAATAAGGCAATCTCTAGCTGGTTATCATCACTAACACGCGCCTTGGTAACGGCGATCTTGGCCTCACGCAAGCTCATTCGAATTCCCGAGAGCTGTCCCTGAAGACGGCTCTTCACGGCTTCGTTGGATTCAACCTCGTAAACGATATGCACACCACCTTGAAGGTCAAGCCCCAACGACAAAGGTTTGGAAATCCAGCCCGAACTAAAGGTGTCTCTGGCAAAAGTAGGCAACAAAAAAGCGATGCCCACTAAAATTACGGCGCAGAATACGATGGTTCGTCTTTTAATATCTGTAGACATATTAACTCCCCTTCTCCTCCTTCCCAAAACGTTTGATGACGTGGATAGGTTCAAATCGAACTCTCACACTATTTGCAATTTCTAGCACTACGTGATCTTTTTCAACAGAGAACACGCGCCCCACGATCCCGCCAGTGGTGGCGACATCGTCCCCTTTCTTAAGCGACTCTAAAAGTTTCTTCTGCGCATCGATTTTTTGTTGTTGGGGTTTCAGCACCATAAAATAAAAGATAAAGAAGACCATGACGAACATGGGAAGCATCTTACCCATCATCTGGCCAAAGCTTGGTACAGCCCCAGGGCCCGCTTGAGCAAAGAGTTCGCTAAAGGGGGTCAACAGGAGACTGAGAAATATGGTTAATCGCCAGTACATTCGAACCTCTATTTTATTAAGCGAGTATGATCTACCACGAACCCAAGAAAGATGAAAATGCTTCACTAAATTCCAAGCTCCGACCCCGCCCAGCGGGCCTTTTCTGCCGTATAAAGCGCATTAAACGTGCCTTTTTCGATGTGCTCACGAATATTGCGCATTAGGTCCAGGTAATGCGTCAAATTGTGAATGCTTAGAAGCTGCGGTCCGAGCATCTCTTCCACCTTGAAGAGATGGTTGATGTATCCGCGGCTGTATCGGCGGCAAGCCAGGCATCCACAGCTCGGGTCGAGCGGCGCTTCTGATAATTGATGTTCGGCGTTCTTTATATTGAGGTAGGGCTTTTCGCCGCGCACAAAGGCGCGACCAAATCTTCCTGAGCGCGTCGGCATTACGCAGTCGAAAAGATCCACGCCGTTTTTCACGGCTTCGACGATATCCTCGGGCGTGCCCACCCCCATTAGATATCTCACCTTCGACTCCGGAAGCTGCGCTGGGTGATAGCTCAAGACTTCATACATAGACTTTTTAGACTCACCCACGCTAAGTCCACCGATCGCCATACCATCAAAGGCTTGGGCGCTCAGCTCCTGGGCTGAATGCGTTCTTAGATCTTTATGAATTCCTCCTTGGGTAATTCCAAACACGGATGTCTGTTCGTTTCTTCTGGCCGCTAAAGATCGCTTTGCCCAACGCAAGGTCATCTCCAGCGACTTTGCAGTTTCGTCATGCGATAAAGTTCCGGGCGGGCACTCATCTAAAACCATGGCGATATCGACGCCGAGTTCTTCCTGAATTTGAATCGAGAGCTCGGGCGAAAGGAAACAGCGGGCGCCGTCGATATGGGAACGGAACTCCACGCCCTCCTCGCTTAACTTGCGTATACTTTTTAAGCTAAAAACCTGGAAGCCTCCGCTGTCGCTCAAAATCGGGCCGTGCCAACCAATAAACTTATGAATCCCTCCAAGTTTGCGCACGACCGCTGGGGTTGGTCTAAGCCAGAGATGATATGTGTTTACCAGGGTAATTTCGGCGCCGCATTCTTTCAAGCGCTCGGCGTCCACGCCTTTGACGCTGCCGCGCGTGCCCACCGGCATGAAGTTTGGAGTTTCAAAGAGCCCATTTGCGGTTTCATATCGCCCGCGCCTGGCGCTTCCATCGGTACAGATTTTCTCAAAGTGCTTTAACATAGGAACATCCCGTCTCCGTAACTGAGGAATCGAAATCCATTCTCTAACGCATAAGCGTAACTCTTAGAAAGCAGCTCCCGCCCCATAAAAGCTTCGACCAAAAGTAGATGGGTTGTGCCAGGTTGATGGAAGTTTGTGATCATGGCATCAACGGCTTGGAATTGAAACCCGGGTTGGATAAAGAGTTGTGTAGAATGAGCGCTGCTATTTTGGGTAATTAAGAAGGCGCTCTCTATCGCCCGCACCACTGTTGTGCCCACGGCCACTACTCGACCGCCCTGTTTCTTGGTTTGACAAACGGCCTCTTTGACCCCGTCCGATACATAAAACTCCTCGGCCGCAGGCGGTATCACTTGACCGTCCTGTTCCTGTAAAGCGAGAAAACTTGCCGGACCAAGGTGTAGACTCAGCGTCAAAACCTTAGCGCCGCAAGCCTTAATCCGTTCAATTAGGGACTCTGTGAAATGCAGGCTCGCCGTGGGCGCAGCTACCGAACCGTCAACTTTCGCAAATAGGCTCTGGTAGTCCTTGGCGTCGTCTTGGTCCGCCTTCCCATTTCTTATATAAGGCGGTATAGGCATAGCTCCCGTTTGAGGCAAGAGTTCGCGAAATTTTTGGAGGTCCGAGTCCAAACGCAGTCGCACTTCATAATCAGTAAGCCGCTCGATCACAGTCAACAGAATTTCCCCTGACCTGATCTGCACTCCCGCTTTAAACTTTTTAAGAGGTCTGCCAAGCGCCCTCCAAAGGCCGGGGACTTCCTCTTTAAGCAGAAGGAGCTCAACCTCGCCGCCGGTTAAGAGCTTCCCCCGCAATCTACATGGCATCACGCGCGTATCGTTAAAAAGCATCAGATCCTGTGGACCAAGTATCTGATCTAATTCTGCAAAGACACTCTCTCGTATGTGCCTGCTCTTGCGATCGACGCACAGCATGCGGGCGCAATCGTAGGGATGAACTGGGCGTTGGGCAATTCGCTCTTCTGGCAGATCGTACGAAAACACGGGGTGTCTTAAATTAGCTGCCCTTCGTCTTCCTGAAGGCCTCTAGCAGATCCAAGGGCATGGGGAACAAGATAGTCGAGTTATGCTCAGAGGAGATATCTCGCAAGGTCTCAAGGTAACGCAGCTGTAGGGTAGCAGAATGTCGTCCCATTATTTCAGCAGCCTGCGTTAGCTTTTCCGCCGCCTGATACTCGCCTTCGGCCTTAATAATTTTAGCGCGGCGCTCTCTTTCAGCCTCGGCCTGCTTAGCCATCGCGCGCTGCATCTCTTGCGGCAGATCTATATGCTTAATCTCAACCAGTGAAACTTTAATGCCCCAAGGGTCGGTTTGCTTATCTAAGATATCTTGGATGCGGTGGTTCAACTGCTCCCGCTTAGTCAGAATATCATCCAACTCGGCCTCGCCACAGACGCTTCGAAGTGTGGTCTGCGCTAGTTGGCTAGTGGCGTAAAGATAGTTCTCGACCTGCACGATCGCCCGATTCGGATCGATCGCTCTAAAATAGAGCACTGCGCTAACCTTAATCGAGACGTTATCGCGCGTAATCACATCCTGAGGCGGGATATCCATGGTGACGGTGCGTTGATCGACGCGCACTAGCTTTTCCACAAAGGGGATAATAAAAACGATGCCGGGCCCACGCAGGCCGCCCAGGCGTCCTAAGAAAAAGACTACGCCTCTTTCATACTCTTGAAGCACATAAATGGCGTTCTTAAGCACCACGACTAAGACCACCAATACAAAAATAATTACCGGAGGGATCCCCATATACTTTTTCCTAATTGCTACTTTAAATCTTTTTGACGCTCAAACGCATGCCTTCCCTTACACCCAAAACTTCTATTTTGGAATCCTTCTCAATCAGGCCCTCCCCGGACTCTGCATTCCAAAGCTCGCCGTTCACAAATACCCGCCCGTGAGATGAAATCTGCTCTGTGGCAACGCCTTCCTGTCCAACAAGCCCTTCAATACCAGTGGTAACTTTGGAGCGTAACGCTTTATTCGCGCGCGTAACTATTAACAGCAAAGAAGCGCCAAATAGAATGGCGATGGGAAGGATTATAGTTAAGTCGACCCCCAAACCGGGAGCCTGAGAAACATCCACTAAGTACATCGCACCAATCACCATAGCCAACACCCCTCCGGCCCCTAATATGCCGCTGGGAACATACATCTCTGCCCCTAAAAGCAGAGCGCCGACAACGAACAATAGTATGGCGCCCTGATTAAACGGTATTATCTGCCCCACCGCCAGCGCCAAGATCAGAGAGATCACGCCGACCACGCCTGGCAGTATCGCGCCCGGGTTATAAAGCTCGATTGAGATCCCGGTTGTGGCAGCCAGCCAGAGAAGCGCCGCAACGTTTGGATCGGCAAGTACGTTGATCACTTTTTCGCGCGTGCCGATCTCAATCACCCTTCTGGGAAGTTTCTGATAGTCGCCCAGGGTAATCTCACCGCCTGGCAATTTCACTTTTCGCCCTCTAACTTGCTTTAATAGATCGTCAAGATCTTCGGCTACAAAATCTACGACAGAGGCTTTAAGCGCCTCTGTTTCCGTCAGCGAGCTCGATTCTCGCACGGATTTTTCGGCCCATTCCACGTTACGGCCTCGTTCTTGGGAGATACTCTTCACCATCGCTATAGTAATGTTTTCAGCTTTGGCGCGCATGTCGCTCTCTAAGTTCTTACCGTCGCCGCTGACTGGATGCGCGGCACCGATCGATGTGCCAGGCGCCATAACAGCTACATGCCCTGCTAAGGTGATAAAAACTCCGGCGGAGGCGGCTGTGGAACCGCTGGGGCCGACATAGATCACGACCGGGACGTGCGAGTTAAAAATAGACTGAATCATGTGCTGGGCGCTATCTAATAGCCCGCCGGGGGTGTTCAGCTGGATCACTATAAGTTTCGCAGCTTGTGGGCCCGTGCCGAACTCTTCGATCACGTGTTTTAAGTATGCATCCGTGCCAGGCATAATAGCCATCTGCATGGGAAGTATCGCCACGAAGCCCTCTTCTGGTGCGGGGGGCTCCGCCGCATGTGCTGCAAACGATCGACCATCGCCTAAAATCGTTACGAGCAAGAGCGCGAAGGATACCAAGTAAAGATGTAAATAGGTTCTTACTAAATAAGCTCTCACCTAGCCTCGCCCCCAGTCCTTACTTGAATCGCCTGCAACTGGTTCCAGAACTGCCTTTTTGCAGCTTTATCATTCAGAATTTCTGTGAGCGTAGCGGCGCGAATCAGCACTCTATTGTGAGTAAGCTTTAGCGCAAGAGCGGGTAACCCAAAAACCACGACGGCTGCCGTCTGAGATTTAAGGACAGGAGCATGCCCTGCTACCGCGATACTTAGATTTACTTCGGAGAGCTTCAGTTTGAGACCTTGCGTGATAATGCCCTTTAGCAGTTCGCCCGTGCTACCAAAAAAAGGATCTGTGCCCGATTCTAGATCCGTGTCCGCAATTAGAAATTCAACAACAATGCTATTGGTTCCTGAAGGCTGCTTGGTGGACGTTCTGGTCAAGCTGGCACGCGGAATACCGCCTGGATACAGGGCCTTGGTTGAATCCAAAAATCTAACTAACTCGAAGTTCAGTGAAGACGACATGCGTTACTATACTCTCTTTTTATCTTTCTATCTTCATTATGCTAACGTACCAGCCACATCAGCCTTACAATCTCAAAATCGAGTCAAGAATCCTATTGGCAACTCGACTCTTAAAAGTTGTTGCGACCTCTTCCTGGCGCCCTGTGCGGTCCACCATCCAAACCCGATTTGTATCAAGATCGAAGGCGTCCTCTGCGAAATTCCCAACGATCATGTCAGTGCCCTTGCGTTGTAATTTCTGGCGGGCCTCTTCAATTAGATCTTCAATCTCGCCAGTCTCAACGGCAAATCCGACCAAAACCGGACGCTTGGCGTCTTTGCGCCGCTTGCCGAGATCGAGAAGGATATCCGGATTCTCAACTACCTCGATATCATCCAGCTCCTTTCTCTTTAGTTTCTCTTCCGCTGCCATTTTTGGACGATAGTCCGCAACCGCCGCGGCCATTATGACGATGTCGGCACCGGAACCATCACTTGTAAAAGCATTCTCCATCACGGCCTGGTGCATATCGTTTGCAGTGACTACCTCAATACAGCGCACGGAAGCGGGCACATTCACGGGGATGGGGCCGTGAATCAAAGTTACATCGGCGCCCCTGCAGAAGGCCTCTTGAGCCAGCGCCACTCCCATCTTGCCAGAGGATCGGTTAGAGATAAATCGTACCGGATCGATGGCTTCGCGGGTGGGGCCAGTGGTTATCAGAATTTTCTTTCCTGCAAAATCACCTTTAGAGACCAACTTTCGAATATGATAAAAGATCTCCATCGGATCAGCGAGCCTTCCCTGCCCGTGCCAACCACATGCCAGAGCGCCTTCTTCAGGCTCGACGAACTGCACGCCGCGCTTCTTTAGAATCTGGATATTCTCCTGAGTGGCTGAGTGATCAAACATATTAACATTCATGGCAGGCGCCACCAGGATTGGAGCACGAGTTGCTAATGCAGCAGCGAGCAGCGGAGTCTCGGCGTAGCCATGGGCAATCTTTGCAATCAGATCGGCTGTGGCTGGAGCGATCACAAGAACATTGGCCCAATCGGCGATCTCGATATGTTCAATACTTGTGGTCTCTGAGTTGTTCCAAAAATCCACCATTACCGGTTGATTAGTGACAGACTGCATCGTTAACGGAGTTATGAATTCCTGGGCCGCTTTGGTCATAATGCATCGCACCGCGTAACCACGCGAGACCAAATGCCGGGCAAGCTCTGGGGCTTTGTAGGCAGCGATAGATCCACTTATGCCAAGCACGATGTTTCTACTTTCAGATAAACCAGACATAAACTACCTCTTAATCCTCTTAGCGCTTAATGCGTGAAATATCTTCTCAGCTAAGAAAAGGGTTACTACTAATCTCAGCCGAAATTTTTGTATCGGGGCCATGGCCGGAAAGCACCGCCGTCTCTCCCGGCAAAGTTAGTATCTGCTCCTTTATGGAGCGTATGAGGGTGCGATGGTCGCCTCCCGGAAGATCCGTGCGGCCAATCGAACCTGCAAATAAAGTGTCCCCGGCGATAAGCTTACTCGCTTTTCGGTTATAGAAACAGATATGTCCTGGGGAGTGGCCAGGGGTGAAAAGCAGTTCGAATTCCTCTTCCCCTAATTGCAAGCGTTCGCCTCCTACGATTTCCGTGTCCGGTTCCGGGCAGTTTTGCATGAGCCCCGGAGGAACGCCGTACATTTCACAGATTCGTTCGACGTTTGCGCGAAGCTCTTTTTCGATGGGATGGGCCAGGAGCGGAACATCGAACTCAGACTTCAATTCGGCGACCGCGCCACAATGGTCTAGATGCGAATGCGTCAGCCAGATCGCCTGCAATCTGGCAGAGCTACGCCCTAAGGCATCGAGAATTAAAGCCGCATCGCCGCCGGGGTCGACCACTACCGCCAGCCCCTGCTTGTCGCAGGTCAATATTCTACAGTTCTGCGCAAAAGGGCTTACTACTATTGTTTGAATTCGAAGCATAGTTATACTTAGGCCCATTTGGCCGTTAGGCCACGGGGATTAAAGGTATCACAGATAGTATCTGCTCAAAAACCCCGGGTAAAGTGCGAACAGGTGGTGGCTCCGCCCTAAACTGTGGTGCCACTACGAACATTGGCGGCCGAGTCGTCCGCGCTACATAATATCTCGCGCCTTACCCGGGGTTTTGGAGCAAGCACCACACTTAGTATTTGCTCAAAAACCCCGGGCGAAGCAG
>CAZVWV010000031.1:0-30360 GCA_964631745.1 uncultured Bdellovibrionales bacterium
TTAAGAAAAGTGAGGAAGGGTACACACCTATTGGTTACCGACAGGGGTAGGGTGATAGCCAAAATACTGCCCGCCGATAATGCCGACTCACCAATAGATGAGCAATCGAATGAAGAGCTCATAGCTTCGTTGATATCGGAGGGTACTCTACATCAGGCATCTTCGCTGCAGGCGCCATTTGCAAAAATATCTCCCATCAAAATACCGAAAGGGTTTAGTCTTATTCTGGAGCAGGAGCGATCCCTATGGTAGATAAGCAAGCCTGCTATCTTGATTCAAGTGCGCTGGTCAAACGATACATCGATGAGGCAGAAAGCAGCGTTGTAAACCGAAGGTTTTCTGAAGCGCGCAGTTTTGTCACATCCAGCCTTACCTATGCAGAGATGTATGCCGTAATTGGCCGCGCATACAAGGAACATATAATTTCCAGAGTGGAGTTTGAAACTATTAAGAAGCAGTTCGAGGCGGACTGGAGCAAATTCCTAGTAGTAGACTTCTCCGAAGAAATTCGAAAATACTTACCCAAGTTGATCAAAAAGATCTACCTTAGGGGAGCCGATCTTGTGCATTTGGTTACCGTTTACGCCTTGAAGGAAAAAGGTCTTGTTCTGAATTTGCTTACCTATGATGTGGCCATGCTTAAAGCTGCTAGCTTGTTTGGAATTCGGTCCATAAATTCGGATTGAAGAAGCCACCCCAGATAGGCAAAAACTAATCCGAGCTTAAACTCTTGGCCTTATCAAAGACGCTTCGTCTTAAGCCGCCGCAAACGTGCTCGCACAGTGTAAAAATCTCTTTGGCGGCGATGCTATAATAGATCTCGACCCCTTGGCGTTCGCGTTTTAGCACGCCGTTTTCAATCAATCGCTGCAAATGCCGAGAAACATTGGATTGACTCATGCCAGTCTCTAATACCAACTCGGATACGTTTTTATGGCGTTGCTCTAAGGCCAAAATCAATTGCAGGCGCGCCGGTTCCGAAAGCACTTTGAAACGCGCCGCGATTAGCGCCAGGGCATCTTGGCCGAACTTTTTTATAATTTTCTTGCGGGATTTGCTCATAATTCCGAGTTGCTATCCGAAATATTTAGGGCTTGTAAAGTATCTATATATGAGTATATAATCATATATAGATACTTTACAAGGAGAATTTATGAAAATCGAGAGAATAATTCGCGCCTTGGCGGGCAGCTTGGTGTTACTGGGATTGTTTCTCTGGTACTTCGTAAATCCTTGGTGCTTAGCGCTGACTGCTTTCGTCGGCTTAAATCTTTTGCAGTCGGCCTTCACCGGTATTTGCCCGGCCGAGAGCATCTTAAGAAAGCTAGGGATAGGGGGTTAAATGAAAAAACATGCTCGCTTTGGGAGCAGGCCTTGGTTTGGGCCAACAATTGTCCTGGCCTTATGCCTAAGCTCGTGTTCCAAGCAAGAATTTCCCTCTGATAATGCACAAGTGCCGGTAATCGTTACGACCGCCCAGGTGCAACTAGAAGATTACCTGGCGCCGGAAGAAATCATGGGGACTGTGGCCTCGGGACTACGCGCCATCATCAGCGCCAAACTCAGTGCGCGCGTGCTTAAAGTGCTGGCTACGCCCGGACAGCACGTAAAGGCTGGCGAGCTCTTGGTTGAGTTAGACTCGGAACGGGCGCGGGCGGGCCTAGATCAAGCGCGCGCATTGAGCGAACAGAGCGCTAGAGAGCTGGCGCGCTATCAGTCGCTGCTTTCTACCGGAGCTATCACGAAGCAAGAATTAGAATCAGCCGAAGTCAAAGCCAAGGTCGCCCAGGCTAATCTTCATGAAGCCGAATCCGCCCTGAGCGACACTCACATAAGCTCACCCTACGCCGGTGTTATTACGCGAAAATTTATCGAGGTCGGAGATCTAACATCACCTTCCAAGGCCCTGCTTGAAATGGAAGATCCGACAGCACTACGGTTCGAGTCGGATCTGCCCGAAGGTTTAATAGATAAAATACAAATCGGACAAACGCTCGAAATTGCCGCCGGACAGGGACGATTTGAAGGTCGCGTAATTGAGATCTCGCCTGCCGCCGACGAGAACACCAGAAGTTTTCACATTAAAGTAAGCCTCCCGCAAGCTGCCGGGGTGCGTAGCGGACAGTTTGGGCGGCTCTTTGTTCCTGCGCATCAAAGAAAGATCATTAGAGTGCCGTTGTCCGCGCTAGTCCAGAGAGGGCAGATGCAGATCGTGTACGTAGTAAAAAATGAGCTCGCGGAGCTACGTTTAATTCGCAGCGGCAAGGTTTTCCCCGATTCCATAGAGATTTTGTCAGGGCTCGAAGCGGGTGAAGACCTGGTTGTTAGTGACATTTCTAATTTAAAAGACCGCGACGCTGTACAGATCCGTGAGTCCCGCAAATGAAGGCAACCGACAGAAACGAAGAGAGACAACCCGACCCAGTGCGGCCCTTCGGAATAGCGGGGAAGATCGCTCAGATCTTTGTCGACTCCAAACTCACGCCGCTTATAATCGTTACGACTGTGCTACTTGGATTGGCATCCTTGCTGCTCCTACCTCGCGAGGAGGAGCCGCAGATTAAAGTGCCCATGGTTGACGTAATCGTGAGCCTCCCCGGATTTAGTCCAAGCGAAGTGGAAGATCGCGCCACAAGACCGATGGAGAAACTTTTATGGGAGATTCCCGGGGTTGAGTACATATATTCAACCTCCAGCACCGGCCAGAGCTTAGTAATTGTTAGATTTAAAGTCGGCCAAGATCTCGAGCAAAGCCTGGTAAAGCTCAATCAGAAGCTACAGTCCAACTTCGATCGCATTCCCCCGGGTGTTTCCTTTCCGCTAATTAAGCCAAGAGTGATCGATGACGTGCCAATTCTTGCCTTAACTCTTCATAGTGCCATCTACGATCATTTAAGCCTGCGTCGTTTGGCGGCAGAAGTTGAGGAGCAAATCAAACAGGTACCTCTTGTAGCCGAAACCAAATTAATCGGCGGCGCCAAGCGCCAACTAAGAGTGCTGGTCGATCCGACTAGGCTGGCTGCGCGCGGATTAAGCCTGGCGGGACTAGTACCAGTGCTACAACAGGCCAACCGAAAATACGGATCCGGCACAATCACTAGCCAGAACCAGGAAATTATGATCGAGACGGGCGCTTTCTTAAGCAGCGCTGAAGATGTTTCCAACGTAGTGGCCGGGATCGCTGACGGAAAGCCCATTTACCTAAAAGATGTGGCCGAGATCGGCGACCAATCTGAAGACCCCTCGCAATATGTGCTGTTTGGCACACGCGACACACCTGACCAGCCGGCTGTTACAATTACGGTAGCTAAACGCCCTGGAGCGAACGCCATCGCCGTTGCCAATCAGGTCCTCGAAAAGATCTCTCTGATGAAAGGTTCAGTTATTCCAAGCACGGTTGAGGTCTCAACCACCCGTAACTACGGGGAAACCGCAGCCGAGAAATCCAATGAACTTCTGATGCACATGGCCATTGCGGTGGTTAGCGTCTCTTTACTAATTCTTTTTGCGTTAGGCTGGCGCGAGTCAGTCGTTGTGGCAATTGCGATCCCTTCCACACTGGCGCTGACTCTATTGGTATTTTATTTAGGAGGATTTACCTTAAACCGTATCACTCTTTTTGCCTTGATATTCTCGATCGGAATACTAGTCGATGATGCCATAGTGGTAGTTGAGAATATCGTGAGACACGCGCAATCCTCCAAAAAACCGTTGGCGCAGACGGCAGTTGAGGCAGTGGCAGAGGTTGGAAACCCTACGATCTTGGCCACCTTCGCGGTGATAGCGGCGGTGCTTCCCATGGCGAGCGTGGGCGGATTAATGGGTCCGTATATGCGTCCCATTCCTATAGGTGCCAGCGCAGCCATGCTATTTTCCCTGCTAATCGCCTTCATTGTAACGCCGTGGGCGGCAAGCAGAGTGCTTTCATGGGGAAGCTCAGATGCCCCGCATAATCAGGCCGAGGGACGTTCGACCCTGGCCTATCGAAAGTTCATGTCGGGCCTTATAAGTTCAAAATTTAAACGCCATAAATTCTTAGTAGTCATCGTAATCTTGTTGCTCGTCTCGCTAGGCTTGGTCGGAGTTGGTCTTGTCAAAGTGAAGATGTTGCCCTTTGATAATAAGAGTGAGTTTCAGATTATCATTAATGCGCCTGAGTCGAGCTCTCTCGAAAACACTACCCGTATCGCTCGCCAAATTGCCAAGATGGCGGGAGACGAAGCGGAAGTTCTAAACTACCAGATTTACGCCGGCATAGCCGCTCCGTTTAATTTTAACGGTCTAGTGCGCCACTATTTCATGCGAGCCGGCAGCAATTTGGCCGACATTCAGGTCAACCTAGTAGACAAATCGGAGCGTTCCCAACAGAGTCATCAGATCGCCAAACGCGTCCGAGAGAAAATTTCCGCTTTTGCCAAAGCTCAGGGCGTGCGCGTTGCCGTAAGCGAGGTGCCACCCGGACCTCCCGTGCTTCAAACCTTGGTGGCAGAGATATATGGAGAAGATTTCACGGCCCGCACGAAGTTAGGAGATCGAGTTAAGCAAATCTTTGGTGGCACTCCCGGCGTTGTGGATCTGGATTGGTATGAAGAGGCTCCGCAGAAAAAGATTCTGTACGAAGTTGATAGAGAGAAATCTTCTCTGCACGGCATCAGCGCCGAAACCGTGGCGCAAACCCTAAGACTGGCCTTAGGGGAAGACACAGTCGACCTGCTGCACGTCTCCAATGAGAAGGAAGACATCCCTATAGTTGTTTCACTCCCTCGTGAACTTAAAACCGATGCAGAGGAGCTGCTCTCCTTACGTGTTCGGTCTGGCGACGCTAATAGACTTCCCGAACCTACTAACCCTACAGGCGTGCCCCAGCTGGTTTCGCTAAGGGAGCTAGTGCGTCCAAGGGTACAAACCCTGGAACAGAGTATCTACCACAAAAATCTTATGCCTGTGAGTTACGTGATCGCCGATGTGGCTGGCGTGATCGAGAGCCCTGTTTATGCAATCTTGCGTATGAACAAGGAGCTCTCAAAACTCGATTTGCGAGATTTTGGGAACCATAACAAAGCCCTTGAAGTGCTAAATGCCGAGCTGCCCTTCAGCGCCGACCAGCTTTCCTTGAAGTGGGACGGCGAATGGCACATAACTATCGAGGTCTTTAGAGACCTTGGCTTGGCGTTTATAGCGGTACTAATCCTTATATATTTCCTAATGGTGGGCTGGTTTAAATCTTTCGTAACACCTCTAGTTGTCATGACAGCCATTCCGTTTTCGTTAATTGGAATTTTACCGGCACATGGAATCTTAGGAGCATTTTTCACTGCCACCTCAATGATCGGATTTATGGCAGGGGCCGGTATCGTGGTTAGAAATTCAATCATTCTTGTAGATTTCATAGAACTGGGCCTTGCCCAAGGGTTACCCCTAGAACAAGCCATTGTGGACGCGGGCGCCTTACGCTTCCGGCCGATGGCGCTCACGGCCATGGCAGTTGTGGTAGGGGCCTCTGTGATTCTTTTTGATCCAATTTTTCAAGGGTTGGCGATCTCTCTGATGGCCGGCGAAGTGGCTTCGCTGCTAATTAGCCGGATGGCCGTGCCTGTGCTGTACTATTTGGCACACACATCAAAAGCCATAACTATTACCAAGAGCTGATGTCTGGCCACCATGTCGAAAATAGAATCTTACGTTTTCTTCAAAACATAGTAATAGTAAGGTAAGATCCAGTTTATATCTCCGGAGAAATAAATGAGCACTTCAAAACAACATTCCAAAGTATTAATCCTTGGTTCTGGTCCCGCGGGGCTGACTGCTGCCATCTACACGGCCCGGGCGAACTTATCCCCAACGCTAGTGCAGGGACCACTCCCTGGCGGCCAACTAACAACCACCACCGAGGTGGAGAACTATCCAGGGTTCCCGGAGGGGGTGATGGGTCCCGACCTAATGCAACTATTTGAGAAACAGGCCAAGCGCTTTAATACTAACATCGTTACCGATGTAATTAAGGGTGTCGATCTTAACAAGAAGCCTTTCACGCTTAGCAGTGAAAAAACTGAATATAGCTGCGATGCTCTCATCATCTCTACGGGTGCCGTGCCGCGCTACTTGGGGCTTAAGGCCGAACAGGAGTTGCTTGGATATGGTGTCTCAACCTGTGCGACCTGCGATGGGGCCTTCTTTCGAAACAAGATAATTATGGTAGTGGGGGGCGGAGACTCCGCCTGTGAGGAAGCCCTCTTTCTTACAAGATTCGGGAGTAAGGTGTATTTAGTACACAGAAGAGACGAGCTCCGCGCCTCAAAAATCATGAGAGATCGCGCCTTAAACCACCCTAAGATCGAGCTTCTATGGAATAAGATCCCTGTAGATGTACTGGGCACAAAACAAGGCGGTGTCACGGCTGTAATCTTGAAAGACACAAAGAGTGGGGAGAGCAGCGAGGTGAAAACAGACGCTATGTTCGTGGCGATCGGTCACGTGCCAAGCTCTCAGCTCTTCAAGGGGGCGCTGGATATGGATGAGAACGGCTACATCGTTCCAAAAGCCAACTCAACTGCCACCAATATCGCTGGAGTATTTGCTTGTGGCGATGTGCAAGATCATGTTTTCCGTCAAGCCATAACTGCGGCGGGAACTGGCTGTATGGCGGCCATTGAGGCGGAAAGGTGGCTTGAAGGGCAGTAAAATTTCGGAGCGCCAAACCTTTGGGTTTGGGCGCTCCGAACAGGGTGCTTCGAACAGGGTGCTTAGTTATCGCTAACCCTCTTATCCCTATCCCAACTATCCCTATCCCAAAAGGCCCACAAGCTTATTGGCGATAACGAAGGATACGATTACCAACGACTCAATCAGAGCAAGACCCAAGATGAAGTAGATAAGCATCTTGCCAGCTGCGCCTGGGTTTCTACCAATCGCATCTAGGCCTGAGCTCACGGCCTTACCTTGTCCGAGCGTGCCGCCAAGAGCAGCCAAGCCCATGGCGATGCCAGCGCCCAAAGCCAGCCAACCAGAGTTACCACCGGCGGCAGCGTGCCCTTCTTGCGCAAAAACTACGCTGGGCAGAATCATGGCATAAAGAAAAAATACTATTTTGCTTTTCATCCTATCTCCTATGGTAAAATTTCAAATTCTTCAAATGCAAAGCTTATTCTAGGAATGCTCCTCATCGTGCTGTGTCGCCAAAAGGATATAAACCATCGTAAGCGTTGTAAAGATAAAGGCCTGCATAAAACAGACAAACACCCCCATTATATAGAACGGCGCAGCAAATGGACCAATAAGGTTTGTAAAAATATTCAAAACCTCATGATCGGCGTTAATGTTCCAATATAACCTGAGATTCAGCGTCAAGACTCTAAGGCAGGTGCTAAAAATTTCAAGCGGAAAGATAAACCAAGCTAACAACCATACCGGCCCACAAAAATGCTTCAGATATGAGAGTACGCCGTGCTCCTTGATTCCGAGGTAATTAAAATACAAGAACACCACTAGCGCCATTCCCACATTTACCCAAACGGTCGTTGTGATAGCGGGCATCCCGGGCACCAGGCCTATTAAGTTCGCGGCCAACAGAAATAGGAATAGCGAGGCCGTAAAAGGCATGTATTTTCTATTCTTCTTTCCAAGTATCGAGTCGTGGTGCGATAGAAAGAACTCTACGAATGCATCGAAAAACCCAAAAAGAGTAATCTTGCGATCTGGAATGACTGCGCTCTCAAGCGTCTTCTGATCTGAGAGGCGCGAAGTAAGCGCACGGCCGATTGCAATCAACACACCCGCCAGAACAATCGCTAAAGTAATCTTCTGCGTGTTCGAGTCGCTTATGATAGGTGATAGATAAGTAAAATGGTCAGACATAACTGCGCGTTCCGCCTGGATCTTATAATCAAATGGGAAGAAATGATCAACCCCATCGTGCAATTACAATCGTGCAACTATAAAAGAGACCGGCAAGATTGAAATAAATCCTAAAAAGGCCGCCAATAGCGTTCTATTAGTGGCTGTACTAAGATAAGCCACCGCTACAAAGAAGAGTATAACCTTCAAGGTCGCTATAAACGTGGCAAGCAGGATGTTTCTCTTCTCGGAAACGATATTCGCAATGACTCCCAAGTAACCAGCGGCGCTCAAAAGCGCGAACGAAGCCCCATAGAAAAGCGCCGGCCTGTCTAAATCAACTGAAAAAATTTGAAAAGCCAAGCACTCACCTACGGTGATTAAAATACTTATCGTTAAGATCTGTAAGACCAGATTGGTTTTCAAAAAAAATCTTCAAACGTTTCGCTAAACTAAATTTCTCTTCGTACCTCTTCGGTAAAAGTTAGTTTAAGTGTTTTGTACCAAAATTGTAAGTACTGCTTAAAACTTCAATGTTTACTACGGTTCCAAGGGGGTAGAAAATTTTTTCACAAACATGTTGTAAATTAGATTTTTGTTGGGCTAATTTGCTCTTTCGCCCGCGTGAACAAAAGATAAAGAATTTTTGAAGATGGAAGACGTTTGGATTAATGCTGACACCTCGGAATCGAGCGGCATGGTTGAGGCCGGAGCTTCGACTATTATAGCTGGCGACGGCATTGGTGGCATCAACGGCGCCGTTAACAGCAACACCGTTAACAGCAGCGGTAGTGACGATAAAATCAACGATGCCGTCGCTCAGGAGCTTTGGGATCGTTGCGCCGCAGCAATCGCCAAAGAAACAGACCTGCAGATATATGAAGCTTTCATTAAACCGCTCAGATTAGTTTCTTTCAGTTTGGAACAGGGGGAGGTTACCCTAGCCTGCCCAAGCAAACTCGTGCGTGACAGGGTCTTTGATAGTTTCCGTGGAAAAATTGTTGAAAACCTGTGTGGAATGCTAGAACTCTCGGAGATAAAAATCACCTTAACAGTTGAGAATAGAGAGAGTCTCAATAACGCAAGTTCCCCTCCAAAGCCGTATGTAATTGTTAAGAAGACCAGGAGCTTAGCTGCGCATAGAGGCGCGTCTATGGGCTCCGGAGTGGGCTTAAGCTCTCAAACTGGTGCCTTTAGCGACTACCAGAAGTCGAGTTATCAACACCCTAGTCAATGCGTCGACCACTTTGTTAACCCCAAGTATACTTTTGCTAATTTTGTTGTCGGAAACAACAATCAGTTCTGTCATGCAGCCGCCCTTAGGGTAGGTGAAAGTCCTGGTCAGAATTATAACCCGCTTTTCATTTACGGAGGGGTTGGTTTAGGCAAGACACACCTGCTCCACGCTATTGGCAACGCGGTTTTAGAAAAGAACCGATCTGCCAGGGTCATGTACATCTCCTCCGAAACTTTTACTAACGAACTGATTCAGGCTCTTCGGCTTGGGAAGATGGAGGAGTTTAAATCCCGTTTGCGGGGCGTCGAGGTACTTCTGATTGACGATATTCAATTCTTATGTGGAAAAGAGAGAACCCAGGAGGAATTTTTTCACACCTTCAACGCTCTTTATGGTGCAAAACACCAGATCGTAATTACTTGCGATAAGGTGCCCCAAGAAATTCCTGGTTTAGAGGAACGTCTGCAAACAAGGTTTTCATGGGGCCTCTCTGCGGATTTACAGGCTCCGGATTTTGAAACACGTGTTGCCATTCTAAAGCGTAAGGCCGTGTTGGATGGTTTTGATCTTTCCGATGATGTTGCAAATTTAGTTGCGCAGAGCATCTCTTCCAATGTTCGTGAGCTGGAAGGGGCTTTGAATCGGGTACACGCCATATCTAGCTTACAAGGAAAGTCTATTTCGATTGAGCTAGCCAATTCCGCTATTCAACCCCTACTTCAACCTAAACGAGTTAAGATCGCCGTGAGCGAGATTAAGCGGGTAGTGGCGGAGCATTTTAATATAAAAATCTCGGAGATGATCTCAAAGAGACGCACAAAAAATCTCTCGTTCCCGCGACATATTGGTATGTATCTATGTCGAAAACACACCACCTGTTCATACCCTGAAATTGGTGGACATTTCGGCGGCAGAGATCACTCCAGCGTTATTCATGCTGCTAATGTTGTTTCTACCAAAATAGAGAGCGATCCATATGTGCGAGGATTGGTGGCTGATATTGAGAAGAGGCTATTAACCTAATAGAATAAAACAGATAGATGGTCCTATAGCTTACTTGTTGATAACTGGGGTAATTACCCTATATTGCTTTAAGAAATCCGGTAAAAACTGTTTATATCTTATGCAAACTTTGGGTGTAACTAGCAGCTGGCAAGGTGGGGGGTCTGAAGCTGGTAGTGGTTGGTTGCGTAACTCACAATCTTCCAATGGGTATTATCTCTAAATTCTGTACTATGATCAAAAGACTAAGCTGGATTTCAACAGAGTTACTTTGTACTAATACTACTACTAATATTTTTATATATAATTATTAGTAAATAGAGAGATGAGGGCAGTATGGAACTTACGTTAAATAAATCTGATTTAAATAGAGCAATCGCGGTAACTCAAAGTGTGGTCGAAAAAAAGGCCACCATGCCGATCTTGGTGAATGTGTTGTTATCTGCCGCGGACGGGTATTTAAAGCTTTCATCCACCGATTTAGAAATTACAACTTTTGTTAATGTTAAGGCCAACGTCAAATCTTCCGGTAGCACCACCGTTAATGCAAAAGTTTTGGCTGAGCTTGTGCGAGAGCTTCCGGAAGGGGAACTTTTATTTAAATTGACCGACGGCGAGCGCCTGGAAATTACCGCCGGTAAATCCAAATTTAAAATAGTGGGAGTCAGCGCAGAGGAATTTCCAGCGCTCCCAGGCATCGGGGCAGATGTTAAAGGTCGCATCAGCTCGCACCAACTAAATGAGATGATCACAAAAACGCTGTATGCAGTTTCGCAAGACGAGACCCGTTTTAATTTAAACGGTGTATGTTTTGAGCTGATCAAAGAAGGTAAGGAAGAGCTTCTTAGGTTGGTAGCAACAGATGGACACCGCTTGGCCATGATAACGAGGAGGGTTGATAATTTAAGTTTCCCCGATCGAATCATCGTGCCTAAGAAGGGGTTAGCAGAGATTAAGAAACTTATAGATCCTGAACATGACAAAGTTATAGGAATTGACATAAAAGACGGATTTTTCTTGGTGGAAACAGACGAGGCTAAGATTTCTATGCGTTTGGTCGACGGGGAGTTCCCGGACTACCATCAAGTTCTCCCTAAAAAGAAAGGGGTTTTAGCTACGGCCCAGTCAGGAGATTTAGCTCAGGCTCTAAAACGTGTGGCCCTAATGGTAACCGATAAGGGCAAGGGCGTGCGGCTGGATTACTCCAAGAATGACTTAAGGATTTCAAGCTCTTCCCCTGAACTAGGCGAGGCTAGAGAACAGCTAGAGATTGAATATGTTGGCGAACAACTAAGCGTGGGCTTTAACGCTAAATATCTAGTCGACATAGCGCTATCGCTCCAGGAGGATCAACCGCTTGTTATGGAACTTAATGGCGAGCTTGGACCAGGCAAGTTCTTTTCAGCCTCGGATGACTCGTATGTGTGCGTGGTTATGCCGATGCGGTTGAATTAGTGGTTGGTCAATCTAAATCAAGATGCAGCTATTTTATTTGTCCACGCTTGTATTTTCTAATTCTAAGTACCATTTGACCGCAGCAAGGCGGTGACTGAAGCAGTTGAGATGAGATATGTGATTGGGCGTTAGCCAGCCCATCTCGGTAAATTTTAACCGAGATGGGCTGGAAAGCATATAGACTTCTCAGCCCCCCGGGATAAGTTCAAGAGCGGGTCGCACCTCATTAACCCCATGTTGAAGTTCGCGAACTTGATAAGGAAAGTTATGCCAAGGATGTGGGCGTGGAGAAATAACAAACATACCGAGCGGCGATTGGCTCGGTGTGTGGCCACTTTGGTCGCCCGCCCTCAATCCACGGGCCTAAGAAATTCCTCGACCAAGACTTATCCGATAGGAGCTGTATAGATCTTGCTATGCTTTGCGAGTATTGTGCCTCCTTAATAATAACTGGCAAAATTTAATGTATCTCTCATCCCTAAGACTTTGTAACTTCAGAAATTTCACAGAGCTAAAGCTCGAGCCGTCCCCTGAAGTGAACATCATTTACGGGCTAAACGGCCACGGTAAGACCAACATCATAGAAGCGATTCACTTTATTAGCAGCGCGCGCTCGTTTAGAACTAGTGCTCAATCCGACTTGGTTAGTTGGGGAACTGAATCGTGTTCGGCATTTGGCCGAGTGGTCGATCCCCTAGGTGATATAGAGATTGGAATAGTCATTAATAACCGACGGAAAGAACCTTACCTAAACGGCGATCGCGTGAACGCTCTCTCGGAATACGTAGGCAGACTAATCTGCTTGACGTTTACACCGTTTGATCTTGAGCTGATTAAAGGGGCGCCTGTCGAAAGGCGCCAATTTATGGATAAACATATAGTAGATCTGAAGCCGCGCTTCATTAAAAGCTTGATCTCTTACAATAAAGCTTTAAAGAGTAAGAACGCATTGCTTCAGGACCATCGAGTTAATGTAAAAGATTTGGAATCTTGGAACGCGGTGCTGGCTGGTCATGGAGTCGAGATCGTTAACGAGCGGGTAAATTTTATTAGAGAGCTTGAGCGCGCCGCAAATACAGTTCACGCCCGTTTCGCGCCATCCGACGGGCCCCTTAAGCTACGATTGAAATCAAAGTACATAGAAGGCGAGTCAGAAGCGATTGACCAGCAAGGGCTCTTTAATCTAATTCAGGCCTCGGTCCACAGTGATATTCAAACAAGGTCGAGTCGAATCGGACCTCACAAAGACGACTTAGAGATTTCGTATAATCAGCACGCCACCAGAAATTTCGCCTCCCAGGGCCAGAGTCGAAGCATTGTATTGTCCCTAAAGCTCGCAGCTCTGGAGCTCATAGAAAAGGAGCGCGGAACAGCGCCAATTGTTTTATTGGACGATGTTGATTCTGAGTTAGATAGCGAGAGAGCCAGCGCCTTTTTTGGGTCGGCCTTATCGGGCTCTCGGCAGGTTTTTATTACTGGCACAAATCCGGAAATGTCACGTCATTTCCGTGCGCGCCCCCATAGCATATTTGAGGTTAACCGCGGGCAGATTTTGCGCTGTGATAGCTAGCATTATACCTAGTATAATGCCGTGAATTTTTGCTAGGGTAAGGTTAACAAGATCGGTTACGAAAGCTTTACCAACGCTGATTTAACTGCAATAATACGCAAAGATATGAGTGACTTAGTTCGTGAAGAAAGTATTCCCCAAAGCCATTACGGCTCGGATCAAATCAAGGTTTTAGAAGGTTTAGAGGCCGTACGAAAACGCCCTGGTATGTATATCGGGGACACCTACGACCGTGGCTACCATCATCTTGCATACGAAGTAATCGACAATTCCGTCGACGAGGCCATGGGCGGTTACTGCACCGAGATCATCGTTACCCTACATGTTGATGGTTCGTTGTCCGTGGAAGATAACGGCCGCGGAATACCCACCGACATCCACCCAACCGAGGGTGTCAGCGGAGTTGAAGTCGTGTTAACCAAGCTTCACGCCGGTGGCAAATTTGAAAAAGACGCGTATAAAGTATCGGGCGGATTGCATGGCGTGGGGGTCTCGGTCGTAAATGCCCTCTCAGAGTGGCTTAAAATTAATGTAAAGCAGAACGGAAAACTTCATTTTATCGAGTTCCGGCGGGGTGATGCGGTCGCGCGTTTGAAAGAGGTTGGAAGCGCTACAGGTACAGGCACTAAAGTTACATTTTTCCCAGACCATACTATCTTCACCCAAACCAAGACTTTTAACCCAGAAACCATAATCCACCGAGTTCGCGAACTGGCTTTCTTAAATGCCGGGCTAAAGTTCGTGGTGATCGAGGAACAGAGCAACAAGCGCCAAGAGTTTCATTACGAGGGCGGCATCAAAAGCTTCGTTCAGTACGTAAACAAAGCCAAGAACCCGCTCTTTGACGAACCTATCTATATCAAGGGCGAGCGCGATCAGATCTTCTTGGAAGTTTCAATCCAGTACAATCGCGAGTACCAAGAGAATATCTTCACCTATGTTAATAATATAAATACGATTGAAGGCGGAACTCATCTGATCGGATTTCGCACAGCACTCACGCGTTGTATTAATTCTTACGCCACAAAGAACGATCTTTTGAAGGGCGCAGCAGAGGGCATCCAAGGTGACGACACGCGCGAGGGCTTAACGGCCGTGATTAATTTGCGAGTGCCAGAGCCTCAATTTGAAGGTCAAACCAAGACAAAGCTTGGCAACAGCGAAGTCAAAGGCTTCGTTGAGCAGATCATGGGCGAGAGACTCTCGAATTTCTTGGAAGAGAATCCAAATGTCGGTCGCCAGATAATTTCAAAGATCCTCGAAGCCGCAAGGGCCCGCGAAGCCGCAAGGAAGGCGCGCGAACTTGTGCGCAGAAAGGGAGCCCTGGACGGCGCTTCTCTTCCTGGGAAGCTGGCCGACTGCCAGAATGAAAATCCAGAAGAGTCAGAGATCTTCTTGGTTGAGGGAGACTCCGCCGGTGGTTCCGCAAAACAGGGCAGAGACAAGGTAAATCAAGCGATTTTGCCGTTGAAAGGAAAGATTTTAAACGTCGAAAAGGCGCGTTTTGATAAGATGTTGGCCTTCGAAGAAATTCGGACCATGGTCACGGCACTGGGTACAGGTATTGGACCGGATGGGTTCGATCCCGACAAGCTTAGATATCATAAGATTGTAATCATGACCGATGCCGACGTCGATGGAAGCCACATTAGAACGCTGCTGCTTACTTTCTTCTATCGCCAGATGAATGAGCTAATTACTCGCGGACATCTTTACATCGCTCAGCCGCCGCTATACCGAGTCAAGCGCGGCAAGAGTGAGCAGTACATCAAGAACGAAATTGATATGGCCGAGCTAATCGTTTCGGGCGGAGTCGACGATTTAGAGCTACGTTCCGCGGACCACAAATCCATAGGCGGCCAGACTCTAAAAGATATCGCTTCTAAGCTTTCTTTGATTGAGAAGGAGATGGAGATCTTTGAAAAGGAGCGCATGGACAAGCGCGTGATCTCCTCTGCCATAGAATGTATGCAGGATTTTAGCGCAGTCTTTGGTTCTGAGGCCGAACTTAAGGCGCTGGGCGAACGCATCACCGCGCAGCTTGGAAGGATGCAAGTGCCTGTTTATAGCATGGAAGTCAGGGAGCTTAAACCTGAAGATCGCATGAATGGCAACGCGGAGTTTGCGCTTAGAATTCGTACACGTTTAAAGGGCATGGCGCGCGAAACCTCGATCAGTAGAAAGCTGGTTTCCGGCACGGATTTCAAGATCCTTAGAGATATTTTTGAAAACGCCAAATCGTTAGGCACGGCCCCTTTTAGCTTGTTTGATTTAGGCGAGAATAAGGAAGTCGGCAGCGCCACCAGCTTAGAAGAGCTCGGAAGGCTAATCGATCAGCGCGGCCGAAAAGGACTGACCATTACCCGCTACAAAGGACTAGGCGAAATGAACCCGGAGCAGCTCTGGGAAACCACCATGGACCCGAAGCATCGCAGGCTCCTTCAGGTGCGAGTCGAAGACGCCATCGAATCAGACGGCGTCTTTACGGTTCTGATGGGCGATGAAGTTGAACCGCGTAGGAAGTTTATTGAAGACAACGCGCTTAAGGTGAAGAACTTAGATATCTAAGATAAAATTTAAGATAAATGAGATAGATAGAGATAACTTTTTAAATATTACAACTAACTAGGAGCCACAAAATGGGATCGTTAACCAAGAAAACAACCACCAGAAGAAAAGTTCGCGATGATAAATTAGCCAAGAATCGCAAGAAGAAATTGGCGAAAAGCAACAAGAAGAAAAGCCGAGCTTGGGCTAAGTAAAACTAAGCACGCGCGCTTGAGCGTGGGCTAGGCCGTGCCGCCGTGAATCATTAGGTGGGGCCCGAGCCGTCTAGCTTATATAATGAACGCACAGAAGCCACAGTTATTCGTGTTAGCTGGTCCAAACGGGAGCGGCAAAACCACCGTGGCGGAATTTCTGATTGCTAACAAAAGTTTGCCGCGATTTGTTAATGCTGATTTTATCGCTAAAGGGCTTAGCAAGGGCGAAGCCAGCCTTGGGGATATTGAGGCTGGCAGAATCATGCTGCAAAAGCTGCATCAGGCTATTCGGCAGGGCGAAAGCATCTCCTTTGAAACCACCTTATCAGGCAGAATTTGGAGTAAGTTAATCTCTGAAGCATTCGATGCGGGCTTTGAGATAACCATCTGCTACGTAGCGGTCG
The DNA here is from genome assembly GCA_964631745.1 of uncultured Bdellovibrionales bacterium. Lineage (GTDB taxonomy): Bacteria > Bdellovibrionota_C > UBA2361 > UBA2361 > JBGSMV01 > CAZVWV01. The sequence continues at coordinate 16,264 of CAZVWV010000031.1, forward strand.
AAACCCCGGAAATTGCTACAGCACGAGTAGTTAAGCGCGCCAAAGAGGGAGGACACTTTGTTCCGGCAACAGATATTAAACGAAGATTTCAACGATCACTCTCCCTTTTTTTTGATGTTTACTCGTCAAAGGTGAAAAACTGGTATCTGTTCGATAACTCCGGCTTTAGCGCGTTGCTTGTGGCTTACCAAGAGAACGGGCATGCTTTGCAGATACCCTTAGAAGATCTCTACAATAAATATAGAAAGCTAGCCGCCCATGGAGCATGAGGTAAAAAACCCAATCATCCAAAAGTTATTGGTGTCGCTCAAAGACATGCCGCGTTATTTGGAGGAGCGCAGCAAACGCCTTGAGCACATGCGTCAATTTAGGGCGCAGGTATGGGAGAAAGCTTGCCGTGAGGCCGGGTTGATACGGCCGGGGTGGTTTGAGCGCAAGGGGTGAGTCGCGGGCGGCGCGGTCGGGCAACTTCGGCGGCCGGTGCCCTAAGGTGGGACTCGATCTTTAGTAATGTGTAACCAGTAACCGGCAGGCAGCGGAAGTTCGGAATTTTTTGGCGAAACGCACGCTCGCTAGGCGTGTTTTTTCAACTTAGACTTACTTTGCTTTTGATAATTTGATATAAAGCTAGAACATAGAAAATTTATGCCCAGTGTATTTTGTAGTAGGGGGATGTAATGGGAAATTTAGTCGGTCCAAGTAGTAATCCTGGCGGTCGAGAAAAGGCCCAGAGCTAGCCTTTAAGTGGAGCCCCTTCGGAAATCGCATGACTAACATAAGCTTTGAAAATATTCCAATACAAGAATGCGGCGAGCCGCTTGTAGACTTGGCGCAGTACCCTTTCTCGCTTGAGCCTGCATATTTCAATCAAGGTTTGGCGGATAGCCCCAGAAGATAGTTTCGGCGCCGCGCTAGTAATCGTTCAGAGAAACAGCAAACCCAATCAGGGTTTTTCATTCTTTATTACCCCTCATCGGGTACCAAATTAATAGCTAGTTCAATTAGATCTTTAGGGGGCAAAACTTTGACTGTCTCCCCGATTAGGCGGGCCTGGTCTACTGGCGCACAGAGGTAAATCGGGACCGAGGGATACTCTTCGCGGAATGAGAGCAATCCGCTGAGGTCTCTTGTGCGCGGATATGGAGAGGCTTTAAATTCTACTGCTAAAATTGGTTTGTTACCGAATGAAACGATCAGATCGACCTCTGCGCCCCCTATGGTTTTCCAAAAATTTAGCTTCCAGTTCTTGTGATAATATGAGTTGATGCGTACAAATTCCTGAATTAGTAACTGTTCATACAGCAACCCTTCTTCTTGATTGGTAACTTCAGCCGAAATCATTCCTTTAATCGCCCTGGTTACGCCATTATCAAAGAAATAAAATTTAGGGGTTTTTGTCAACTGTTTTCGTACGCTTGTAGCGTAGGGATGCAGAAAGAAACCCAAAAGAGTGTCTTCTAGTATACCAAAATAGTTATTGGCAGAGCTTGCTGAAATCTGTGCCTGATCTGCTAGCTCCAACATATTTGTTTCGCGAGCAAACTGGTGAGCTGCTACTTCGAGAAACCTTTGAAAATAATCTAGATTTCGCACAAGCGCTTCCGCCTTGACCTCCTCAGTCAAATAAGTAGTTACATAAGAATTCAACAGCAGTTTGACAGAAGAATGGCTTTTATCAGCCAATAATGTGCAGATCTTAGGAAGGGTTCCGAACTTAAGCGCACGTTCCAGAATGAATTCGTTGGCAAGTTCCTTCATACTTAAAGGAAAAAGGGAGAGATTGGCGGCGCGACCTCCCAGCAAATTCGCCCCTCCTCGTCTCAATTTGCGTGCGCTGGATCCGGAAAGTATAAAAATTAGCTCTGAAAAGTCGTCCATGCATCGTTGAACTTCATCAAGCAAGCCCGGAACTTTTTGTATCTCATCAATGATTATCAGGCCTTGTTTCTGAGTAAGTGCCTCGACCTCGGCGTACAATATGGAGGGATCTTTGGTGTACTTTAGCAACAATTTGCTGTTTAGCAGGTTGATATACAGACGCGAATCAAGTTTTTTTAAGATCGTGGTCTTGCCACATTGCCTCGGCCCAAACAAAAAGCAAGAGACCGTTGGGGGGAGGATTTGCTCGATGATTCTATGATACATGTTGTGAGATTAGCACAGAAATTCACAACATACAATTGAATTATATTATTAAATATCTTGAAAAATCAGAAAGTTAGCGGCCTTTGACCAAAGATATTGATAGAAAGACGCAGTGTGCTCTGGGGCCGAAAAACGCATTTATGGGCTATTTTGATAGTGCTATAAGTAGCCTATAATGAAATAATAATGGAATATAGGCTATTTCAAAATTAAGCAGTGCGAAGAACAAAGTCTTCCAAAACCTTGTCCCCCATGGCCATTAGGCCCAATCCCAAATTTATAGGGAGAGAGCATGAGCGGACTCGACTGTTACAAATATCAACAAGTGGTAAGGCGGCCATTGTCGTGGTTTATGGCAGGAGAAGAGTAGGAAAAACCGAGCTGATTGAACAGACGTTCGCCGATCGCAATCTCCTTAAATTCGAAGGCTTGGAGCGTCAGCCGCGGGAATCCCAGTTGCGTGAGTTTGCCAGGCTCTTAGCTTCCTATGCAAATATTCCATTTGCAGAATCTCTAAGGTTCTCATCTTGGACAGAAGCTTTAACCGCCTTGGCGCATTATGTAAGAACAGGAACATGGACAGTTTACTTAGAAGAACTTCAGTGGATGGCCAACTATGAAACCGAGCTGGTCAGTGCCCTGAAAAGTGTGTGGGATAATGAGTTTAGACGAAATCCAAATATTATACTGGTGCTTTGTGGCTCGGCACCGTCGTTTATGGTTAATAAGGTTTTGCACTCAGCCGCGCTATACAATCGAACGGAAGTGGACTTTCCAGTATCGCCCTTCTCGCTTCGCGAGTCGAAGCTTTTCATGGGACAAGATCGCTCGGAATGGGAAGTGATGGATGCTGTGCTAACCGTGGGCGCAATTCCCCCTTATTTGGAGAAACTAAAAGATCAAAGCTCTATTTTTCTTTCTTTAGCAAAGCATTCTTTTGTCCCACCCGCTTATTTCGCTAACGAATATGAACGGATTTTTACAAGTAGTCTTTCTTCTAACTCACATTATCGGAAAATACTGGAGTATCTATCGGAAAAACCTTTTGCCAACAGAGGGGAGATTGCAAAAGTTATCGGGAAAGAGCCAGGCGGCGAGTTCTCGGCCTTACTAAAAGATTTAGAGCAAATGCTCTTTATCCACCGGTATTATCCTCCGCAGGCGACTTTCAAAAGCAGAGGATTTCGTTACGAGTTGAGTGACCCCTTCATACGATTCTATAACAGATTTATTTTTGGAAGACGGATTGAGATAAACCAGGGGCTCTATTCGGAGAATCCAGAAAGGGCATTGAGCACTGCGGAACTTAGACCATACTTAGGTCTGAATTTCGAGCGTTGGTTAAGGCAGCGTCCTGCACTATTGCCAAAACTATTGGGCTTCTCAGGAATTGAGTACCGTTGTGGTAGCTATTTTAGTCGTAAGACCCCGGGCGCTCAAATTGATATGGTTTATGATCGAGCTGACAAAGTCGTTACTATGGTTGAAGTCAAATACACGACCGATCCTGTAGGTAGCTCTATCATTTCAGAATTTGAAGCAAAACTTAAGCTCTACCCTCTGGGTAAGAAGTCCTTACAGCGTATCCTTGTGTCAGCAGCAGGGGGTGATAAGAGTCTTAACAGTCGTATGTATTTTGATAAGATTATTACATTGCCGGAACTTTTTGAGGTGGAACCTCGCATGCTTTCAAAATCGAACTAGAATTTAATAAAACGGAGCCCAAGATGTTCAGATCCAGAAACGAAGCCGCAGCGGTAATTGTGGCCGCTTTGGGTTACTTCGTAGATATTTATGATTTAGTCCTCTTTAGCGTAGTGAGGAAAGCCAGCCTTGAATCTATCGGGGTAACAGGAGACGAGCTTCTTTCTACTGGCATTTATCTTCTAAACGTTCAGATGGTGGGATTGTTGTTGGGCGGGATCTTATGGGGCGTTTGGGGAGATAAAAAGGGTCGCATCTCTGTGCTCTTTGGTTCGATCGCCTTGTACTCATTGGCAAACCTCGCCAACGGTTTTGTGGGCTCAGTCGAATCTTACGCAGCTTGTCGATTCTTTGCGGGCATCGGTTTGGCGGGCGAGCTTGGGGCCGGAATTACGCTAGTCAGCGAGCTATTAACAAAAGAGTTTCGCGGCTACGGCACGACAATTATCGCCACCGTTGGAGTTAGCGGAGCGGTGGCGGCAGGGCTAGTTAGCGATCTGTTCCCTTGGCAGACCGCTTATTTTGTGGGTGGCGGACTCGGGCTGGCGTTGTTACTGCTTCGGATGGCGGTGAGCGAGTCCGGCATGTTTGAGAGTCTCCTTGAAAAGCAGGTAAGGCGTGGAGATCTAATTCTTCTGGTAACGTCACCCAGTCGACTCGCAAAGTATGCCGCCTGTATCTTGTGTGGGGTGCCGATCTGGTACGCGATCGGAATCTTGATCACTTTTTCACCCGAAATGGGTAAAGCTATGGATATGTTTATCGTCCCGACGGCTGGTCGAGCAGTTCTTTACTGTTATGCCGGGCTGGTCGTTGGTGATTTGACCAGCGGGTTACTGAGCCAGTGGGCCAAGAGCAGAAAGCTTGTGATCATCTTTTTCTTGGCGTTATGTTGTGGGACATTTTACACTTATTTGCTCGCACACCAGCCCAGTCTCTTTGAATTTTATTGCATGTGCACCGCCATCGGATTTTCTGGAGGCTACTGGGCGCTCTTCGTGTCATCTGCGGCCGAGCAGTTCGGAACCAACCTTAGATCGACAGTAACTACAACCGTTCCAAATTTCGTGAGAGGTTCTGTGGTTCCAATCACGCTGACGTTTGACTGGCTCAAAGGGCGAGTTGGGATACTAGACGCCGCAAGTTATGTGGGCGCAATCTGTTTGATTCTCGCAGTACTAGCAACTTACAGATTGCACGAATCTTTTGGTAAAGACTTAGATTATCTCGAACAGTGAGGTAGTGTAGGGCTTGCTGAGCGGTAACGGCCCAGCTTCCCCAAGAGTAATAGGTGGTACCGGATATGCGTATATAGCGGTGCCGTACTTAGAAGCACCAGAGGCTCCCGAGGTACCCGGCGGGAGCCCGATCGCGGTCATGCCGGGAGTTGATTTTCGATATGGAGTCATCAAAAAGAACGGCGCGACCCGCGCCGCCTAGCGCGATCGACCCTGACAGCGTGGCCCCAGCCGCCGGATTTTATCCAAGTATTAAGCGCGGATATCTCCGGATGCTTGGCTTCAAGCGCCCTAAAGTCCGATCCATGCCAGGCGCGTCTTCCCCTAGACTTTGGAACCTCCAGCCCCAGAGCCGCGTGACACAGTTCGTGATACAAGACCGGTTCCACCCAGCGCAAAAATTCCTCATGGCTAAGCTCTCGCGCTATCGTGACTTTTTGCTTGGTGATATTGCAAGAGCCCAAAGTCCGGCGCTGACGGCGCGCGGACCATTTTATAAGGTAACTCATAAGCACAGGCTTTTTTTCGGGAAAATACCGATCCACCAGAGTCGTCCATATAATTTCCAACTGAGAATCGTTCTGTGCCGACAAGTCTCTAACGAGCGCTCGTTTTACTCTAAGCCTTCTCTTTTGAGCCCTAGGGAAGAGACCGAGTAGGCCCTGTAATAGGTGGGACTTTAAGATCCGTTGCATTTGAGATATTAGAGGCCTGATTTGTCGTTTGTTAAAGTGCGTACTGCCAAATACCATATTTCGCAGTACGCCAAAAGTCGTTTTTCAGCCCGTCGTCAGCTATTCGCGCAGGCTCCCCATGCTTGGCCAGTCGCAAGCATTGAAGATCTCTATAAAGTTAAAGGCGCCTGTTCTTGGGAATCCCTGACCGGATGGATAGTCCGCCACGGCCGTCATTCCGTATTTCTTTAGCTTTGTGTTGGGCACTACCAATATACCCCAGGTCTGTAACTGCATAGATCCCGTGTTCGCCGCATACGCAGAGCTTTGTGCGGCCTGTGCGTTGTAGCTATCGACGAATTGATCCAATGTGGTTGTGTTTGAAATCTGAACCACCACATGCTCGTTAATGTGCTCTGAAGTGAAGTTAATAGTAACCGACGCAGTTCCGACTAGTTCGCTATCAATCAGAGATTGAGAGCTTGAATAGATATGGCTGCTATGTCCTCCCAGAGTTATTAATTTAGGATAGCAATTGATAGCACTCTCCGCTCGCGCGCTACTGGTCGCAAGTACCGCAAGAAACATCGCTGCCAGAAAAAAAGATTTTTGCATGAGAACCTCCAAATAATTAAAACCGCCGCATGTGCGAATGCCCACCCGGCTTCCCGAAGATATTATAGGTTGAAATTGGGAGCCTTACAGCGGGAAAGATTTTCCTAGGAAAATTAACTAGCGCTTCGAAAAAAACTTCACATTATCCAAACCCTCAAAATGTGAGTCTTGGGTCCATAATACGGCCTTAGCCGTGCGAGCAGTCGCCAAAATTATGCTGTCAGCCATTGGAAGTTTGTGTTGAACGCCCAGCTTGGCAGCCAGGAGCGCTAAGGAAAAATCCAGATCGACGACTCGACCCTGCCGCATAAGCGTGACTGCCTGCAGGGCTGCGTCTTCGCCCCTCTGAGACAGTACCCGCTTAAACACCTCAAGGACAGTAATTGAAGGTACGATCAGCTTCGAGGTATACTCAATAGCTCTGGCGAAGTGGCGTGCGTTGTTCGTATCCGCCAAGTACTCTAACCACCCCGAAGAGTCGACAAGGTTCATATGCGGTCATCCTCTCGCTCGATATCGGTCTTTATGCCGCGCAAAAACCCCTTCATATTTTTAAGCTTTCTCTCCGGAATATATTCGATTCGGTTCTCATACTGGAAGACATGTACCTTTTCGCCCGGTTTGAGATTCATGACCTCTCGAATGATTTCAGGAATCACTACTTGGAACTTTGGAGAGATTGTAACGGTTTTCATTGGCCTGCCTCTATCGATCACGCTTTAGTTGTACGATAGCACGATCGATGGTATCATGCAATCAAAATATACGGTCATGGCTTCCCATCACCTCCCTGGGCAAGAAAGCCTAGCGCCGCTTCCAATTCTCCTTCACAGTTAGCCCAGCCCGCGTAAGGGCCAAAGCCTTATCGGGCACGTTCTTTGTAATGACCGAGCCTGCACCCACATAAGCGCCGCTCCCGATTGCGACTGGCGCAACGAGTGAGGAATTACTACCAATAAACGCGCCTTCGCCTATCTTGGTTTTATTCTTGTTCACTCCATCGTAGTTGCAGGTGATTGTGCCGGCTCCAATATTGGCTTCTTTACCAACCTCGGCGTCTCCTAAATAGGAGAGATGCGAAGCTTTGGCCCCGGAGTGCATATGGGTATTTTTTGTTTCAACAAAGTTTCCGATTTTCACGGAATCGCCTAAGTTTGTTCCCGGACGAAGGTTCGCAAATGGTCCCACCGAGGCGTGTTTGCCAATTACGGCTGCCTCGGCGCGCACTCCCAGCTTTATGGTTGCGCCCTCTTCCACGGTGGTATCGATCAGCACGGCCGTTCCCTCAATTTTCACACCGGAGGCTATCTTAGTCTTCCCACGTAGTTGCACATTTGGCCCGATGAAGGCACCCTTCTCGACCGTGACCGAGCTATCTATATAGACGGAAGCGGCATCTTCTATCTCGACGCCGTGCGCAGTCAGCTCAGAGAGTTTTCTAGAATAGAGCTCGCCTTTCACACGTACTAGTTCCGACATGGTATTTACCCCCAAAAATTCCGAAGCATCTTCAAATTTAAGCGCGTCAACTCTTTGGCCTTCAGCGCACGCCATCTCGACGATATCTGTTAAGTAAAATTCACTTTGAGAATTTTCGTTCTTTAAGCGCGCCACAGCAGAAAATAAAAAGGCTGAGTCTACAGCGTATATTCCGGAATTGCATTCCTCAAATTGATTCGCGCCTTCTCCCAAATCTTTCGCCTCGGAGATCTTTTTTATTTCGCCAGTATTTAGATCTCTGATGATGCGGCCGTATGAATTTGTTACGGGCATATGAAAGCTAAGAATCGAGAGGGTATGGTTCGAACGCGTATGAAAATCAAGAAAAGTTTGAAGGGTGTTTGGTGTCACCAAGGGCACATCGCCATACAGAACCAAGACCGTGCCTTGAAAGTGCGCCAATTCGTCTTTGGCGGAGCGTACGGCATCGCCAGTTCCGAGCTGTTCCTTTTGGAAGGCAAAGCTAATTTGAGATTTAACGGAACTAGGCAAGTCAGGCGTGTCCTTTAATACAGCTTCCACCTCTTCCCGGCCAAAACCGGTGATGACTACAATCTTCGTAGGCAGAAGCGGAGCGCAAGCTTTCGCAACGTGTTCCAGCAGGGTCAAGCCCGAGGCCTTCAAAAGCACCTTTGCGCGACCGCTACCAACACGCTTACCGAGCCCGGCAGCCAGAATAAGTACTGCAAGATTATCCAATTTTAGCTCACAACTGGGTCAAAATGTAACTGTTCACCCCCTGCTCTACAGGAAGCTGGCCTCCACAAAGAGAGGTGAACAGTTACGTCCAAATTTACTCACTCAACTTTCATGGTAAATATCACGATATTGTAGAAAGGGTAAGGGTATCTACGGAAATGGCCGAAAATCTTAAAAAACAGGAGGCGCTCCTTAAGTCGGGAGAACGACGAGACCTGCGCGCAGAACTGGATCAGCTAGAAGTGCGTTTAAATGAGCTAAAGATTCAATTTGAGCAGTATTTTACCGGCATCTTACCGCTTCCACCCGATGCCGCCCACGCTAACGTTAAGCGGCAGATTAGAAGTCTCTTAAAAGCACCCTTTAGAAACGCGGCCTTAAATTATCGCCTTAAGGCGCTGGAAACTCGGTACCGCACCTTTCACACCTACTGGCAGCGCGTGTTAAAGCAGAAAGAAGATGGGACCTACTCGAAAGACCTGTTTAAAGCGGAACTAAGAGAGAGGATAGTGGCGCAGGAAGAGCGCGCGCAAACCGCGGTCGGCAAGGCCGATTCCAGCATGCATCATCTCTTTGATAGCTATCGCACGGCTCTTGAAAAAGAGACCGGAAAAAAACACGAAATTGATTTCGGAGCATTCAAAAAATCTCTACTTCAACGCGCCAAGGACTTTAAAGAAAAAAGCGGCGCTAAGAAGCTTAGTTTTAAAATAGTTGTAAAAGAAGGTAAAGTTTCCGTCCAGATCAAGACTAAGAACGAGGCGGCCCCTGCTTGAGCACTCCCGCGAAAGCCACTCGTAATCTCCACTGCACTATAGTATATCTTAGCCTATGACAAAAATTAAGGTTGCAAGCCCAATTGTAGAGATGGACGGGGATGAAATGACCCGTATTATCTGGAAAGATCTCAAAGAAAAACTACTCTTTCCGTATCTGGACCTCAATATTAGATACTTCGATCTCTCTGTACAAAATCGCGATGCCACTGATGATAAAGTGACTTATGATGCTGGCCACGCCATTAAGGAGTGTGGAGTCGGCATCAAATGCGCAACCATCACGCCGGATGAAGCACGCGTTAAAGAGTTCTCTCTTAAGAAGATGTGGCCCTCCCCGAACGGCACCATTAGAAACATTTTAAACGGTACGGTATTTCGCGAGCCAATTATTTGCGCCAATGTGCCACGGCTTGTGCCAGCCTGGAACCAGCCCATCATTGTGGGCCGCCACGCTTACGCAGATCAGTACAAGGCCGCAGACTTTCTAGTGCCCGGTAAAGGCAAGCTTCTACTGAAATTTTCCCCAGAGGACGGCAGCGCGCCGATCGAGAGGGAGATCTTTAATTTTCCAGGCAGCGGCGTAGCGCTGGGCATGTACAATCTTGATTCTTCCATCAAGAGTTTCGCCAGAAGCTGCCTAAATTACGGACTGGCCAAAAAATATCCGGTCTATCTTTCAACAAAGAACACAATCCTTAAAGCTTACGATGGGCGCTTTAAGGATATCTTCCAAGAAGTTTATCAGAGCGAGTTTGTAGATAAGTTTAAACAAGCAGGAATCACCTATGAACATCGCTTAATTGACGACATGGTTTCTTACGCCATGAAGTCAAGCGGCGGATTTGTTTGGGCCTGTAAAAATTACGACGGCGATGTGCAATCGGATTCAGTCGCCCAAGGTTTTGGCTCACTGGGACTAATGACAAGCGTTTTAATGACCGAGGACGGCAAGACGGTAGAAGCCGAGGCCGCGCACGGCACAGTTACGAGACACTACCGTGAACATCAGAAAGGCAAGGAAACCTCCACCAACCCAATCGCCTCGATCTTCGCATGGACCCGTGGACTAATGTATCGCGGCAAATTTGACGGGAATAACGAGGTAATTGGGTTTGCTCAAAAGCTTGAGAAAGCTTGTATCGATACGGTGCAATCCGGCAAGATGACCAAAGATTTAGCAGTCTGCATTCACGGCGCAAATCCGGCGCGAAGCGCCTATCAGAATACCACGGAATTTCTTGACAGCGTGGCAGCGCTGATGAGGTAGGGAAACTCGCAAAAGCACATAGTTATAATTTCCGGAAAATATAAACTGTACTTTATCTAACGCTAGATAGTTAAAATTACAGCATGTTTTTCAATGATCTGCATGGTGGCCCATTGCTGTCCGGTAGAACATTGCAATTTGGGTCTTTAACCACGGAGGTCACGGCGAACACGGAGAAAACATTGAGGATTTCTCTCTCCGTGACCGCCGTGTTCTCCGTGGTTAAATTCAAATCGCGACAACTGCAAACTCCTGTTTTTCCTTTTGAAATCAAGAAATTACAGCATCACCGCCACCTTTCTACCGGACAGCTGTGATGGTGGCCGTAGAGGCCGGAGACCGAAGGTGTATTAATCTGGTGGATTGGTCGGGGAAGGGAGGTTAGCGAACTCTCTCCATGATGATTTCGATTATGTCCTTTGAGGCAAGGTAGATTGCATAGAACGTGATCGCGTTCACGCCGCAGCGGGCGATGCGTCTTTCAATTAAGTACGGAACAGGCCTGCCCACAAGCCATTCGCACAGTCCTATCAGAACCTGCCAGCCATCAAGTCCTGGGATTGGCACTAGATTGGTTATGGCAATTGCAAGACTTAACTGTAAGAGCAGGATTATAAAATATGTGATCCCGCGTTCTATATCGGAGGCCAGGGGCGCAAAGCCCCTGATGATGCCGTGTTGCTTGCTGGGGTCGTCGATAAAGGCGTGGTCGTCTTTGAAAAAGCGGATAATCCCAAGCACGCCACTCTTTGTTAACTCGCTTGTAATGTCATATGCGGCAGGAAGATCGAATCGAATCTTCTCTTTACGAAGAGAAAATCCTAGGTCAATCTTTGAGGTCGTTTCGGACCAACCTAAGCTAACTTTACGAGCCCTTGGCATAGTGAGCTTAAGGCGTTTGAATTTGCCCTGCGGCAATGGTCGAAGTATCGACATCACAAGGTTTGAGTTATCAAAGGTAATCTCGCCCGGTGTTTTGTCTTTCTTCTCTACCCAAGTTGCAGAGACAATATCGTTTACTCTTAAGTCGTATTGCTGAGCGATGCTGCCAGGCACAACGGACGTAACCGTGGGCCGGGTTTTTTCTGAGGGGATGCCGAAGTAGTAAAATCCAGCAAGCGCCAGAACTACCCCTGCAACAAAGCTAACTAACGGCCCCGCGGCCGAGACCAGCAACGGTCCGCGCTTGGAGTGCTTATAAGGAGTTTTAGCGTGCTGGGTCTCAATCTTTGCAAGTAGCACTAACTCTTCGGGGTCCACAGAGAGAAACTGCCAAGATTTCTTCGGCGCGGCCTTGGCGCTATCAACATCCCCGTGGGCTTCGTCGGTGTTTAAATTAACAAAGCGTACGAAAGCGCCCACCGGCAGCGCCCGAATCATATAGATAGTGTCGTTGACGGTCTTTTTGTAAATGACCTTACCAAGCCCAAGCGAAATACTGATAACAGGAAGGCCCAGAAGTTTCGCCGCAAAGAGATGCCCCAATTCATGCAAAGTTATAAGTACACCTAGCATTAGAACGATCGCTAATACCCAGAACATAGTGCGGCAATCCCGTGTTTTGTTATAGACAAGTGCTAAGTCGTTGTTTCGACTAAAAGGTTAAGTGGCTTTAGATTGTGGGGTCGTTTGGTTTCGCGCTTTATCCGGCCAACGTTTGTAGCCAAGTGACTAAGGCATTGCAGTCTGTCGAGATGAATCAACCGGGACGATGCACAAGCACCCCAGAAGCCGCACCAGCTTGCGCCGTGAACAATGCAGGGTCTATCACTTCAGTGCGGCCTAATCTTTCGCCGACAACTATTTATGCGCCGAGCGAGCACATTTGGGTTTCGGGCACTAATGGCACACCAAATAAGCCTCTTCTGTTGAATTTAGTGGCGCACGTAGCGAATAGGGCCAACTGGAGCGCGATTACTCCAATAGCCCAAGCGCCCGCGATTGTAGGTGCCGATGGCACGTTCGCAACCGCTCTTACGACTGCTTCCACTGTGGGTACTTACGAAATTATCGCCGATGGGAATAGCGATGGCGCGTATCAGCCATGGGCTGACAGAATAGTAACAATTAACGTAACTGCCCCCGTTAATAACGATGGAAGTTGCTATATTGGCGAGTCTCCGCTGACCAGCGAAAACTGCCACGATCAAATCTCCGATTGCGCTTGCCAATCAAATTATAGCTGTGAAGACACAAACCCCGGCGGCGCCCCTGTGTATCAATGTGTCTGGGCAGTGCAGAATGCTGGAGCAATCTTCGCCAAGCGGCCTTATGGTTCAGACAGTTCGATATTTGCACCAACTGAAACTGTATCTGTACGTGGCGTGGGCGGGCTACCCGGCAGCATGATCGACTTATACCTTTCCCCAAGTGTTGCAAATCGTGGCTCCTGGACTCCCATATCGAGCATAGCATATGTTCAGGTGACAGTTGGTCAGGGCGGCACGTTTGATATTCCTTTGGCAATAGCTGCGGACCTGGGCAGTTACGATGTCATTGCGGACGGGGATTGCGATGGGATCTATTCGCCCTTATCGGATTCGATCACAAGCCTTACGGTATTCCAACCCCAAGATGGTGATGGAAACTGCTATGCCGGAGAAACATATTTTACTGGCGAGGACTGTTTTCACGATCCACTAGACTGTGGCTGTAGTACAAATGCCCATTGTGCGCAGGGTGTCCAAAATGGAAATAGTTATTACTACTGTGAAGGAACTCGCGGTGGCTCGCACGGTAAAATGTTATTCTCGCAATATCAGTAGAAATTAAACTTTGATATAGTTGCTTAACTATATGCCAGGTGGCGGCGGCGGGGTGCAACGTCCACCATCCTCGCTTCCCTGCTCCGTACCCCCACATCCCTGAATAAATTCGGCACTTTTGTTAAAACTCACAGCAACGGCTTCGCCGGTGCTTTTGATCGCCACGAATGCAATTGCCGAAATAAGTGAAATTAATAACGCGGTCTCCAATATCGAGGAGCCACGCTGATTCTGCATTCTGTACAAATCTTGCGCACAAACATTATTCATAATGGCGTCCATAAAAAACTTCGACGTTGGTTTGTTGCCACTTACCCTTGCTGCCCGTCACAAAGACACTTAATCAAAACCGTACGATTACATTATCGGCTAGAATAGAGTTTAAGTCCCGCAGTTGAAAAAGTTTTGTTGTTTGGTTGGAATGCGATTCGTTCCGGCGTGAATTTACAAAAAATTATTTTTTGGAGAATTTCCTTCCACTGGCGAAGTGCCGACAACCAAAGAATTTTCGGTCGCCACGTTCCGGTCATTCTTGAGGCAGTAAGGCGGCAAAGTGCCGCTTTTCTGCCGAGTCTTTGAGCGCCACCCGCGCAAATTCACCAAGCAGAACAGCGTTTTTGCGTAACTAGCTAATATCTAAGGGGATTCTGTTTAAAAATGGCTTAAATACTTAGATTTGTTCCACTTAAGCATCGTTTTATGATATGAAGG
>CAZVWV010000032.1:0-30109 GCA_964631745.1 uncultured Bdellovibrionales bacterium
TCCGCCGATGGTTATAGTGGCACTACAGTTGAGGGCGAAGCCACCACCTGCTCGCACCTAGTGCTGCCTGTCGGCCTAAGATGTAGTACCACTTCTCGGCACCGGCAGGCGAATCGCCTGCGCTCCATAATATTCTTGCCCCGCGCCGTACTGGTACTTTATCCGGATTTTTTTGCAGATACTTTTGTTTAGCAGCGGCATCCCGGTAATTTTGCCGGCGGCCCTCAGCTAAGATTGGGCCAACCTAGCCGTTATACTCAGGCAGCCGCCGCAAGCTGCGAAATTGCACTCTCAACCGTCTCGCCGCGGTCCATCGCCGCTACAATCTCTGCCCCTTTCATGGCTTCTTGTTTCAAAATGGGGATGCGCTGCTCCAAAGTTTTTCTAATATTGTGACGCTCGTTCCAGGTGCGCATAAGATGTTGGTAAATACTCTCTTCGTTAAAGTTATCAAACCCTAAATTGAAATCCTTTAGTCCCACTGTTTGCATGTAAAAAGTTACTTTTGGTTGGTGTGGTAGGCCACAGATAGGTGTGCAGTTAGCTGAAGCCAAGATTAGGGCGTGTAGCCTCATTCCAAAGAGTAATGAAACTTTACTTAGCACGCCCTTGACTTCAAAATGGTTATACTCTTTATTGTGCACGAATCCGACCGGCCGCTCTGTCTTAATGCGCGCCATGATCTCTTTGGTGACTCCGATATCGTGGTGCTGGGTTCCGATAAATAGCACCTGTGATTTTATCTCTCTTAAGACGCGATTTATGGCTGCCGTATACACTTCGATAAATCTAGCTTTCCCCATAGAAGACTTTCCGTGTCCTGCCCATGAGTCCAGGTAAGCGCTAATATTTAAGGCTAGTATCTCTTCCGAAGGGTTGATGCCAGCGCGCGTTAAAATTTGTAAAACGCGTTCTTCGGGAGCAGAGGTCACATTCAGTGCAGCGTCTGCGGTTTTTATGATACGCGGATTTGTGACCCCGATATCCATCAGAATATCGTAAGAGCCCTGATCGCGCACAGTAATAAAGTGGGCCATGTCGGCGATCTCTTTCATCATGCGTTTTCCTAACGGTGTAGTGAGCGGCCCGACTCCGACATTGTATAGTCCGAGTTTGCGGCCTCGCTTAATTGCGTAAGGAAGCATCAGGTACAAAGTAGATAGATGATTAAATAACGGATTAAAGAGGGAGCGATCGAAAAGTATGGCGTCAAAGATTAGCGACAGGTCAGTGTTCATGATTGACTTGAAGGTCGGATAGCCCAGCATCTTAAGTGAGCCGCTCCAGGGTAACATACTTATCGGTTTTACGCGGTTGGGATACGTCCCGCTCACAAATGATGGCTTAATCGTGGGGATCTCATAAAGGAGATTCTTGCCGCAAAGCTTATCGATCGAGTCCATTATGCCGGAGGGCAAGGCGGCATCACCGGCGTTTCTTCCCGAGGATGAACCGAGTAAGGTAATTTTGTCGATCATTTCACGCTCCTGTTGCAGTTGTTGATCCAGTTGTTATCAAGGTACCATTTTGTGGTTTCACTCAACCCCTGTTGGGCGGTATAAGAGGGGCGAAAATCTAAAAGCTCCCGCATTTTGCGGGTATTAAAAGCCCGGTCCTTCGTAAAGAAAGCCACTCGCCTTTTGTAGATCGGAGGAGCAATTCCGAGCGGCTTGCAGATTAACTCACAAAGGGAAGCTACGGCAAAAAAGGGAAAAGCCGGGATGCGCAAAATCCGCAAGGGCTTTTGCATAGCGCTCGCTATTATAGCGGCGATCTCGGCCAAAGAGTTAGGCTCCGGGTTTCCGATTATAAACGCTTCCCCGAGAGCCTTAGGGTGTGTGGCGGCAAGTAACATAGCGTCAGTAAGATCTTCAACGTGGATTAAATGGTATAAGCATTTACCGTAGCCAAGTATAGGAAAGACCGGTGCTCGCACCATCTTAAAGATTTTAAGTAAACGCTTGTCGCCAGGTCCATATATCGCGGCTGGTCTAATGACCGTATAAGGCAGTTTGTTGGTCTTTGCAAAATCGTGTAACCAAGTTTCAGCCTCCGCTTTGGTTTGCTGATAGATATCTCCAGGCATAAAGCGGCAAGTCTCGTCGGCTGGAGGGTTATCGATATGGCCATGCACGCCCACAGTTGAAGTATGTATGAATCTCTTGAAGTCAGGTTGCCGCAAGGCCGCTTGCGCTAAAAGCTGCGTGCTGCGTACGTGAACGTTATAATATGTTTCATCACTGATACCGGCTTCGCGGTATGCGGCAGCGAGATGAAATATGTAATTCACATCGGTGGTTGCTTCCTGAATTATTTTCTCGTCAAAAACATTGCCGAAAATCCAAGCTACAGGCAGCCCCGAGAGCTCTCCCAGCTTAGCTTTATCTCGCGCGATGGCGCGAACGTTTAACCCCCTAGCGACTAGCTTCTTCACTAAGTATGCCCCAGTAAATCCGGTGGCTCCGGTAACTAAGACCGTGCTCCCGGGCTGAATCTCACATAATTGGGTTGTGGCAGACATCAGCTGTAAGATAGGCCAATAACTCGCTTCGATCAAGGAAAGCGCACGCTCTTTTTGAAATCTAATAAGTGTTGTACCCTGGGCAGGTGCTGATTTGCGACACGCATGTTCATATTTATCCCCAGTTCAACTTCGAAGAGTTCTTCCGGTCGGCCTACTCGAATTTGAATTTGCTTGCTCCAGAGGCTGAGAAGATTCTCTGTCTCACTGAACGGAGCACGGAACACTATTTTCACAGTGTCCAAGACCAGAGCGTTTCGGTTCCTAGTTTTATTTTCAGCAAATCCTCTGATAGCGCTTGGATTGCGGTGCAGGGCAGCGCCGGAGAGAAGCTTTGGTTGGTTTCAGGTCGGCAGATCGTCACTCACGAGAGATTGGAGGTCCTGGCGCTCTCATCATCGGCGCAGATGCCACAGGGACTGAGTGCCCGCGCTACGGTAGAGGCGGTCTTACTCGCTGGCGCCGTGCCGGTCTTACCTTATTCGCCAGGCAAGTGGACTTTTGCGCGCGCCAAAGTCTTAACGGAGTTGGTGCGAGAGTTCGGTGATTCTATTTTTCTTGCTGACTCGGCCTTAAGAGCGCATGCACTACCAAGGCCGAGGATTTTTCAAAATCGGCGGGTGCTAGCCGGGACAGATCCTTGGCCCCAAGCAGGCGAGGAGCAACGCGTGGGGAAATTTGCAAGTCTTATTGAAGGTGGTTTAGATGAGCAAGCGCTCACTAGTTCATTCAAAAGATGTTTAAATGAAAGCCCGGCAATAATTTCAAAGGGGCGGAGGATGTCACTGCCGCATATGCTCTTAAACCAGTTAAAGTTACGGTTGAAATAAAATTATGGCAAATCTTGTTGACACGGCTCGGGTTGAAAAATGGGCGATTTTGACGTTGCTATTAGTCGTCGTGATCCGCCTGGTCTCGATGGGGTACCCTGATATCGTTGACACCACCGAAGGACGTTACGCTTCGATTAGTAAGTACATGCTTGAAACCGGAGATTATGTAACTCCGCATATGCCGCTTCGCCAGGAAGGCTGGGTGCCCTATATGGGTAAGCCACCTTTATATTTCTGGCTTGGAAGTGCGTCACTAAAGACATTCGGCATGAATGCCTGGGCTGCGCGCTTACCCAGTTTTCTCTCGGCGCTGCTTTTAGGCGTTATCGTTTATTATTTTGGATTGCTGGCTTTTGGGAAACGGACCGCCTTAATTAGTGTGCTCGCATTTCAAAGTATGTTGGTGATCTTCGTGACCAGTAGTGTAGTGATGCTAGACATGACTGTGGCAGCCTTTATGGGGGCAAGTCTGTTGGGTTTTTACTGTATTATTACTAATAAAGGCGGGACTTGGTCGCAGTACCTATTCTTTATTGGACTAGCTTTAGGATTTCTCACTAAGGGTCCGCTAGCCTTGGTACTTTGTGGCGGAACTATTTTTTTGTGGTCGTTGATTCAGCGAGATTTTAAGTGGCTCTTTAAAGTTAGCTGGTTTAAAGGAGCTCTGATATTAGGCGCCATAATATTGCCGTGGTTTTATCTGGCTGAAAGAGCGCAGCCGGGATTCCTCAAATATTTTTTTATGAACGAAAATTTCTTGCGCTTTGTCACCCGGAATTACCAAGACAAATACGGTAGTGGACATGTCTATCCGCGAGGCTCGGCCTTGGTTTTAATGATCGCGCTTTCAATCCCGTGGAGCATAATTTTGTTGACGACACTTAGGAGATATCTGCAAGTATGGAAAGGCATTTGGCAGGAGCGAAATCCGGCCTTGATGTTATGTTTTGCTTGGGCCTTATTCCCAGCCCTGTTTTTCTCGGCCGCGCGCCAGATAACGCCCTTGTACATCTTGCCATGCTTGGGCGGTTTGGCCCTGTGTGTCGGTTACTTTTGGACGAGATTAGATTTCAATCCGTTGAAAGCTGCGAAGCTTTCGCTAATTTTGGGATGCGTGTATGGGCTCGGGACAGTCATCTCCGGCCCCTTCGTATCAGAGGCGCGTTCGACCAGGGGCATGGTTGAGATGATCTATGAAAAGAGCAGGTCACATCCGACAGTAGTGGGCGTCCCTATCGGTAATCCATTCTCGGCCTACTTTTACTCGAATAAAGGCCAGATTGAATTGGTAGCTATTGAGCAGTCGCGGCTCTTGGGCAGTCCGATTAACGATGTGATTTTAAAGAAACGAGATCTGAAAGGCCTCTCGACCGAAATTACCAATTACTTCAAAAGCGCCGGAGAGTGGGGGAAGTACATCTGGTTGAAGCGTGAGACTTTGCCTAAGCAGGAATTTTCATCGGCCCACAAATAAAAAAAGCCAACCAAAGTCTCGCTTTGGTTGGCCTACTAGGCAGAGCTTATGTACCTCGCTAGTTCATGAGCTCTCACTTAGCTGGCCATTGGCACTCGCTACTTGAGTGAAATGCCTTTGGCCCCACTACCTTCTTACAGGTTTTAAACTTTCACAGCTGGTATTAGGATCGTGTGTGTGTAAGGTTCAAGGAGGTACCAGCTATGTTTGTCCAAACTCCGTAAGTACACCTTAATAGGAACCGGCAAAGATCGCAGGTTCCTACCCTTTCTGGGGCGTACATAGTCAATAATAGCAAGCGCTATGCCAGTGGATAACGATGGTATCTTGTTGAAATGGCTCGATTGTGGATTTTTTTACCGGCAAAACTTGCCGGAGTTTTGACCGACTGTTTGAATCTTGGACTAGTAGGGGTGCCAGCCCAGATATTTGTCGGCAAATATATGCTGCACAAATCTCGACTTTATTTTTGATCTTTGTGCTAACTTGCTGATATATTTCCGACCCAGCTATGGATCACGAAGGAATACGAACACGTCTCTCAATGTTACGCCAAAAAACCAGGAAGGCCTTAGGTTTTTATAAAAAAATGGCGCGCGGCCCTAGTTCGCCTAAACAAGAAATTGCGGAATTGCAGATGGCGGAATGGCGTGAAGTCACTGGTGAGCTGCTAGAGAAGCTCGTGCCGTGCATTGAAGAGACTAACGTTGCCAGAGCATCGCAGCTTGCGCTGGTTTTGAGGGATGGCTTTAATGAAAAGTGGCGTAGCAGTGAGGCAGCTGTGCATATTAAGCAAAAAGATCTTGTGCGCGCCGCCGATCGTGGCGATTTTGTTAAGGCCGCAATTTTGAGCCAGGAGCTAGTCCGGTTGCGCGCGCAGCAACAGGCTTCGCAAGCAGCTTATAACGAATTATGTAGTGTGCTTTCCCGCAGTCGTTACCGATCGGACAACAGCTTAACCCATGAATTCTCTGTTCCGGAGCCTTCGCAAGAAGTTCATCTCGCATCCAATGTGATTCCGCTGCGACGCCAGCGCTGAGAAAATGTTTTCGTAAGTAACCAGGATTTTTCTTTAAGTGTCCTCGAAGAATTTGTTGCTTTTTAACTTTAAATAATTTAAACCAAGAGAGTGACGGCAAAGATCTATACCTTTAATAAGTCAGCGGCCCCAACGCACAAACGTGTGGGCTCTGGTACCGTTTTGGACGTTAGGGGTGGATTTGGCCAAAGCAATAGGGGGAGTCAAGTTGTTGCTTTGTTAAGGCCGGGGTTGTCGAAGTCGTCGTTATCACGGCCTGCCTTATCAAGATCGGGCACGGCCGGCAGCTCTGCCAGAGACACGGCTCGCATTCTCATTTATCAAGCTTCATGCATTTTATCTGAGCTAGGCGAGAGAGAGCGCCGCGTATCGTGGCTGATTGAGGACTGCGCCGATATGCTAGGCGAGCGGCGCCTATCCAACGAATGAATTTTGGGTCCGAATTCTGGGCCAGGGTGAAAGAGGTTCAAACGACGATTTGATTTGAATTGCGATGGCTTGCGGGCTATAATGGACAAGTGTCAAATCGTAGCAAAGGATCAAATAACGCTGAGTTTGCGGAAGCCTTTCCCGATACCACCTTCACTGGTGAAAGAATCAAATTAAGTAATAAACGCGCGCGGCGAAGGCACCTTAAGCGCATGCTAAGGCGCGAAACTTCAAGATCGACAAATATCATTATTCGTCCAAGTATAATTAGTCAGCTTCATTTACTAGCGCTATTTCTTTTGTCTCTATGGGTGACTTACGACTCTTTTGCGAGATTCCCCGACACAGTCGAACATTATTTCCTTGGAAGCGCTTTTGGATTCGATGTCGGTCTATCGTTGCCGGCCATGGGTATCTTGCCGTTAGTTCTGGGGGCGGCCTTGATCCACAAGCTTTTAAATCGGAAGTATGTTCTTTGTGAGGACTATATCTTAGAGATTGAGGGTTTGGTCGCCTTTACCCTGCGTACGGTGCGGCTGCGCTACTTGCATATTAGAGGGTTAGAAATTGACTGCAATATATTGCAGCGCATGTTGGGAGTGGGGGACCTGCGAGTCGGCGGGGAGATCTCTCCGGAGGACACAGATGTAGTCATGATGGGCATCTATAATCCCAACCGCTATAAAGACATCATAAAAGAGCGCATCAATCGTAAGTTGCGCCTGCTTGCTAACGTGGCTGTAAAGCAACACGCTATGGGCTAGCACTTGATTCTTTGTGTAAAGATCATATCCTAACCACCAATCATGACCGAAAGATAATATGGGAAGAATTTTTGAAAAACGAAAAGATCGCATGTTCGCCCGCTGGGCGAAAAACGCCAAAGCCTTTACAAAGGTTGGGAAAGAGATCTCCATTGCCATCAAGTTAGGCGGCTCCGATCCGGGAGGAAACCCTCGTTTACGGGCCGCGATCCAAACCGCCCGAAGCCTTAATATGCCAAAAGACCGCATAGAGGCCGCCGTTAAGCGCGCCTCGGGCAAAGAGGAGGCGGACCTGCACGAGGTCTTTTATTCAGGTTACGCGCCGCACGGGGTAGCCTTGTTTATCACAACTGCCACAGACAATCCCACTAGGACGGTAGCCAATGTGCGCTCAATTTTAGGCAGTCATAACGGATCCATGTCGTCGGCTGGTGCGCTGGATTATCTCTTCCGTCGCCTAGGAGTTTTTAAAGTCAAAGCGCCCGCCGGAGCGTTAGACGAGCTTGAGCTCGCGCTGATTGATTGCGGATTAGAAGAGATGGAGCAGGTAGATGAGGATCTGCATATCTACGCAGACTTCAATCAATTCGGCGCCATGCAGCGTGAACTAGAGAACCGAAAGCTAGAAGTACTAAGCGCCGGAAGCGAACAGGTCCCCGCATCAACCGTACAGGTTACCCCAGAGCAAGAAAACGAAATTCGCGAGCTATTAGATGCCCTAGAAGAGGACGATGATGTGCAGCATGTTTTTCATAATATGCTAGAGGGTGTTTAAGAGCCAGCCTGACGCGAACCGGGGAGATTGGCGCTCCTGAACTCCGGCGACTATTTTGGCAATACAACCAGTTGCGAGGGCGAGGCCGTCGGCGCGGCTTTGGCTTAAGAGAACCGGTGGCCCGCCTTCCCCGTTTCTATGGGAAGTGGCAGTGGCCTGAAGCACACATCTTTCAAGTGCAAGGCCCGCAGGCAGCAGCACCGCAACTTCGATTTGCGGCTCTCCAAGTAAAGTTTGTCCCTCGGCGCGCCCTTCAGCCGCTTGCACAACCCGCGCTGTTGCGCGCATTCCACGAATTTTAGTTGGTTCAGGTATACTCGCTCCAAAATGTGTCTCCTGGGCAACTAAGTAGTCGATCACGGGCCTTGGGTCTTCTTTGGAGCCGGTTAGCTCTACTGCAATAATGTGACCATTGGGTAAAATAAATTTGCGGGTGCGCAAAGAGCCCACGACTTTATGAACGGCTAGATGACTTTTGTGTTGTTGGTTGTCAACTGGCCGATTTTCTATGGTGCCATTGCTGGCACTCCACGGGTCGTTTTCGTCGAAAGGATACTCTGTTAGCAGCGAAAAACCCGGGCCAACCGACATGGCAAGCAAGGCCGAGGGATTATCGAGTAACTGATTGAAACTATCATAACGTAACCGAAAGTTGAGCCCAAACAACGCACCTGAACCAAAGGTTGCATCTGAGAAGAATATTCCAGCTAAATATGCGCAGCGCGCTTGATTGGGGCCCTGACCGCTCGGGTCAGCATCTGCCGAGAGCCAATTAAAATCCTTATTGATCCGGCGAGTATTTGGATCGAACTTACCGGACAGCAGATCATATGTTTGCCGATCGACCTGTCTGAGAATTTCGAGCCCTATCATACAATGTGTCTCCACGTCGGAGAGTAACTGCTCTTGATGTTCCAAATAAGCGCAGTGCTCAATGATGTCATCAAAAATATCGGGGTCTTGTAAGGCAGCGTAGCTCCGCCACATGCTAAATTTTAGAGCCGCCTCTAAGAAGTGCAGGCCATAGTCATCTGGACGCTGTTCTAGTAAGAGATTTAGTTCGAAGACTGCTTTTGTGCGTAACTTAAAGTCTGCGTCGCTCTCACCAAGACCGGCCAGGGCCAATACCGCCATGGCCTTATATTTTGCGGCATCTAGCTTGGGATTAACGCGCTGTAGTTCGTTGCCGATCGCAATTTCGTTTCCGATTTGAGCAGGATTGCCGCTGAGCGTGGCCTGATCGGGCAGTCCCTCACAAAGCTCTTCAATCTTTGTATATCGCAAAACTGGATCGCTACCTCGGTGATCAATATCATCAACAATCAGTTGATGCTGATACTCAATCACGTGCATGGTGGCCCTGAGATTAGATGGGTCACTCCTGAGAGCCTTTTCAAAGCTTTCTCCAGCTTGACGCGGACTGAAACAGGTTTCGCCATATGCCAGCAAATTACGCGCCGATCCATTCTTAGCAAGTTCTTCAAACGCATCTCTAGCTAAATCGCGGCTCAGAGAGGCGCGCTTAAAAATGCTGTCGGGGAGCTCCCCCAAGGCATGCTCGATTCGGGCGATCTGAAACTCACACTCCTCAAGGGCTGCATTTTCGTTTGCGAAGAGTTTTCTTTTCTTCTCCCAGTCCGTGCGCTGGTTGAGTAGGTCATTCACGAGCAACTGCGTTTGTGTTTGGGTATTGGAGGTGTCTGCTCCAAAAGCTGATCGAGGCGTAAAAGAAAAAGGCAGCGCCAGGAGCCCTAACAATTGATAATGGCGCACGACAATAGCGCGACACCGGTCGCCAAAGCTGCCAGAAGCGGCGGTGGTTTTTGCATGGGAGCGGTCCCGAGAGATAACATCATTTTCAGGATTAGACGTTACTGCTTTTTGGTTTAGTGCCACCATAGAAGGTTCAAAATTCAAGTTAAGAATGCGGAGGCGGTCGACCTAAGATTAGCACATAATCGGTATCATGCGTGTCCGGTAGAAAGGTGGCGGTGATGCCGTAAGTTCTTGATTTAAAAAGGGAAAACAGGAATTTGTAGTTTCCGCGATTTGAATTTAACCACGGAGAACACGGAGGTCACGGAGAGAGAAATTCTCAATATTTTCTCCGTGTTCCCCGTGGCCTCCGTGGTTAAAGACCCAAATTACAATGTCTTACCGGACAGCAGTGAATCGGTATAGTATTCATTGCAATCTAAAGATTACAATATTGGCTCATTAATGCTATCTATAGATTGCAATATTAGTTGATGGCCCCCACTCAAGGTGCCAAATTCGTCAGCCTTGCTATGGGGGGCCTGAATTAGAATATGGTAGTGTCTAATAGCCGGAGCCACTTTAACTAACCATTTAGGCATGAACGATCTCCAAAATCGCGGATATCTTAGGTTCTGATTGACGTGAGGTCAACTTAAAGGGGCGGGCACGAATACGATGGAGCGGGTGCGGCCGCCGCCGTCACCCAATTCCAGCTATCTTTTGGCAAAAAACACTTAAGTGCCAGCCAGTGGCATCAGCTTGGGGTTGGGGTTAGGGCGGCCTAGTGTGACAGCTAGATAGTTCTAAAGTAATATAGTTTACATGAAATCAAAAAAGGTCAGCTTTGACTTTAGCGATGTGCCCGAGATCGACGAAGGATTACGAATCGTATCGGTCAACGAGGGCACCACTCAGAAAGCAATCGTAATAAAGGCGCTACGGGCGTATTTTGCGGACAAGGTTGAGAGCGACCTGCTGCTTAGGTTAGGCGGAAGCAGTTTTGTTGAGTGGGACAACAAAGAAGATGGCATCTATGACTCCCCTAAAAGGTCCAGAATCTGAATTTTGAGCAGATTATTCAAATGTTAACGGCTAGCCAAATTAATTTTGTTACCGTTACCATAGAGCAATAGCGAATCTGAGCTCTCTTATAGATCCAAATAAGTAGAACTATCCAAAGCTTCCTTAACACGTTTCTGAAGTTTGGCGCCCTGTTCGTGCGTTATCTGCCCCTCGCGGGCGCTGCGCTCGGTTGCTACCCTAAACTTTTCAACCAACTCAGGGGCGTCGTATTCCAGATACTCTAAGATTTCACGCACTGTATCACCTTCAACCAGATGGGTAAGCTCTATTCTTGTGCTGCCGTCTTGTTCAGCTTTTAGATCAACATGGATGGCGTGGGTGTCTCCGTAGAGGTTGTACAAGTCTCCTAAAACTTCCTGGTAAGCGCCCACCAGGAAAATCCCCAAATAGTACGGTTCGTTCTTTTTGAATGGGTGCAGATGCACGTAGCTCTTAACATCGCGCAGATCGATAAAGTGATCGATGCGCCCTTCGTTGTCGCAACAGGCGTCAGCCAACGAGGCTTCACGGCTGGGGTGCTCGTTAAGCCGGTGGATAGGCGCAATCGGAAAAAGCTGATCGATGGCCCAAGAATCAGGCGTGCTTTGAAAAACGGAGAAGTTGCAAAAATATAGATCTCTGAACTCATCGTTCAGACGTTGTAGATCTTCCGGAATCTGCCGCAGGTTTGCCGCTAGAGATTTAATCTTTGCGATAGTGAGCCAGATGGCTTTATCGGCATAGGCGCGTTCGATCAGATTCAGATCACCCTGATTAAATCGATCCAGCACGTCATCTTTGATGGCCAAGGCATCATTCAAAGTCTCGTGGCAGTTCTTGACCGAGAGGTCATTAAACATGGCGTAAATCTTATGGAGCACCTCGTGATCACTTACTGGCGCTTCAAGAAAGGTGCTGTTCCCAGGAGTCCAGGCTACATCCATCACCTGCGTTATCAAAATAGCGTGGTGGGCGGTTAATGCGCGTCCGGATTCCGTGACAATATCAGGATGGGCCAACCCGGCTTCCGTGCAGGCGTGTCCCACGGCGTCAATAACATCGCGCGCATACTCTTCGATGCTGTAATTCATGGAAGAGTCAGAGCTGGTGCGTGAACCATCATAATCCACACCCAATCCGCCGCCGGCGTCAAAAAAACAGAGCGAGGGTGCAAGCTTTGCGATCTCGGAGTACATGCGGCTGGCTTCGCGCAAGGCGCGCTTGATAGCTGCAATCGAAGTGATTTGGCTACCGATATGAAAATGCAAAAGCTTAAGCCAGTGTAGTTTTCCCTCTGATTTCAAGCGCTCAATCACGGCCACAATCTCAGGAATCGTAAGCCCGAATTTGGCTTTATCCCCGGATGAGTCTTCCCAATGGCCGCTGCCTTTCGATGAGGGCTTCATGCGGATTCCTATTTCGGCCTCAACCCCGACCTTGGCGGATTGCTCTAGGATCTGATTGAGCTCATAGAACTGCTCAATTATCACGATAGCGCGGCGGCCAATTTTCCGGCCCATCAGCGCTAGCTCTATATATTCGTCGTCTTTATAGCCGTTACACAGCAATAGACCGCCCGGGTTATCATGAATGGCGAGCACGGCTATTAGTTCCGGCTTTGAACCGACTTCAAGCCCCAGATTTGTATCCCGACCGGCAAGCCGTATGGTATCGACCACATGGCGCTGTTGATTGACCTTGATAGGGAACACGCCTTTATAGGTACCGCCGTAGTTTGACTCGCTGATGGCGGTCGAGAACGCCTTGGCGAAGCGGCTGACCCGGTTTCTCAGGATTCCATCAAAGCGGATCAAAACCGGCGGCTTAATGCCGCGCTCAACCAGGGATTGAACCAGCTTGTGCAGGTCTACTTCGAGCCCATTACGTTCTGGGCGCACGGCGATATTACCCTGGCTGTTGACGTGGAAGTACCCATCGCCCCAGTTTGCAATATTATACAGCTCGCGACTTTTGTTTAGACTCCATGCTTCCATCTAGCAGCAATTTATAAGGCATAATGACTTAGAGCTCAATAGGCGGGAGACAGATAAAAGCGAGCCGGTTCCGGATTCCGCAAATGGGGCAACCTTTACAGTTAGGTGAGAACGCGGCAAGATTGACTGGTCTGCTATCACCTGTTTGATTAGATTAAGGCGCCATTCCTATGAGAATCCTATTTTCCATCTGCTCCCTTTTATTTCTGACCGCTTTCACGGCTCTGGCCGACTCCGATGTTATCAAACTAGTCAGTAGTTTCCCGCGCACGGGAAGTTCCAACGCTCAAACAAGTTCATTAGTGAACGGCATACGACTCGCTATTGAAGAAGCGGGGAACAAGGTCGGGAATTTCAAAATTGAGCTTTTGGATTGGGACGACGCCTCGCCGGAGCGTGGCAATTGGGACCCGGCGCTCGAGGCACAGAATGCCGATAAAGCCGTGAAGGACCCAGATGTGATGGCGTACATCGGACCATACAACTCCGGGGCGGCCAAGATCTCTATGCCCAAACTAAATCAGGCCGGTTTGGTGCAGATTAGCCCCGCGGCTACTTGGCCAGGGCTCACAAAACCTGGCACCGGAGAGCCCAACGAACCCCGCATCTATCAGCCAACCGGAAAGCCGTCATTTTTCAGGGTCGTTCCAGCCGATGATATTCAGGGCCAAGTAGCGGCCAAATGGTCAGTCGAGCTCGGAGCCAAACGCGTGTTTCTTACCCATGATGGCGAACTTTACGGGAAAGGTATCGCCTCAGTTTATAAAAAGACCGCGCCCACTGTGGGCTTGAATATTGTTGGCATTGAGCAGATTGATCCCAAAGCTTCGAACTATAGATCGCTGGCGACAAAGATCCGCCAAACCAATCCGGACTTGGTGTTTTTTGGGGGTCTGACGCAGACCAATGCCGGGCAGTTTGTAAAAGACCTGCGTTCGTCGGGCTACCTCGGAAAAGTCATGGTGCCGGATGGTTGCTTCGAAACTGCCTTTATTGAATCTGCAGGGGCGACAAACTTAGAAGGGAATACGTTTATTACTTTTGGTGGCCTGCCAGGTAGCCAGCTTACGGGGAGGGGCAAGACTTTTTATGAGAACTATAAGAAACGCTTCAATGCTGAGCCCGAGGCTTACGCGGTGTATGGCTACGAGGCCGGGAAAGTTGCCTTAACTGCCATCACCCGCGCTGGCAAGAAAGATCGGGCCGAAATTCTAAAGGCTGTCTCGGAAACAGCGAATGTCGGCGGCGCACTTGGCGATTGGTCCTTCGATAAAAACGGGGACACGAGTTTGGTCGTCATGAGCGGTAACACTGTTAAGGGCGGTAAATTCGAGTTTGTGAAGATCTTAGGCTAATTTGAAATGTCCGATTCGGAGCTACTTCTTCAGCAGTTGATCACGGGCCTCTCTAACGGAATGATCATCGCTCTGATCGCGCTCGGTTACACCCTGGTTTACGGAATCGTAGAGCTTATTAACTTTGCACACGGTGACCTGGTGATGTTGGGGGCCTTTTTGGCACTGACATTGCTGGGGTTGTTAGGCGTTGATCCGGCTCATTTAAGCACCCTTGGCCTTCTGGGCGTACTGCTAATTCTGTTTGCGGGGGTGCCTGCCTTTTGCGCCGGGCTGAACGTCTTAGTGGATAGGTTCGCCTACAAACCGCTGCGGGGCGCTTCAAAGCTTTCGGCGCTTGTCTCTGCCATCGGAGTTTCGTTTATCTTTATTAATATCGGTCTTTTCTGGGGCGGCCTTCCAATGCAGGTTTTTGGCGGCGGCGTTGCCGCAGCTTCTCCTAAAGATTTTCCTGCCCTGCTTGGCGCCAGTAATTTATTGGGCGATTCTGTAATTCAATTCACACCAAGAGATTTAATTGTGTTTCTGATAACGGTTCCAAGTATGCTGGTGCTAACCTGGTGGGTAAAGTTTACCTCACAAGGAAAGGCCATGCGCGCCGTAGCGCAGGACCCGCTGGCGGCACAGCTAATGGGAATCAATGTAAACCGAGTCGTGAGTCTCTGCTTCGCAGTTGGAGGAATGCTGGGCGGCGTGGCCGCTGTAGTGTACGCGCTCTATAACAATTCAGTCTCGTTTCAGATGGGGTATCGCATCGGAATGGATGCATTCACCGCGGCAGTTCTGGGCGGCATCGGAAACTTGCCCGGCGCGGTGCTGGGCGGACTCATCATCGGAGTCTTTCGCGCATTAAGTGATCAATACGTGGCAACCATGTGGACCAATGCCGTGGTGTTTGGGGTCTTGATAGTAGTACTGGTCTTTAGGCCCTCTGGTCTTTTGGGCGCGCGACTCAGGGAGAAGGTGTGATGGCTTCTCGCAAGGTGCGCTTAGAGTGGGTGTTTCTGATGGGCTTTGCCATACTTCCGTTACTCGATGCGCTTTTGCCTCAGAACTACCGCATTGCGGATTCATTTCGGACGATATTTATCTTTGCCGTGTTGGGGCTCAGCGTAAATCTAATCACCGGGTACACGGGCTTGCTGAACTTGGGCGCAGCGGGCTTTATGGCCATAGGCAGTTACACCTTTGCTATCTTAACTTGTGATATTTATCCGTTTCAGTGCGGGTTCCTTCTGGCGTTGGCATTGAGCGCGCTAATGGGGTTTGGCGCCGGGATATTGCTCGGTTTTCCGACGTTGCGATTGCGCGGGGATTATCTGGCAATTGTTACGCTTGGCTTTGGCGAGATCGTGCAGAACAGTTTGCGTAACTTAGAAACAATTACGAAAGGCACTCAAGGAATTAACCCCTTACCGGCACCGGCTATCTTTGGTCTCACTCTTAGTCAAGATAGCTATCTCCCAAGTTATTTTCTGTTCCTCATAATTTTAGCCCTGGCTGTTTTTGTTATCGGAAATCTTGAGCGTAGCCCCGTAGGCAGAAGTTGGATGGCTGTTCGTGAAGACGAGCTGGCAGCGCGCGCCATGGGGGTAGATGTAGCCAAGGCTAAACTTCTTTCGTTTGCATTTGGGGCTGCTTTAGCTGCGGTGTCTGGTGCTTTATGGGCGAGCTTTCTGGGCTCAAGTGGCGAGCCCGGGAACTATGACTTTCAGGTCTCGATTATCGCGCTATGTATCGTAATTGTGGGCGGCATGGGGAACATCTCCGGTGTACTGCTTGGCTCCCTAATAATGGTGGGCTTTAATTCGATTGTGCTAGTAAAAATCTCTGAGGCCTTAGCGCGCATGGGTATACAGAGTAGCGGCTCAGTTTTTTTCTCGCCCAATAATTGGAAGTTCATGATCTTTGGTTTAGCGCTTGTCTTAATGATGCGGTATCGCCCTGAAGGGCTACTCTCGTCAAAACGCATTCGCTCGGAGCTGCAGCGCTCATGAGTGTGTTAGAGCTTAAAAACGTGAGCGTGCGCTTTGGCGGCCTTACGGCAGTCAATAGCGTCTCGTTTGCAATCGAGCCAGGCGAGATAGTAGCGGTGATTGGACCAAACGGCGCGGGTAAGACTACTTTGTTTAACGCGGTGAGCGGTGTCTATGCTCCCACCGAAGGCAGCGTTTTTTTTCTGGGGCAAAACCTTCTAAGTCGATTTACTTCTAGGCAGCTCCTGCTTTCGCTTTTCGCCGGGCTCTCTTTGGGGTTTATATGTTTAATCGGCTCGAACGCTCAATCCATTTGGGAGGCGGTAATCGTCGCAAACTATCTCTATCTTGAGCCGTTCCCGTGGGGAAAGGCGGCCAGCGACCTCTTGCGCGTGATCGCTTCTACCTTTCTTGGGGATGGTTTGCTGCCCGCACTTCTTGGAGTTTGTTGCGGCACGCTCGGGACAATCTCAATCTGGCGCGAAAATCGGCGCGCGCCGCATATTACCTCGCAGCGCGGAATCGCCAGAACATTTCAGAATATCCGGCTGTTTCCGCAGATGACCGCCTTAGAAAATATCTTGATTCCGCTCGAAGCAAGGGCTGCCTTGCAGGTCCTGTCAGGGGCCCTGCGATTACCAGGATTTACTAGGCGCGAGACGATAAAACGAGAGCGGGCATTTGAGCTTCTAAATTTTGTGGGCCTCGCAGGTTTCGAGAGATCACGCGCCAACTCGCTTTCTTACGGACACGCCAGACGCCTGGAGATTGCCCGAGCGCTGGCCTGCGATCCTAAACTTATTCTTTTGGATGAACCGGCAGCCGGCATGAACCCGGTCGAGTTAGATGATCTAATTAAGCTGGTACAACGTATTCGTGAGCGCGGAGTTACCGTAGTCTTGATTGAGCACCACATGAAAGTAGTCATGTCTATCTCTGATCGCGTGGTCGTGCTTGATTACGGCAACAAGATCGCAGAAGGCACACCCGTAGAGATTCAGGGGAATGCGCGCGTGATTGAAGCGTACCTCGGCAAGGAGGCTGCTTGAGCTTAGAGCTTCGGAGAATAAATGCGAGCTACGGCGCGATCTCAGTTTTGCATGATCTTAGTTTGCGAGTAGATACCGGTGAGATGGTGTCTGTAATTGGCGCAAACGGCGCGGGTAAGACCACCACCTTGATGTGTATCTCGCGGCTGATGCGCATAAATTCCGGAGAGATTTTGTTTGAGGGGCGCGAGTTAAACAGTTTGCCCGCTTACAAGCTTCCCAGCATGGGCTTGGCGCACGTGCCCGAGGGCAGACGCGTATTCCCAGGGTTAACCGTGCTTGAAAATCTTGAGATGGGAGCGCTAGTGCGACGAGGGCAGGAGATTTCGCAAGATTTCGAGAGAGTTTACTCATTGTTCCCCGTTCTGGCAGAACGGAAAAGGCAGTTGGCAGGAACATTATCCGGCGGCGAGCAACAGATGTTAGCCATAGGGCGAGCCCTAATGAGCCGGCCCAAATTATTGTTGTTGGATGAACCCTCAATGGGAATAGCACCGATTTTGGTGCAGAAGATCTTTGAGACCCTCGTGCAACTAAACAAGCAAGGCATGACGATGTTATTGGTTGAACAAAACGCCAACTTAGCCTTGGCGATATCAACGCGCGCCTACGTGATAGAAGTAGGCCGGGTGTTGATTGAGGGCCAGGGCAAAGTGCTGGCTCAGGACGAGCGCGTGCGCGCGGCTTATTTGGGGGGGTAGTGGTGGGGGTACTCGAGAAGAAGTGGTTATTTATGTCCTTGGCGGACGGCGGGGACGCCCGCGCTTCGAATATATGCCCTTGGCCCCGGCGACTTACGCAATTTGCCCAAGTTTTTTTTAGAGGATTGTGTGCACTACCCGCACATATCGAAATCATCGAAACTGAGCGCCGTTTTTGCGCTGATGCTGATCTTTCTGCCAGCAGCGGTTTTGCCGCTAAGCTGCACGGTGACGTTCTTAAATCCGTAGCGGCTGGAGGCCAGCGTTTGGGTCTCTCCCGCAAATGCCTTGCTTCCACTTCGCGCGTCCATAAAGAGCGCGTAAAGCTTAGTATCTTCAGTATCATAAGGCGGCACGTTTCCGCTTCTTACTAGCGCGAAGCGCTTGGTTCTTACAGTGCGGCCCGAGGCGGAAGCGCCGGGTATCACGAATTTGACCCGAGTAAAAGTTACATTATACGACAGCTCGTTATGTAGAGTTATTCTAAGCAATGTATCCGTAAACGGCTCAGCCTGGGCGTCGTCTCCGCTGCCACAAAAGCCTTGTTGAGCATCTATCGAGGCAGTGCCCGTGACCGCGTTATCCGCCGCCTCTACGGCATCTATAGCCGTAATCTTTATAGTCTTGGCTTCAGCCGGGTTTGCTCCCAAGAGTGCTGTTAAAAGTAGTGTGATTCCAAGATGGTACCGCATAGCAAATCTCCCCAATCTACGGAATCGGAAGTTATGGAAGGACCCTTAATAAAACGGCTCTAAAGAATTCATACGCGGGCCTGTAAGGAACGCTTTTTTCCGAATGATTTCATTTAGCCAAACTGAATTTTTGGGCGATAATAAAGGTATATGCGAAGAAGAACCTTTCTTAAGACCCTCTCCTTATCGGCGCTTCCAGCCCTGACCGGCTGCGGCGTCCTAAAAGTAGATCCATGGCACGTGCTTTTGCGAAGCGACCTTATCGACAATATGGACCAGGAGTCTAAGATTGTTAGCAAAGCTCGGCTGGAATGGACCGAGAACGGCGCCATTCGCGTACTCTATCTTAAAGGCTCCGCCTACGAACGGGGATACCAACACGGGAAGCTTTTGCAAAAAGAGATCCAAGATAACTTTAATTACATGTACAAAAAGCTGCTATCTAAGTACCACTTCGAAGAGCTTTTCGACGAGGCCTATGAGCGCATACGCCCTTATTTGGCGGATGAGTTTGTAGAGGAGATGCATGGCCTGGCGCATGGCTCTCGCATGCCGCTTCATGTAATTCACGGCATTCACGCTTTGCCCTCGGTGACCGAGTGGGGCGGTAAGAAGCATGTGAAAGAGGTCGTGAAGATGATGATGAACGGCGATCTCAGCACGACTTGTAGTAACTTCATGATGCGCGCCAGCGCTACGAGTGATGGCAAGATGTATGTGGTGCGCGTGCTTGATTGGGGGCTCCACCGCGTATCTAAGCTGCACGAGTATCCCTTGCTTACAGTGAGCTATCCGGAGCGCGGCATACCTAACGTCAATATCGGGTGGGTGGGTTTTGTTGGTGCGGTGTCGGGCATGAATGCCGAAGGGATAACTTTAGGCGAGATGGGGTACGGCGACCCTGCGGGGGAAACTATGCGCGGGAAGCCCATGGTGTTTCTGCTTCGTGAAATTTTAAATCAGGCCAAAAGCTTAAAAGACGTACGCCATCTTATTAGCAGTAGTAAAGGTGATATGTCCTTTATTTATATGTTCAGCGACGGAAAGACGGGCGAAGC
Organism: uncultured Bdellovibrionales bacterium; assembly: GCA_964631745.1. Classification (GTDB taxonomy): domain Bacteria; phylum Bdellovibrionota_C; class UBA2361; order UBA2361; family JBGSMV01; genus CAZVWV01. The sequence goes on from CAZVWV010000032.1 coordinate 19,481, forward strand.
CGAGATGTATGTGCGCGATAAAGATAGATTTTTGGTCTTTAAACCTGGCCAAGAGCTAAAAGACAAAGATAACGATCTGCCGGCCATTAAAGATATGGTGTACGGGGGACATTACCCAGACCGCATGCATCAATGTTTACAAGAAAATCAAGGCAAACTCACGCCGGAGATTCTAATGCGTGATGTAATTCCAAAAGTTGCTATGCCGTCTAATTTCCAGAACGTGATCTACGATCCCAAAGATCTGAAATTCTGGGTGGCAAACGCCAAAAGCCGCGAGGACCCCGCCTTTGGGCAGCCGTATACATTCTTCGATTTCGGCAAGGTTTTGCGCTAACCACTTGTCTACGGCCCCTGTTTCGTGAAACGCTGACGGAATGAGAGCTTCCTTGATTGCGGCCCTTTTGGCGTTTTTGCTTACTGTTCCATGGCTTGGCAAAGAATTCTACTCTCGCGGCGAACCGCGCGAGGCGCTGGTGGCGCAGTCCATGTTAACCACCGGGAATTGGCTGGTCGGTACGGGTTACGGCGGAGTGGTGCCTTCAAAGCCCCCGTTTACGCATTGGCTGATGGCGCTTTCGAGTTATGTCTGTGGTGGCATGAATGAGTACGCGTCGCGGCTGCCGGCGGCGCTAGCCCTGGTTTTATTTGCTTTTTATTACGCCAGATTCCTTTCGAGACGGTACGGGGAAGAATTTGCGATCTTAGCCTCTCTAATTCTTTTATTATCCGCGGAGTGGCTTCGCGCTGGCGTATCAGCGCGCGTCGACACAGTTCTCAGCGTCACCTTAGCGGCTGCCTTTCTCTCGTTCTATGAGGCCTCAGAAAATCAGTTTAAGCGTTACCCGATTCTGTTACCGCTACTACTTTGCATGGCTACCCTGACGAAAGGCCCAGTGGCGTTATTGCTCGCTATGGGCGTCTTCGGATTGTATCTTTTATTAACTAAGCACAAGTTTTTGGAGATTGCCCGCAAGCTATCTCTATTAATTGCGCCAGCGGCTTTACTATCGGGCATCTGGTACTTGGCCGGTTTTACAGAAGCCGGGGATAAATTCGGCGCCAAGTTTTATTACGAGAACATCGCGCGCTTTGCGGGGACCATGGAAGATGAACCTCACCGCCACTCTGTTTTTTATCTTTACGGCACGGTATTCTTAGGGCTTCTGCCGTGGACTCTATTATTCCTCCCCATTCTCTTCCGAAAGTTAAGGGAGTGGGGGTGGGCCAGATTCTCGTTAAAAAGTTTCGATACTTTTCAAATGTTTGCTCTCTGCGCAACTCTAGTGTTGATAGTTTTCTATTCCATACCTTCAAGTAAGCGCAGTGTATATCTATTACCGATTTATCCATTTCTGAGCTTCTGGGTAGCTCGGGCTGTAATGCAGATAGACCAGCGCGAAAGTCGCTGGGTATCGTGGGGGACGCTGCTTGTTTGCATCGTTACAACAGGGCTCCTAGTCACTCTTGTCTTAAATGGAACCGGCGCGCTTTCTATCCCAGGCTTGCCGTCAAATTTGACTGTATTTTCGCCGATCTTTTTTCTGACTGCGGGAGCACTGGCTGGGCTCACGCTTTATCTTTTCGCGAAGTTCTGGATTTCCAAGCAGCTCTTGGTCCTTCGAGATCTCGTAGCTGTTTGCTATCTCTTAGCCCTAATGCTAAATGCCTCTGTGCTTCCGGCCTTCTCCCAAGCGCGGTCCCCAAAGAGTTTCGTGGCTCAGATTAAAAGCGAGACCGAAAAGGCTGATCGAATTTATTCTTTTGGGTACGAATTTTATGGAGTAAGTTTCTACCTTAACAGACGCATCGATACACTCAAAGATTCGTTAAGAGTAGGCGACCTGGTTCTTCTTTACGACAAAGATCTTCAGGGCTTCAATTCAAAATTCGGCGAGAGATTTGATATTAAAGTGGTGGAGCGCTCAAGCTATGAGATAGAAAAGCCAGACGGCTTTGTGAACCTAATTAGTATTCAGGATAAGAAATAATTATGATCGAGATCGCAATTATCTTGGGCATCTTGGAAGGATTAACTGAATTTATTCCGGTCTCCAGCACGGGACATCTAATTATCGTGGGGCACCTGCTGGGATTTTCAGGTGCGACGGCCGATACTTTTGATATATTTATTCAGCTGGGAGCGATATTAGCAGTTGTAGTGCTTTATTTTGAACGCTTCCGGGGTTTGCTGGATTTTCGGCCGGGCCAGTCCGGATTTCGTGGAATAAACGGTATTGTAAAGCTGTTGGCCGTATCGCTACCCGCCTTAGTTTTAGGAGCCTTGTTCCATGGCGCTATCAAGCGCTACCTCTTTAATTCCACAACTGTCGCCATCGCACTAATTCTAGGAGGACTGGTGATGATCTGGGTTGAGTCGCGTAAGGCCAAACCCGCAAGATTTAAATCCCCTGAGGAGTTACCAACTAGGACTGCCTTTATAATAGGGGTATTCCAGTGCCTGGCGCTCTGGCCGGGCATGTCCCGGTCTGCCAGCACAATTGTGGGTGGTATGCTGTTGGGGCTAGAGCGCCAACTAGCAGCGGAATTTTCTTTCTTGGCGGCGGTGCCCGTCATGTGCGCCGCTGTGGGGTATGATCTTTTAAAGAGCGCGGGCAGCCTTACAAGTTTAGATGTGCTTCCATTCGCACTAGGGTTTATAACGTCCTTTTTGGTGGCAGTGCTTTCTATCAGAGTCTTTATGCGACTTCTAAATTCTTGGACCCTTAAGCCCTTCGGCTACTATCGCATAGCTCTGGGAGCGCTGCTTTTATTCCTCCGGTAGCCTTGCGCTTTAGCAATAGTATTATTTGAAAGATTAAACCCAATCGGTTACGATCTTCCCTAATGAATTCAAATGAAGAGATACAAAGATCGGAGCTGATCTCCAACGCCTCATTTTTCTCGTCCTTTCCGGACGAGAGCAGAGCAGATGTTGCCAAGCTTTTTAAACTCGAGAATGTCAAAGCGGGTGAGAGTGTCTTTCTTGTGGGTGACCCTGGCGACGAGCTGTATCTGGTGCAGTCAGGGTGTGTTGAGATTTTTATTCGCGACACTACTGGAGTAAAACTGGCACTGGCGCTGGCCAAGCCGGGCGACATCTTGGGCGAACTAGCTCTGCTCGATCACGGCCCGCGTTCGGCATCAGCCACGGCACTTGAAGACTCAGTCTTGCTTTCACTAGCTCGAGAGGATTTTACCAAATATGTTAAGGAGCATCCGCAGGCGGCGCTGGATCTCCTACGGATTATGGGCGAGCGGCTGAGGCGCGCGGATGATATTTTGCGTGGGCACCATGTTAAAAATCTTAACGTGGTCATGGATGAAAAGCTGTCCTGGGTGCAAGCGATCGTCTCTTTTATAGCTGATTTTTCCGGCAGTCTATCATTCTTGGTGCTGAACGCTGTTTTTTTCGTGGTTTGGATTTTGTGGAACTTGGGTTACATAACGGGGTTGGCGATATTTGATCCCTATCCCTTCTCTTTCCTAACCATGGCAGTCTCGCTTGAAGCCATATTTTTAAGCATTTTTGTACTATTGGCGCAAAACTTGGAGAAGGGACGTGAGCAACTTAGAAGCGACATTGAGTACGATGTGAACCTGCGAGCGGAGTTGGAGATATCGCATCTACATACTAAGGTTGACTTGTTACATGCCGAGGCGCTCTCGCGTCTGCATCGCATCGAACGACAGCTTAAGGCCGGTGCAAAAATTGCTGAGAAGGCCGCGGAGTCCTTAACGAATTGAACTTAAGTTTTCTAACCATATGCACGACCACAGCCAGGCGCTTTTTGCGATATTCATAATTTTTTTGGCGGCCCAGATTGGCGCAGAGATCGCGCAACGATTGTGGCCGGCTGTTTAATCGGTCCGGCGGTTTTTAACTGGGTGGCTGCTGACAGCGCGCTTGAACTGCTATCGGAGATAGGCGCTGTCTTGTTGCTATTCTCGGTCGGGCTTGAGACTAAGATTAAGGATCTGACCAGCATAGGTAGAACTGCGACCTTTGTAGGGGTGTTGGGCGTTGTCGTGCCGTTCCTGGTCGGTTCCGGCTGGGCTTACTTTTCCGGGTTTTCGAGCGCCAAGGCCATGTTCTTGGCGGCGGCCTTCGTGGCGACCTCGGCCGGGATTACCGCCAGAGTCTTGCAGGAGCTGGGAGTCATGGGCCGGGTTGAAAGTAAGGTGATACTTGGTGCCGCGGTCATTGATGATATCTTGGCGATGTTGCTTTTGGGGGTCGTGACAGCCATTAATGCCGGGGGTCAAGTTGACATCAAGAGTCTGCTGCTGGTAGTAGGCCAGGCTCTGGCTTTCGTAATCATCGTGGGGTGGTTGGGTGCTCGAGTCATGAAGAGCTCTGAGGATCTTTTAGAACTTCCGATCAATCCGCTCTCTCCACTATCGTTATCATTGGCGGCCTGCCTTGGATTAGCCGTCCTATCAGCGCAAATCGGCTTAGCAGCGATTATCGGAGCGTTTTTGGCGGGCGTGGTGGTTGCAGAAACGCGACATCAACATCAGCTTGAGAAACAGATTCAACCGATCATGGTGTTGATTGTGCCGTTTTTCTTTGTGCTAACTGGGATGAAAGTTGATTTAGCAGCGCTTTCAAACTGGCACGCCATTTGTACGGTCTTAGTGTTAACGCTGCTTGCTAGCCTGTCCAAAGTTATCGGAGGCGGATTAGGGGCAGCTGCTCTTGGTTTTAAGAGCGCCTTAATTGTCGGTGTGGGCATGGTGCCGCGCGGCGAGGTGGGGGTAATTATCGCAAGCCTTGGATTGGCCGCCGGTATCTTCAGCCCTGAGATGTACGCAGTGGTGATCGCCGTCTCGCTCTTAACTTCCGTAGTAGCACCCCCTCTGCTTAAAGTCTTATTTCGATAGAGTCCGGCATCTTATATCACCGGCGCTGTAGAATGCGCATAACCGTTCATAGGAAGTTAGAATCGTGGAAATGGTGATTAACAGCTTGGAACCTGGCGCAAGTAAGCCTTTGCTTGAGACACTGCTTGGGAGCGATGTTGAGGCGCAGCGCGCGGCGCTACACAGAATTCGAGAGTTGGCCGCGTACCTCCCCACATACTTATTTTCTTATCTTGAACAAGTTGCCACCGATACGAAGGCCGATAGCGAGAATAGATTCTTGGCGGCTGAGTTTTTGCTGCATTCGGTTGGTAGCTCATCGAAGTATACTTTTTTTGATAAGCAGGCGCTTTGGCCTACCGGTGTGGCGTATCAGATTCAAAATCCAGTGGAAGTGTGTCGTGCAATCTTACAAAGAAGTGGCCAGGACGATGATGGTAGGGATGTGGCGCGTACCACGGCGCTTAGTGTTCTGAATAGCGTTGTTCCGGAAGGGTTGAATGAGCTGGTGGTTGTTGCTTCCTCCGAGTTCTTGCCTCTCAAAATTAGAAAGTTGGCGTTAGGCTTCCTTGCCGAGCATGGCCAGGCAGCGCGAGAAAACGCGCGCGCATTAAAGTTGTCCAACATAGTCACGGGCCCAAGAATGCCCTCTGAGTCGCTTGCGATTTCCGTTTATCAAACGCTTTCAAAGATCGGGGATACTGAGGGGTTGATGGCCTGCTATACGCATGAGGTTCGACCAGTCACTAGTCTCGCCCAAAGGGCGCTGATTCGATCTCTTAACGAGCACGGTGTGGGGCGCTTATCTAGACTGCGGCATACCCTTCAATCTGTCTTGAGTGTGCCATGGCGGCGCGACAGGCCTTGCATCAATTTTCTATAATACCCGTTTCTGGATTGGCAATACGATATATCTCACGCGCTATCATAAACGCGTAAAAAAAGTTGTACGGAATAGCTAGTGTCAAGAAAACAAAGAGCGGTATATCGCTGCGTTTTCCTAGGAACTGGGCGGTTTGACTGAGTAATAAAAAGAACAGCATCAGCGCGAGAGATCCCGCTAGTGCGAGTTTTAGCGATTTGCGCAGCTTCAATAGCGCCAGAGTTAGGAAAATATTCAACAGAGCCAAAAGCTGTCCTAATATCGGAACAAACATGGCAGCCATCACAAGGAATGGGACTGAGATAAATATAAAGAGAAAGAACTTCAAATTGCTCATATTCTTTCAAACTTGGCCAAAAAGAATCGCAAGAATGTAGGCTCGTGCACCATTCTTAGTCCACTAATTTTGGCAGCGCGCTCCACGCGTCGGCCGCAGCACTCCGCGACTACATCCAGGTGGGATTGGGTATAGACGCATCGGGGAATTGCAAGGCGCACCAATTCTAGCTCCGGGAAGATATTTTGCCCGGATTTATCGCGGCCAGCGGAAACTACCCCGCGTTCCGAAGCGGCAGAATTACCGCATCGTAACCAACTGATCTCACCTCACTTTATCACCTCCTGAACGGTTACCTGCTTATCGTCCGAGAAGTCTATCAAGCATGATAGCACAAGCGGATCGCACGGAAAGGTGATTATAAGGGGTCGGGCCGCTAATCGGCTCTAAAAACAGATCTGCACGTTTAAGGAGCTCCTCAGACATGCCCCAACCCGTGCCCAGCATTAGAAGATAGGGGTGATTGTGGGACTGTAGGCGCGTGCGTAAGTCTTTGAAGGAAACGCGATCGCCGCCCGCTTTAGCGGAGCTCGCGATCAGGGTGGGTAATTTACCAGCGCGAAGATCGATTTTCTGAATGGCTTCATCGAGATCTTCCACGATATCAAGCACCTCCAGGGCCTCCTTACGGTTGGGGTTATAAGTGGCGCCGAAACCGTCATCCCAATGTTGCTTAAGTGTGCGCGCTAATTTTCTAATCGTCGGAGACGGATGCGAAACGAAAAAATTAGTGACGCCGTACGTCTTTGAGCTACGAGCTATATCGTGCACGTCAATTAGGGTAAGCGATGCTGTGATATTGGCGGCGTGTTTGTCTACCATTTTATCGTGCAGCAAGATGATATTTAAATCGAACGGCTCTGAGTTCATTTGCTGCGCCTAGAATCTGTGAGTTTTTGAGAAGCCTGTTTGCGCCAGTTTGAGATGGCGGCATGATTTCCGGAGAGAAGCACTTCGGGAACACCCAGACCTCTAAATTCGGCGGGTTTGGTGTATTGGGGGGATTCTAAGAGACATTCTTGCGACTCAAAACTTTCAACGAGTAAAGATTCAGAATTTCCTATTACGCCGGGTATTAATCTGGCGCTGGCTTCGATAACGACCATGGCAGGGACCTCGCCGCCCATCAGCACGTAGTCTCCAATCGAGATCTCGTGATCCACAAAAAGCTCGATAATGCGTTGATCTACACCTTCATAGCGACCGCAAATTAAGATAAGTTCTGGCCAAGATGAGTACTGCTTGGCTAGTTGTTGATTGAATGTTTTGCCGTTCGCCGCCAGTAACACGACCTGAGCATTGGGTAGGCGGCTCTTTGCATCTTCAATCGCCAGCGCCAACGGCTCAGGGCGCATCACCATACCGGCTCCGCCACCGTAGGGGGTGTCATCCACACTGAAATGCGGCGCGGAAGCAAAATCACGAATTTGGGTTAGGCGAATATCGAGCAGCTGCTTTTTAATCGCTTTTCCGATCAGGCTTGCGGTAGTGAAACCCTGAATTAACTCCGGGAATAGAGTCAGGATTTCTACCTTTAGCATATACGTAGGTCGCGGTTACTTGGCCGGAGCTTTGCTTGCGGCCTTTTTAGGGGAGGCTTTGCTGCGCTCCTTTCGACGTTTACGTGCCGCTTGAAGTTTTGCCAGAGCGTGCTTCTCACGTTCTTCAACTAGTCCTGGGAACGACTTAATAATTATCCCGCGCACTAATCTGGACGGCTTTGCTCCAAGTCCGATCCACTTGCGGACCTTGTCCTCCTTAAGTTGGACAGTTGATGGGTTAGTTTTGGGATCGTATGTTCCCACGAGTTCAATAAAACGACCGTCGCGCTTACCGGCTTTTTCGATCGCCACGACGCGATAAAACGGTCTGCTTCGTGTGCCATGTCGCGCAAGTCTTAGAGTCACTGCCACAATTAAGTCTCCTATACTAAATCTCTAACGAGGTTCTCTATCAGAATCGCGCAGTTTATATGGATTCTTTGCGGAAAACAAGTCGAGGCGAGGGGGAGAGTTACAGGGTTCGATCTTGGCGGACGGGTTGGAAGATAGGGAAACCTCTCCCGGGGTCCTTGGAGATTTACTTAAGATAGCGGGGCAATTTGATAGCTTCCCAGGCGTATAATTACTGAGTCAAATCAATATGATACAGCTTCGTCGGAATCATTGTAGTCGCCTCGGCGGATAGGTTATCATGCCCCATATGAAATTGTTCGCTTTAGTGTTTGTTATAACTGGATTGGTGGTCACCCCGTCGGCTTGGGCCCAAGGGGAAGGAATCGTATGCGCCGCCGTTGTGGCCTGCGACGGAAACGGGGGTGTCCTACAGGAATTCCGCGGAGGGCCTTGCGAGGCTGTATATCAAACTCAATGTACCAGTGAGCTCGCCAACACGCTTGGAGAACAGGTCCAGAGCTGTGAGAGTTCTAAGCGCACTTTGAGCAAAAATCTGAATACGCTCACCAAAAAGAATAGAAATTTACAGCGGCAGATACGTAAACTTCAAAAGCGTATTAGCTAAGCGCCAAGCGCACTGCAATGCTTACAACCTAATTCTCCGGCTGCCACGATAGCTTGATCTGAGCTCCAAAGAATATTCTGCTTACCGATTACATCAGTTAACCCTCCTTGATCGAGAATGCTTTGAACATTCTTATGTACTCCGGTAAGCATTACGGTGGCGCCGTCTTTTTTTAGTTTTTCGCAGAGCGCTTCCAACGCCAGCAAGCCCGAAGTATCAAGTAGTGGAACACCACGCATACTTAGAATTAGGCAGTGGAGATTTTCCAGTTTGGACAAAGCTTCGTTGAAGTGTCCGGTGGCGGCAAAAAAGATCGGTCCCGTTAAAAATGCCACTTTGATGTGTGGACATTGGCGTGGGGCGATGATTCCTTGTGCCAGTAACGCGGCATGATCGACCTCTTTGATATCAACGTCCAATTGAGAGATCTCGCTCAAGAATACCGCGCCTGAGAGGAAGGTGCCGATCAGAATTGCCTGTGTTAGGTCGAGCGAAAAAGTCGCCAACATAGTGATGCTAAAAGTGAGCATGGCGGTCTTAAGGCGATACTTGAAGATATAATGAATCTCCTCCCACTCATTCATTCGCCATGCCGTAATAATCAAAACACCTGCCAGTGCGGCGAGAGGGACCTTCGACATAATTGGCGCAAAAATAAATATCGAAGCAAGTATCACAAGTGCATGCGTGATGCTGACGATGCGAGTGCGGCCGCCAGATTTTATCCCCACACTTGTACGTGCAATCGCGGCGGTTGCCGGGACGCCACCAAAGAACGGAATTACTATATTACCTATACCCTGCGCGATTAATTCTTGGTTAGCTTGTAAGCGAATGCCAGTCATGTTCGAGGCCACGGCGCCGCAGAGTAAGCTCTCGATTGCTCCAAGGGCTGTGATACTTAGTGCCGGAACCACTAAGTGCTGAAGCAGATGCCAATCAATACTTTGCAAGACAAGACGTTGATCCAATATTAAAGTGCCAGGGATTTCGCCGATTACGGCAACCGGCCAATTCAGCTGATGAGTAATAATAGTGGCCGCAATTATACCAAGCAGCGAGCCTGGTACTTTTGAATTTATACGCTTAGGCGTAAAGAGCATAATAGCCATGACCATTAGGCCCGTCATTAAAGCGTATGGTTCAATTTTAATGCCGGATGTGAAATATCCGATGACTTTACCCGCCGCTGAATCGGTGCCGGGGGTGCGCATCCCAACTAGGTTGTCGAATTGGCCAACTACTATGATCAACGCAATGCCGGAGGTAAAACCCGTGATGACGGGCGAGGGGATAAATGCGATAAAGCGCCCCAGGCGCAGTACCCCAATGGCAGTCAGCAGTAGGCCGGACATCAATCCTGCCACCCAGACACCTTGCACACCGTATTTGGCCGAGATCAAGATTAAGATAGCGCTCATGGCGCCAGTGGGCCCGGAGATCTGATAGGGCGCGCCGGACAACCCCCCGATAATCAGTCCAGCCAGAATAGCCGTGACCAATCCGGCCGAGGCAGTGCTGCCCGAGGCCACGCCAAACGCCAGCGCCAGCGGTAAAGCCACAGCCGCCACAGTAAACCCAGCCAAAAGATCCTTGGAGAATCTACCCAAAGAGTAATGACGAAATTCGTCTCTATAAAGTGTGCGTAAGCTACGGCGTGGCATCGCAGATTATATTACTAACAATTTACGAAGCAAAGAAGTAGCGAAAGCGCAGCATAGCATGGGGTCAAATTTTTGCTCAGAGACAATGCGCAACCCCAAGCCGTTTTCCCAGCGCAGCCCCCGCCGCAAATAATTTCTAGCAAAAGTTCTGGCAAACGAATTAGTTTTGACGCGCTCTAAGAGTTTTAAGCAGCGCACAGGGACTCAAATCCACGCAAAAGCGTAGCGCTAGATACACCCCGGCCCACGCCGCGTTTAGACTTTAGTTATGCATTAGTGTTTGAGCTACCTGTACCGCTTGGCGTAAGCCGCCGGGCAGGTAAATATCGGGGGCTTGTACGTCCCAGGCGGGAACTTCACCT
>CAZVWV010000033.1:0-29811 GCA_964631745.1 uncultured Bdellovibrionales bacterium
ATAAGCTATTAAGCGATATGTCATTTCGCACCTGGGAGTCTATTCTATCATATCTTACAGCATATCTTACTGAACGAGCGCTAAGCTCAAAGAGGCTGGTTTTAGTTCTAGATGAGCTCCAGTGGTTGGCGGCTGGTAGAACTAAATTGATTTCTTTACTTAAATACTACTGGGACAATAAATGGAAGCCCCAAGGGGTAACATTAGTCTTATGCGGCTCCATCGCCTCATTCATGATAAAAAAAGTATTAAATTCAAAAGCTCTTTACGGGCGCATCAATCTGGAATTGCATCTCACTGCCCTTAAACCTTCAGAGTGTGTTCATTTCTTGCCAAATAGGAACCCCGAAGAGATTCTTAACTACCTCCTAATCTTTGGGGGTATTCCCAAATATTTTGAGGAGATCGATATTCGACAATCGTTCGACAAGAATGTAGCCAGGCTTTGCTTTTCACCTCAAGGCGCTCTTTTTGCTGAGTTCGAACGGATATTTTACGGGCAGTTTTCAGAAGCGCGATCATACCTGGCAATAGTAAAGGCCTTGGCGGGAGGACCGAGGACTCTCACTGAGATTTCTTTGGCGACAAAGATTCATTCCGGAGGGGGACTGAAGGGCCTAATTTCAAATCTTGAGCAAGCTGATTTTATCCGACTATTACGTAAATTTGGATCAAAGGAGTCCACCAAAGAAAGGAAGTACATTATCAGTGATGAATACATTGCCTTCTATTTGAAATATATAAAGCCCAACATTTACGCGATCAAGGAACAAGATAGCTATGGTCTCTTCAAGAAACTTGTAAAACCGCGATGGCGGCCTTGGTTGGGAATTGCGTTTGAGCGATTCTGCCTAAAACACTCATATTATTTAGCAGAATTGTTCGGTTTCGCGGATGAGGTGGAAGACAGTGGGCCTCTCTTAGAGCGCGATAGTCCCGGATTCCAAATCGACCTGCTCTATAAACGATCGGATAAAGTCATAGTCGTCTGCGAAGTGAAATCTCAATTGGAAGCAGTAGACACTGAAATAATTCCGGAGCTAAGCAAGAAACTCGCACGTTATAAACCGCCTCGAGGATATTCGGTTGAGAAAGCACTCATTAGCCTTTATGGCCCAAGCGCTTCTTTACAAAAATCGGGATTTTTTCAACATGACTTAAGGCTGGCCCAAATTATTGCCCAAGACTCGCTTAGTCAAGACTCTGGGCTCTCCCGAACGACTAAAAACACTCGGCGACGAGGTTAGAGTTAGAAATTCACGCTTTGTAACCTCTCGCCCTTACGAAAGGCACATTATGTTCGGTTGCAGTTGGAGAATAACTTTAGTTATTCACCGCCACCAACATTTCACTAGTGCGTGTAACCAAACTGACATTCGCTACGTGGCTGCGTTTGGAAACGATGCGTTGCTGCGATCGTGGCTTTCTGCGTCGCACCAGTTTTCTCTCAAGCGGGCGGCGTGCTGCCTTTATCTGCTCAAAGCGTGGTAACTCGGCAAGCTGTTCTGAGTCGTAGCATTTGGCTACTTCACCGAGTAAGGCGTCCAAAGCTTTCTTTTTTACACGCGATACGTGACAGCGGCTGTAGCCTAACGAGCTTGCAACGTCTTGGAGCGGCTCTTCATTTAAGAAGACTCTAAAGAGTACTTCTCTTTCGAGCTTATCTAGTTTGTTACAAGCTTCTAGGCTAGTGGCCAAAAGCTCTTTTTTCATTAAAATTTCGTCAGGAAGCATATTTTCTCTATTTGAAAGCGCATCCGCAACCTCAACGGCCGAGATGGCGCGGCCTTCCAAGCTTCCATCTTCATCATCGCGCCCAGCAAACTGCGAATCGATATCGTAAAGCGGTACCGAGTTAATTTTTGTGATTGAAGTAATGGTTCTGATTAAATTTCCCTTCAAATGATAGAAAAGAAAGGTCAAGAAGCTTGCGCCCATGGCGGGGTTGTAGCGGTTCACCGCTTCGCAAAGCGAGAGGTCCACTAAGCTATGCACCTCATTAAGGTCGAGGCGGCAGTTCCAACGCCGCAGGATACTAAAGGCGATTTTTCTAGCTTTGATCTGGTAGCGCATAACTAGGTCTTCGCGAGCTGCTGCAGATAGGGGGCGCGTCTTGGCTTTGGCGCTTTTAAAGAGCGAAACAACCTTACCCTTCTGTGCTGATTTCTTGTTCGAAATCTTCTTGGAAGACTTATCTAACTCTTCGTATTGCTTGAATTTTAAGTTAGTGGCAGGCATTCTAAACTCCTATCCTTTCTGCTTTAATCCTTTAGCGACGGGGGCCTCAGCGGCCCCCAAGTGACTCTCTCGTTAAGCGCTTATTCCTTAGGAAATCCGTCAGAAATAAGCATGAAACACCATCTGCACACCTATCAGCACCACACGCAGATTTACTTCAGAGTTTTTTTGACAATTTTACCGATTGCGAGGCATCGAAACTGTAATACAATAAAAAGACTAGGTTTTTTCAATGTCGTCAGAAGCACAAACACAGGAAAAAATAACGCACGCAACCATCTCGGTCGAAGATGCGGATCAGCTTGCGCTCGAACACCGCGGCTGGGCTGAGAGCATTGCGCGCTCGGTTGCCAGAGCTTGGAATCTTGATTGGGAGCTGGACGGCCTGGATGGGGCCGCCATGGAAGCGCTCATTTTTTGCGCTAGACGGTTTCAACCTTCGCGCGGTGTGCCCTTCAAGGGTTACGCTAGGAAGCGCATTCATGAAGCCTCAAGTGACGCCGCCCGCAAATCCCGCGGCTGGCGTAGCGGATCTCGCACTGAAGTACAAGCGCGTGAGATCTCCGCGGACTTATTAAATGTATTCCCAGAGCTGCGTGACGGCCAGCTACCAGGTGGCGATGAAGGCGATGGCGACACACGCGGCGCGGTTAGACAACTATTGATGGGAGCAACAATCTTAGCCGCGCGCGCTGATGGCTCTGAGCCCCTTAGTGCCGAAGACACCATGGATTTCAAGCGTGTTGTTTCTCGCATGGCCGCCCTGGACCCTATACATCAAAGTTTGCTCTGGAAAATATACTGGGAAGGCTGCTCGCTGAGAAACGTGGCTGAGGAGTGGGAGACTGATGAACTAAATGTCATTCGAGAACACAAGGTCTTACTAGAATATCTTCATAAGAGTATCGGAAAGAATGCTAAGGCAGCGGCGGTTAAAATTCGCCCGGGCTTAAAGCACGTGGCGCAAAAACTCAGCAATAAAAAAGAGAGAGGGGAAGCGGGTAGAGGGGAATTTTCCCAACTGTTCGAGGCCAAGAGGAGCAGCAAATGACCGACAAAATTGGTAAGAAGAAAAAGATCGGCACCGTACAGTCCACTGAGCGAACCACGGAAGTCGAAAGCACCGGAGCAGTCTCGGGCGTTGATGCCGTCAAACCCACTTCTGGGGTGGGAGCCGTTGGTAAAGCACAAGGCATCGGAAAACGAGGGCCCACGCGCATTATGAGCATGGCGGAGCGGGCAGAGTTAATGCGCTTGGTGGAAGAAGAAGCAGAGAAGATGTTTCCCGGCGCCAGCATGAATCCAGAGCGAAAGCGCGCAGTTGTTGAAGCCGTCAAGATGGCTGTGGACTCGGGCATTGCGCCGGAAGTCGAGGAGTAGCAGGACTAATGATAAACCTGCCCCTCTGTCTGATCGTTTCTGGGCGCCGGGTTCGAGGCAGGAGTCATAGTCGAGCCCCCTCGGGGTTGCGATATATTACTGCCCCTTTGAACCTTACCCGACTGCTGCGTTCTTCCAAATACCAGTTTTGAGAGTCGTTCAATTACACTGCTCATATCCTGCGCCTGACTTAAGAGCTCTTCACTGGCTGCGGCTGACTCTTCTGATGAGGCCGAATTTGCCTGCGTTACCTTATCCAGTTGATTCATGGCTGTGCTTACCTGAGAGATTCCAATCGACTGCTCGTTACTAGCGGCGTCAATCTCGCCCACAATTGAGGCTGCTTTTTCAACAAATTCGTTAATCTGTCGAAACGAAGTATTTACTTCCTTGGCACGCTTGGCGCCATCACCTGAGAGCTCCCTCGAACGCTCAATCTTTTGCGAGGTATCTTTAGCGGCCGCGGCGCTTCTTTGAGCCAGCGCTCTAACTTCTTCCGCAACCACCGCAAACCCTTTACCGGCATCACCAGCTCGGGCAGCCTCAACCGCTGCATTTAGTGCCAGCAAATTAGTTTGAAAAGCGATCTCGTCGATGGTTTTAATAATTAAAGCCGTTTCGTCAGATGCATCTTGAATTTTCTGAGTCGAATTCACCATCTGTTGCATGTTGAGCGAGCCTTGATCGCAAAGATTTTTAATCGATTCAATGATTCCGCTTGCTTGTTTGGCGTTATCGGCATTTTGTTTAGACATGGAGGCTATCTCTTCAACAGAGGCAGCGGTTTCTTGCAATGAGGCCGCCTGCTCGGATGCTCCTTGCGCCAAAGATTGACCACCCCGCGCGACTTGTTGAGCAGAGACAGACACCTGTTCGGCGCCTCCCCATAGTCTTCCCACGATGGCTGTGACCGGCCTGGTGATGCTCAACTGCACCAAAGTGCCAATTACAAGAGCCACCAAAACAATCGCCAAACTTGGAGCCACATCCCAAAATAGGGCTGCATTAAAAAAGGCGATACGATTATCAAGTAGTATATCTAACTGCTCAATACCCACACGCCAAGTTTCGAAACTTTGTCGTCTTGCAACTTGCCCTGCCTCTAAGAAATCTTTACTAGAGACCTTAGTGAGGTCCCCGGCGGCTAGCGTTTTAACCAATTCCGAGAAAGCTCTGTTTGTATCGACATATGATTTAAGAGATTTAGCATAATCATTTTGAAAACTGTCGCTGAGACCGTAGAAATTCCCGTCTTCTTTGAGCGCTGTAGTCGAACTGGCTTCAACCCTGCCGATATCTGCCTCATCTAACATGGCAGCAAATACTGCTAACTTAATCTGATCTTCTTGTGTAATTGTGCCCCGGTTAAATAGATCCGCTCCGTACTGCAAAACATCGCTAAGCCGGTCCTGCGTCTGTGGTAGAGCTAGCAAAGTAACGTCCATTAAATAGTAGCTATCCAGATCGGGATCTAAGATCAAATTTGAAGTATCCCCCAAATGGGCGATCATACCCCGAATGTTTGTAAGCAGCGTCTTGTGAGCGGCGTCTAAATCTTCCAAAGTTTGTGTGCTCCAAGATTCTTTCAGAGCCTGCCACTGCTGACTTAAAGTTTCCACGTTGAAACTAGAGCGATTACGACTCTCAAGCTCCTCTTTGGTAAATTTCAGATCGATTAGCCTCTTGAACTTTAACCACTTGCGAAAGTTCGGAGTCAATCTCTCTCACCAATTCAGGTAAGCGGTCCGATTGAGTTTCCAAAAGTCTCGAAAGGTGCGTCTCCAAACGATGCTCTCCCACCGCCTTTAAGAGTCCCTCTAATGGTCGTTGGTAAGTATTGCCAAGCTTCTCTTGCGCCGCAAAATCAATATTGCTGTGCACCCTGGTCATGACGTTATAAATGAGAGTGCTAACTGGCACAAGGAACACTAGTGTCACGATCCACAACTTATGGCTTAACTTCATGTTAAATTTGAATTTTCCCATACCCTTCCCTTCAAGCGCGTTGAACGCATACGCCTTGTAATCTCATCGGATTTGTTTAAGATTAACTTAAGGGCGATTAGGCGCTGCCTATCGGCCTAAGATTTAGTGCAACTTCTCGGCATCGGCCGACGAGTCGTCGGCGATCCGGAATCGCAGCATACGTTGACCTGCTGCGCGCCAATTTATTTCAACTCAACGCCGTCTTATTCCTTCCCTATTCCCCTTCGTCATCACCGCTGTCGTCACCGGAGTCATCACCAGGATCAAAAGCCCCGCCATCATCGTCGCTAGGGTCCTGTTCGCCATCGGCGATACCGTCCTGATCGTTATCATCCTCGTTGTCGCCGATACTATCGTCATCGGTGTCGGGATTATTGGGATTTGTGTCCACCTCTTGCTCGCCTAAATTTGAGAGGCCGTCGTCGTCAGGATCCTCCATGTCATCGCTTACGCCGTTTTTATCGCTGTCGGATTTCTTTGGATTTGTGAGACAAAGCTGTTCATAATAGTTAATTAATCCGTCACCATCTTCATCGCCATAAGTGTCTTCTTCTTCGTCCCCATCCGAGTCGGTCTTCATCATATTGAAGCCATAGTCTTCCTCAAAGGCATTGGTCAGTTGATCACCGTCCTCATCTTCATCACCGTCAATCTCAGAATCATCGTCTGAATCGGCATCATTCGGATCCGTATGCAGCTTCTTAACTTCGTTCTTGTCATTCACTCCATCGTTATCGGAGTCTTTCTTCTTTGGGTTAGTATTGTACTTGTATTCCTGTTTGAGGGTTAGCCCATCGCCATCCTGATCTCCGGTCGCAGCATTGGGTTTCTTAGGATTTAAACCGTACTGCTTCTCCCAACTATCCGGAATCTTGTTCCCATTTCGATCCTTTACAGCAGCCAGGGCGCGATCTTCGCTGGTGACCAACGCAACCGCAAACAAAAAGACCCAGCCACATATCTTGATCGGGAACTTTACCATTCTAAACCCCTCGCAAACTCAATTTGTTATTACCCAAAAAGACTAAGCTACACGCCTAGGTCAAAGCCTACAGCTCCGAACAGAATTGGATTCGACCCATAAATGAATAAGCTTGCTATTGTGGGGCTAAAAACTTCGGAATACGATTATTTCGTATTACTTGACGCGCATGGCGTAGCGCGCTTCGTAAATCAGAAGCTCCGCGGCTGCCACTTTTTCATCATTGATGATTAGATTCACATTGGATGATGTGGGGATCTCCGTAGCACATAAGGCTCCGGGTCGAGAGATCTCTTGCAAGTGCGCGCTATCTAATTTAATTCGCCCTAATTCTATCGACATGCGCGTGGTGCCTTCTGGCAGCCTTGGAGCGGGCACTAGGTCATCTATGACTTCAAAGCCGAATTTTCCCTCAACTTCCACTAATTTGGCCAAATTCCAGATCTTTCCCTTGCTGCGTAAACTCACACGTTCGGAGAGAGCCACTTCAAGATCGATAACGGCCCCGGGCTTCATGTATTCCGGCAACATGGCTGGGGGTACCGCCAGCTGTGAAATCTCTAACGACAGCTCTGCGCCCTGAGCTCCCGAATCTTTATTGGAAGTCGATCGAATCTGACGTTTCCATAAGCCATCCAAGCGATCGACCAAGAACTTGCCTAAAAGGATCCAGACCTCAAAACGCGTACCGTTTATACTCAGCTCTAGCTGGATAGCTCCGGCTTCTCTTACTCGCGCGGCCTGTAGATTATCGTCAAATTGCACCATGGAACTTTCGGGTCCGCTCCACGACAGAGCCAATGAGGTGAGTAGTCTCCTGGACAAATACTGAAAGAGCACATTCTGCGCCTGAATACCTGCCACAGGCGTGAGCTGAGCTATTAAATTCTTATAACTATGCGCGTCCAAGAGCATCGCAATAGGCTCGTCATCGACGGTGCCCGCAAAACCTTTCTCCAAACCTTTTGGCGCATGCGCATGTGGCTTGACGCCATGAAGTTTAAGCTCAACACCAAGCGAAAGTCCTAACGGAATCCATTGCGCCGCAAAACCCGGAAACCAACGTTGCGGTTCGCAACATAGGAAACCACGCGACAACTTAACCTCTTGCGCAGACACATGTCGCAGCTCCCGGGCAGGCTCCCAAGGGGTCAGCACCAAATCCTGTTCGTCACCTGGCATACTCACTGTTGCTCTCCGGTTTGTTCTTTGGCTTGTTCTTTGGTTTGGGCCAGCTCACTCTCGGCAACTCTAAGTCGGTCCTTAGCTCTGGTAACTTCGCGTTGTGCCTCTAAAGATTGATCGCGCAGCGCTTTCAGCTTCTGTTCCAGCTGAGTGCGATAACGTGCAGAGAGAAGAGTAAGCGCAGCATCGCCTTTCTTAACACTCTTACTGCCACTGTACTGAAGCAATTCTGATTCCACGTTTAATATACTCTTCTCAACACCAAGCAATTTAGCCTCGCGTTTCCCCAACTCTTCTCTGACCTTAGAGATATACCTAAGAAGTTCGCTATTGTTCGGCTCTTCTCCATTCAACCTTGTAACTCCTCCAGCGATTTTCGAAGCACGGAAGCGGCGTATGACATTCTTAAATCCATCTCAATTGAGGCTAAATCTTCAGCCGCCCGTTTCAAGGCTGTGCCACGAGTAGCGTCATTCTCCACATAGGTAGTGGCATCACGCCCGTCTAAGAGCACGGCTACACACACCAGTGCTCGATCAAAGGCCCCTAAAGATCTTAACCGTTGCAAATCCATCTGATATTAATCCTCCCCTGCCCCACGCGGTAGTCGGTCCAGCCGCGCTCTGCCAATCACTTCCGGAAGGTTTGCGGACGTCTCGGCGCTTCCCCCGCGGTAAGAGCCATACGAAAATCCCAAAATACTCGCCAAGAGTGCTACCAAAAACAAAAATCCAAAAATTACGCCAACGAAAAGTCCGTAGTCATCTTCAGCAACTCTGAGTCCAAACAAAAACGTCACTAAAGGGACGCGCACGAGCTTTCCGCCCACATTAGTGGCGCCTTCCACGACTAGCATATTTGCGGACTCACCCAGAGCGTGCATAGAAACGGCGATATTCTCTACTTTAATCCCGGGCACAACTCTCGAAACTAATTCCACCACTTCTTCTTTGCTTAAACTTTTGCCGCTACGCAAACTTAAAATTACAGCGGCTCCGGCGTCGTTCAGTTCGGCGGCGTAATCGCGGCTGACGGTCACCGCTGCCGATGACACCGCGGGATGGGACTGCAACAGCTCTTGCACCTCTAAACTTCTTGCGTAATCTACTCTGAGCGCCTCCATCTCCCGTGAATTCGGGATTAAGCCTTGCGGCTCCACGATCTCCTGAAAACGGCTACGTTTGGGAAGGCCGCGGTCGTTGAGTACCGCCACGGATGGGCTATACTGTTCTTCACGTACACTGACGGAATACTTCCCGCGTCCCTGTGAGCTTTCTTCAATTTGCGCGCTCAGTCCTTGTCCATTTAGTACCGCAACAATTTCATTGGCTTGGTTTAAGTTCACGTCTTTGGCGACAGTTTCCCTTGAGCATCCGGCAAGCGGCGCCACAAGTAATATCAAACTGATCACCAAGAGCTGAACTCTACCCATTATTTCATACCCACATGCGCCACTAATGAAACTAGAAACTCCACGTCTCCAAAGCGCACCCAATCCCCGTGCTGCACCGTAGCCATATCTTCCTTCTGGTAAGTATCGCCTTGACGCCGCCTAATGAACACTCCTCTTTCGCTCATCAGATCTTGCACTTGGAAACCCTTCTCTACGCTAATGTTTATTAAGGCGTGCGGAGTAGATACCGAGTCGTCATTAACAACGAAATCGTTGGTCTTAAGACTTGTTCTACTTACAAAATACTTGCCTTCTCTAAGTTCCACGGCGACACCATCTGGGGTCTGGTAGCTGACCAACCAGCCATAGAGTCGCCCGCCCACCGCTGTAGTTTTCTGCGGGGGTCTTGCAACCTCGGATCTGGCAGCCCCAACAGGCTCAGGCCGTTTCTCCTCGTGGCGATGTTCACGCCGAGGCTCGACTCTTTCGCGCGCTTCCACTTTTTCCTCTCTCCTTTCTTCTCGGCGATCTTCCCTGTGCCCATCTTTCTGCCCATCTTTATGTTCGTCTCGGCGTTCCGTGTTACCCCGGCCAAAGGAAAGTCCAAGCGACTGCTTGCGCGAGCCGCTCTCCACCCGTACCTGCGGAGCGGCAGGTTGAGCTGGCGTAACCGGCGCGATAACTTCCGGCTTATGTGGCAGCGGCGCCGGTTCAACTACAGGCTCGCTCGAACGTAGAAATGGCTCTACCACTTCTGGATTTACGGCCCCATTTGCACCCTTCTCGGGAGCTTTAGGAGACTCGTCTTCAGCTTGGTCCATGAAATCGTCCAAATCCGAAGCGTCGTCATCTAGAAAATCGTAATCGTCCTGCTCAAGGTCATCGAGATCATCGTCTGCATGAGTTGGCGCCTCAGAACCCGCAGACAGCTCTTCGATGTACGGACCAAGCGGATCGGCCGGGGCAGCCTCAACGGGAGCGTGATTCACAGGCTCACTCACCGATGTGGCTACGGCATCCTCGACAATAGCTTCGCCTACGGCGTAGTCATCTTCTTTAGCCTGGGTGAGTGCTTGCGCCACATCGCCCTGCTGTACTGACATAGTGCGCTGCTTAACTCGGGAACTTTTAACCGCCTGCTTCTCAGCTTCGTCGCCCTTCCCTGAAGCTTCAAGTGAGGCGCCGCACATGCGGCAACGGGTTTGCGAAGCCGGAACTAGGCTTCTACACGAAGGGCACCGTACGAATGTTAGTTCGGTACTATCGGTTGACATATCACATCTCTCCTATTCTAAAAGTCCAAAAACCAGCTTAAAAACCACGGCAAAAATCACTACTATAGAAAACAATAACAAGACTAACTTAATCTTTCCAACCAATCCGCCAGACTGCAAATTACTTATGAGCCAGTGCATAAAGCCACGGGAGCTGGGAGCAACATAGCTGGCGGTATCAAGTCGGATGCTCCCTTCCACCTGAGCATTATTGACCGAATCAATACCGACCGTGTCTGAACGGAACACATTGGCGGCGAACGAACGCGCAGAGCCCTGACTTGCTAAGAATTGCCGCTCCTCTTCCTCGTCAAAGCAGACGGCCACGGTTACCCCGCTGCCCACATCGAATACCTGCGGCGCGCCCCTAACCCTTAACACTTCTCCTTTGTGCAGCACGCCACCGTTATAACCGGTACCGTTTGTGCTTGTGTCTGTTACCTCGACAGAGTTATCAGCGGCAAGCGCCACCACAAAATGCTTTCTGCTGACATGCGGAGCTCCAAGCCACATATCACTTGATGGGTCGCGACCAACTTGGATAACACTCCCGTGTGCAATAATGAGACGTGCTGGGCGGGCCACATCGGAAACCGAAATCAAAACAGGGTAGCGCGAAACTTCCGCGGGAGCCTTGCGGTGGTCGGGGGGTACTGTGTTCTGAGTAACATTCTTTAGCTCTTCCTCTGAGGCAACCCCCACAATTGTGATCTCTCGGCCTAAAACCACAGGGGTGCCAGCTAACAGCGGCACGCGCCCTGAGATCTGTTGCTCCTTTACAAAAGTGCCGTTTGTGGAACCGAGATCCTCAATCCAAAACTCTTCGTTCTCATACCCCATGCGGGCATGGCGAGCTGAAACATCGGATGCATCAAACCGAATCTGACACAGCTTGGACCGTCCTAAGTAAACGGGCTGCTCGGGCGAAAATGAAACCACCAAAGGGTGGCCGCCCTGAACAACAACGGCTGGAAAACGCGGTGAGTGCGCGGCAAAAGCCTGCCGCATTAGGCGCACTCCGGCTGTGTCGGGCGGTTCGTTCTCTTTTGTTAAAAGATCTGTGTCCAAGGCTGTAACATGCAGTTTGACCGAACCAAGCTCAATATTGGCTTCACCATCGTAAAATCCGTCAAATGTGTGAGGCGCCGGGGCACCTTCGTTCGGCACGGCGTTGATTCTAAAACACCTTCCAAGTTCGCGACTAATACGGAGCTGATACGACAAATTCTTCATGTCATCCACAACTACGTGGGCATATTCGGAAGCGCCAATAAGCGCATGCGGTCGGCGCACGAATACCGTCTCTGTCTCAGAAAGCCCGTCTTGAAAGCTAATCTCTAATGCGTACATACAAGTTCTTCGTGCGTATTCCCCGATCTATTCCGAAAGGATACACTATATGTAACCGTTCATCTGGGTACAAAGATCGCAACGGAAAGAATGATCTATACAGCCCCTATTAAGGGGCCGATTTGTACTCAAATCGGGGGTGGAAAAAACTGACCGTTCAGAAAAACAGTAAACCCGATCAGGGTTTTCCATCCGCAGCGGCAGAATTACCGCATCGTAAGTAACTGATCTCACCCCCACTTAATCACCCCCTGAACGGTTACCACTATATTAGAAACCAAAAATTGTTAAGACGATCCGGAAATTTAGCTATCTAGTCCACAACTGACGCGCACTCTTACAATTTTGTTACAATATCCTATAAAACTCCGTTCCTATTTGCCCGGTAAGTAATTAAATCTTTTCTCAGAGCCGTTTCATCTCTAAGATCAGTGGCAGTGCAAAAGATTAGAGAAAGATAGGCTCCCTTATGAGTGACAGAACCATTTTGATTATTGATGATGATTTGACCGCCTTGGATATCGTCGATTTTCTTTTCGAAGACAAAGGCTATGAAGTCGTACGCAGCACAGACGGCCAGGGAGCCTTGGACTGCGTTGACAAAGTTAACCCAGATATAATTCTAATCGATCTGATGATGCCCAACATGAACGGGCAGGAATGCGCCAAGTTATTACGCAGCAAAGGTATCCGCGCTCCTATCGTGGCCTTTACCGCCCTTGATGACCCCGAGGTCCATCAAGAAGCGTTGGACGCGGGTTGTAATTTGGTGCTAACCAAGCCGTGCAAACCCGCTATATTAGTAAAACATATTGAAGATCTGCTAAAATAGCGCAAGCTTGCTAGGCACTTAGCGAGTTCGCAGCATGAGCGCCCTCAGCTAACCATACGCATTTCTTGTTAAGAGTTTTACGTAGCTTGTCGATTTCTTTAGTCAGGAATATTTCATGACTAATAAGACGGGCGAGCCAACTGGCAACGATGTTAAAGTCTGGAGTGATATCTTCGCCAGGCTAAAAGAGGCGGCTTATAAAGTCGAACCCGCCATCGAGCGTTTCGCTCTCGATCCAAAAGGCAATGCTCTTTTCTCCGATTACAACGACTTCCTTAGCAAAGTTGACGATGCCGTAGAATTGGCCACACCATTTGCCAGACTCACGGGCGAGCGCTTCGCGATTAATATTTCTAACGTAGCGCAAGACTTTGCTGAAAGTTACGCATACCGCTACGGTGCCAAAGCTAGCGCAGATATCACCATCCTTACCCATCATCATCTCCCCATCGTGGTCTCGTATCCAAAACAGATCATGCTTCTTATGGCCGGTTTGGTGCGTTCCCTTAGATCGTCATCGCCCAGCGCTGCTATCTCTGTCTCTATGCAACCATTGGCGAAACCCACTGCAAGTGCGGATGATTCCGTAGTGGTAATCTCATGCGCACCGTTTTCTAAAGTCAAAGACAACCAGACATTGGCGACCCTTATTCAAGAGCTCCGAAACGGTGTTAGCAGCGAGTGCCTTGCTACGCTAGGAATTGAGTTAGCCGCATCCTTAAGACTGGCGCTACGTTTGTCTGCTGAGATTTGCGTTAAGCAAGACACTGCCAACCAGACGGCTCTCGAACTTTCCTTTAACTTCACCACCCCAACCAAGCACTATCCCAGACCTCTGTTTCCGAGAGATTTCTATTACTGCAACGGCTCGCCATTTTTGGGCGAAGCCCTCGACAAGGTTGCGGCTTTTCACGGTGTTAAAGCATTTGCACTGAGCTCTGTCGAAGACTTACCACCGTCAGGAAGATTGATCTATGACGCCACCAAGTTAAGCGCGGACCAACTTGCGGGCTTACAAGCGCTTCCTCGCCCGAGCGATGCAGTGCTACTGCTAGCATCGACAGATGTTTACGCCTTGCGACAGTTGGCCACTTACGGGTTTCAGCACTTTCTTAGTTGGCCACTGGTATCAAGCAAGCTATTCGCAGCCATCGCCGGGATTGCGCCATATAAATTGCCCGACACTGTTACAGAAACTAAGCCCAAACAAAAACTTCGCATACTGGTGGTCGATGACGCGCCCACTTCACGCATAGTTTTCAGAGATCACTTAGAATCTCAAGGCCACTACGTGGCAGAAGCCAGTGATGGGCTCGAAGCGGTTAACTTCGTGCAGCGCGGCGAGAAATTTGACATTATCTTCTGCGATCTGAACATGAGCCATATGGACGGCCTAAGCGCTCTGCACAAAGTGCGTGAATATGAAATGCGCGGAAGCACCTACACCCCTGTTGTGGCCGCTACGGCATTGGGCGTGCTGGACGGGCCCGAAAAGCTAAAAACAGCCGGTTTTGATGGGGTCTTGTTAAAGCCCATCGATGTACAGCAAGTTGATAAACTCCTAAATGACCTAGTCTATGCTCAATTTTCCAACGGTATTAAGCGCGCCATCCGATCACCAGTTGTGATCATCGACATCGAAGACTTAAAGGTTCGATGCGGGGGCCGCGTGAATACTATGGTGCGGGTGTTGGAATCCTTTATTGACTCATCCAAAACCTACCTTCCAAAATTAAGATCGCAAGAGCAGCCTCAAGGTAAAGTTCAGATCGCCAGCATGGTACACGCCATCAAGGGTTTGTTAAGGGACGTCGGCGCAAAGGATGGAGCGCAGCTATTGGAAAAGATCGAGAATGGCATCGGGGTAGACGGCGCGCTCTCACCGGACAGCCTGACCCTAATTGAGGGGGTGCTGCAAACCGCTTGTCGAAAAGCTGCGGAGCTCAAAACCGATCTGATTCCACACCCGTAACAGCGGCGAGCGATAGAATTTGAATGAAGTCTTGAGATTGAATCAGGTTCTTCAGATCGCCACTGTTAAAAAAACCTTGCCGACCACGATTTCATCCCCTACCTTCAGTTCAACTTCCGCCTCGGGCTTCAAACGTTCGCCTCGGTTTACAAAAGTACCATTGCGACTTTCTAAATCTTTTAGGGTAAGTTTCTCCCCAACACGAATAATGACAGCATGCTTTCTTGAAACCTTGGCATCAACATCATGTTCCTCTAAGTCCACTTCGGGGAAGGCGCCGCTGTCTGGGTCCCAGCGTCCTAATAGATTAGAACCCTCTTCTAACTCAAAGATTTTACCTTTGCCATCACCCCTTGAGATTACTAACTTCATCTATTTAAACCCTGTTATTGTAAAAAGATGTAAAAACCCACCTTGGCGCCTAAGCCGAATCCCGACTTAACTATCTACAATCGCTATGAAAAAGTTCTAATGTGATAAGCGTCTCATTTAGTTGAAAACTTGAACTGAAAGTGATCTTCCTATAAGTTAGGTATTAGCTTCTATGCTCCATGTGAAGAGTAGTTTGAAGCCAAGTTATAAGTATATAAATTTATTATATTTTTAGTTTTTAAGAATTAACCAAACTCGGAACAGGCTTTAACAGGAAAAATCAGCGACCGATGTCAGTGCAATCTATGTCAATGCAATCAACGTCTCACTGCGACACCAATAACTCTTTTCCACCGGGCATTTTAAAAGCGTTACTCCCGCTTTGCCGCCCTGTGCTAAATCTCGCAAGACTTGATGAAACAATTGATTGTAGGGTACCGAACTTTACGGCGCCTAATGGCAAGTTGACTAATGAGTCGCCTAATCAGGTGACTCATCTGGCGACCGAAGGGTCCGCGTACAATTTGAGGCATATGTTAGTGCCGCAAAATTCATCAGCTGCTGATTTAACCCTCACTTCCTGCCTGCTCCCAAAACAGAGGCAAAGTTTATGGACCGGCGCATGCTCATCAACGCCATTCATCCCGAAGAATTCAGGATTGCGATCACGGAAGATTCCGAGCTGCAAGAACTCGAAGTCGAGTCTGATCTAGGAAAGAAACTAAAAGGGAATGTTTACAAGGCCAAGATCTCGCGCATCGAGCCGAGCTTGCAAGCGGCCTTCTTAGACATCGGCACACAGAGAAACGGTTTCCTACAGATAAACGATGTACACCCTGCTTACTACCGTACCGGACGGTCCAATAATTTCAGGGGCCGCCCGCGCATACAAGATGTGCTCGAAGCCGGACAGGAACTGGTGGTGCAGATCGTCAAAGAGGAGCGCGACCTAAAGGGCGCGACACTTACGACATTTCTGTCTTTGCCAGGACGATACGTAGTTCTGATGCCGGGAAGTGAGCGTGGTGGTATCTCGCGGCGTATAAGCGATACCGACAGCAGAAAGCGCTTGAAGAAACTAACGCAAGAGTTAGAGATTCCTGCTGGCATGGGTATCATAATTCGCACTGCCGGTTTAGATCGTTCCCAGGCCGAACTTTCGCGTGACATGTCTATCCAATTAAAGCTTTGGGAGCGCATCGTTACGGAGGCGCAGAACGCTTCCTGCCCTACTTTGCTTTACAAAGAGAGTGACTTAGCGACCCGCGTTATTCGTGATTACTTCACGCCGGAAATTCGCGAAATCATAATCGACGATCCCGAGACCTTTAAGAAGGTACGCGAATTCGTGGACGAATCAATGCCGCGCTACAGATCTCGCGTGCAACTTTATAAACATAAGCATCCGCTGTTTGCTCATTACAAGATCGAGGATCGAGTACTGGATACTTTAAAACCGGAAGTGAAACTGCGATCCGGCGGCGCCATCGTAATCGAGTCGCTGGAAGCTCTGGTGGCAATCGACGTGAACTCTGGCAAGGCCACGGGCGGTATGAGCATAGAAGAAACCGCTTTCCGCACAAATTTAGAAGCAGCAGATGAGATAGCCAGACAACTTAAGCTCAGAGATTTGGGCGGATTGATCGTTGTGGACTTTATCGACATGCTAGACCGGCGTCACAAAGCCCAGGTGGAACGCCGTATGCGCGATGCTATCTCCACCGACAAAGCCAGACTCGAGATCGGGCGGCTCTCAAAATTTGGACTAATGGAGATGTCTCGCCAAAGACTTCGCGGCGCCCTTTCCAGTCAGAGCCACATTGAATGCGCCGAATGCCAAGGCATGGGCAAGGTGCGAAACCCTGAACTGGTTTCTTTGGAAGCGCTAAGAAAAATCCAGTCGGCAGTAATCGTGGGCCAAGTAGCGCGAGTAAGAGCGCGCCTGTCGCCATCTGCTGCACTATATCTGTTAAATCAGAAGCGCCGTGAGATCTCAGACCTAGAAATCGATCAAGGCGTGACGGTTTTGATTATAGCAGACGGACGTTTGAGAAACGACGAATACGAATTTGAGTTCGATTCCACCTCTGAACGCAAGAAGCCCAAGAGTATCGCCGTGGAACTGGCCGAGGCGGAGCCGGTGGTAGAGGCTGAGCAGGACCTGGCCGAAGAAACAAGTGTGGAGCCTGCGGACGAGGTGAGCTAGACTAAAAGCTAATATTCTCGAGCCATTTGGCAGCATCTTTGACTTCCACTCCAAAGGGATACTGCCTGTCTCGGTCGAGCCCAGCAACTAACTGAATCGCTCGTGGCAGATCGCCTTGCGGCTTTAAATGCAGGAAGGCTTTGCTTGGTTTGTCATCCGCATACTTTGCTTCAATCATGAGAATGACCTTTCCGTTCTCGATGATTGCAAAATCAATTTCGGCGCCTTCCTTATTGCGTAAACAACACATACTCAGTTTTCTCCCCTCAGTATCCTGGTAAAAATTAAGCGCACTTAAGATCTCGGTTGCTACCAAGTTTTCGAAACGCGCTCCTACTTGAGCTACAACTTTGCCCGTATCGTAAAAATAATACTTACCCGTTTTGAGGATTGCGCGAGCTATATTTTTACTCCAGGGAGAGACGCGAAAAATTACAAATAAGTTTTCAAGCACCAACAACCAGCGCTTGACGGTCGAGATATCGACCTGCAAATCTTCGGCCAACGACTGATAACTAACCGGCGTACCTACCCTATCCTTCAATAATTCAATTAATAATTCAATTTGCGAAATGTTTCTGACATTCTCAAGATCCAGAAGATCTTGTCTAAGTATTAGGTCAAGATGGGAACGGCTCCAGCGTGCATAAAAATTGCTCTTTTGGGAAAAAAATGGTTCAGGAAATCCCCCTTGTGCCATTAGGCGTCGAAAATTCTTGCCACGCTCCGAGAAACCCTTCAGCTCTCGTAAGGTGAGCGGAAAACTGTTAAAGGGCCAGAGGCTTGATATTGTCGGGACACAGGAGAATTTTCAGAAGGACACGGGTCAAGTCGCCAGTGCCGCGGGGATGAAGGATATATACGATCCACGCTCGTACAAGTTCTTAGGCGGCCACGGCTTAGCGACGCTGTTCAAAACCGAACATACTTTAGTGCGCTTTGAATCATTGCGCTTTAATCGTCAAAGCTTGCTTGAGAGAGGTCTTGATAGAGGAGCAGTATATGCACTGATCGAACTTCGACCCGGACAACGTATTAATTTCTATAACACGCATCTAACCACAGATCTGCAGCCCAATTCCGAATCTGTGCGATTAGCGCAAGTAAATGAACTAAAAGCCTTCATCGACCGAACTGCCGACGAAGGCTACCCCACTGTAGTCGTCGGCGATTTTAACTCAGCCAGAGGCTGGGTGGCCCAAAATAAAGCGCGGGAAGATCTTGGGGTGGAGAGTTGGGACGCCCAGTTTGGCGGAAATAATGGAACCCATACCTGGGATCCATTACGTTGCCCCATGCAACCAATTTATGAACTTTTCGGCTTGCACTATGGCCCCTTGGAAATCGATCTAATCTTTATTAACGGCTTAGAAGGCGAACTCTCCGCCATCGCCAGCGAACGACATTATCAAGCCTCACGCAAAGGCAAAGTGCCGCGCGATGCCACCGAATATGCCACTGACCACGCGCTGGTTACTTGTGATTGGAAAGGGTTTGGAAGGTAACAATTCGGCTTTGTGAAACGTCGAATTGCAAGATTCTAATCCCCGAACGTCTCGCACGGGTTAAACGCGATAAAATGCTTGAAGGGGTCGCGAGAATGTGCAACCCCCCTGGCCTAGGTCGCTTATGAAAGCACTCCCCCAAAAACGATTTCAACTCTGCCTTAACTTATCAAAGAAGGCAATGCCGGCGCCAAAGTCAGCCGACAATTACTGTAGACAATAGGCACACATTGTCCTATAATGGATATTTGTGAAGGAGTTTCGCTGGAATCCAGGGAAAAATGAGGCGCTTAAGAAAGAGCGTGGAATTTCATTTGAGGAAATAGAACTTGCAATCGAGCAAGGGAATTTGCTGGATATAATTAGGCATCATAACCCCAAGAAATACCCTCGCCAGAGTATGCTCGTTGTCCGATTGCGAAACTATGTATATCTCGTTCCGTATGTTGAGGAACGAAGCTACATATTTCTGAAAACAATTATTCCTAGCCGCAAGGCGGTGGAATTCTATTTTGGTAAGGAATCAGATCATGAAGAAGAGTAAGCTTTCATCTGAAGAGCAAGCGTTACTAAATTCTTATGAAAGAGGAGAGTGGCAATCTACTAGGCCATCAGCCTCGGAACTGAGGAAATTTCAAAAAGCCGCGCGCGCAAGCCTCGCGAAAGATACACGAATTAATATCCGTCTTCCCTCCCGTGTCCTAGAGGACATTCGTCTAAAAGCTCTTGACGAGGGAATTCCTTACCAAACTCTGATATCAAGTATTTTGTTCAAATTTGCCAGCGGAAGACTGGTTGACAAAGCGCATAACAATTCGAGCGAGAAGGATTTTACTCCACGAATTAAAAAAGTTGACTAGACACCGCCAAGCCAAATAGGATCCAGCACAAACATTATGTCGCATCTTAAATCTGAAATCATCGATCTCACCCATACCCTTTCTGCCGATATCCCCTGCTGGGACGGCGATTGTGGGTTCCAGATGGCCGTAGAGATTGACTATAAGGATTGCGCCGGTCCGGATTATTTTCGAACACAGAAGATAACAACTCGCGCCGGTATGGGCACTCATATCGACGCACCCGCTCACTGCTTTCCTGGCGCACGCACGGTCGACACTTTGGAACTTAAAACTTTAATTAGCGAGTGTGTAGCTATCAAAGTAGATCACGTCGCCGACGAGAAATATATCGTCATGCCCGAAATCATCGCCAAATATGAGAAGGAGAACGGCAGGATTAAGGAGAATGCTTTTGTTGTTTTCTATACTGGCTGGAGTCGCCACTGGAATACGCCACACAAATATCGCAACGATTTGAAGTTTCCGAGCGTGCACGAAACCACAGCCAAGTTACTCCTGGAGCGAAATATTGTCGGCCTAGGAACGGACACTCTCTCGGCTGATGCAATAGGAGACTCTTTCCCGGTCCACCGAGCGATTCTGGGTGCCGGCAAATATCTGGTCGAAAATATTGCAAATGCGGAAAGTCTTCCTGCCAGCGGGGCGAAGATTTTTATTATGCCAATGAAGATAGATGCCGGAACAGAGGCGCCCGTTCGCTTAGTGGCGAGCCTGCCATGAGAGATCTCAAGGCGAAATGTTCCGTTGAAATTTTCAACTTGACAGTTTAGCACCGGCGCAACTATTATCCATTCCCAATGCAAGTTTGTTCAGGAAGTCCTTACTCTGCTGCGGCACCTTCTATGGTTGTCACGAACAATTGCGCCTCGAACAATTGCGCCTTAGTGTCGCCACGGCGATACATGTGCCACTTTTCTATGCGCCTCCCGTTGGCGCAAAAATAGTTAGCTACTACACACAGCATTAATCTAGAAAATCATCAACTTAATTATCCTAATTTGAAGGAAGGTAAATACATCTATGGAAATTAAATTAAAACAATTGTCATGTGAGAGCAAAGGCACTGAATTGGCTGGAGTAACAGCGCCCCAAAAAGCGGGAGCGAGCGCCATTCCTCAAAAATACTCCCTGCGGGAGATAAAAAGCGCCCCGGGGTTTAGTCCCTATAGCAACCGCATAGAGGCAGTTGCCACTAACGGGACGGTACTTCTCTCAAACCGAAAATGCCAAACCGGGGAGCCAAGGGACGAGGACACCCTCGCGCAATACTCGGTTATCTTGGGTGGTAATTTGAGGGCTATTGAAATCGAAACTGAGCTTCGGCGGTCATGGTCTGAGTCTGAGTCCCAGAAAGATCTCCCCGAAGCGCATTTTACCGATGTAAATCGCAAGGGTGAAGCGGTGGGAGCGGTGGTCCGCTGGGCAAAGTGGAAAGCAGAAGAATTACCGGCACGTTTCCCAACAAATCGCTTACTTCATCTCGATGCAACAGGCGAACATCTGACTATTTACACTTTACCGGAGCAGTATACGATCATCACGGCCAAGATTTCGGATGCAGGTCATATAGCAATCTATACCGGCACCGGTAAGGCCCTGTTTGTTACTAAAGATGTACTGGAACCGATCGCCGATCTGGACGTTGAACGAAAAGCCTACTTCTCCACACCGACGCTATTTTTGAATCGGAATGGGGTAGTGGCGGGCGACGCACCTGGCCAAGCATCATTTTTATGGAGTCGAGGCGGTGGAATATTGCCGATTAGCTCTGAACACGGAGCCATTTCACTTCGGGGATTAAACCAGCATGGAATAGCCGTGGGGCGCGTCAATCGGGGTAAAGGGTTAGGTAACTGGGCTTGTAAAGTGGAGGTTGTGAACGGAAAGCCAGAGATTACCTATCTACCAACTGAGCACGGCTTCATGACCTTCGCCACTGCTCGCGCGATTAACTCTGCTGGAATAATTGTGGCAGCCAATCATAGTAGAACTCACTTTGTCTCAGACGGAGAAGTCAGTTATCCCCTTCAGCAACTATGTCCTGAGTTGAGCGAACGCGGCATGCTGACAATCAAAGGAATCTCTGACGATGGTAAAATTTATCTAAAATCCTATACAGGCAAACCAGCGAATCCAACTCTGGTGCTTGAGCCAGAGATGTAAGTTACCGTTAAAAAAACCAGGTGCCGATTATTATGCTAATAATTAATCGCGCACCAAGGCGCTCAAAATGCTTTCATTTTGAGCGCCTGATGATTATTTCACAAAGCTGCGCTGCCCGAAGAGCTTAGACAAAATGAATTGGTGCCAAACTAATTGGTGCCCAAACTAATTGGTGCATACCACCTCGGTTTTAGGCGCTTTAGGCCTCGTACTGTGCTGTAACTATTTGAAATAACCATACAAACCAAGGTGGTATGCACCAGATGACTCGGCCCTCTCCATATTTGATAGCGGCCTTACCATTATATATGTCTTGCTTATGTTCACATGGGTGCGTAGCATCGGCGACGCCTATGAGGCCAATATCGCAGAACCGCGAAACCATCAGATCTTTGGGCGCGGCGCTGCGAGCCGGCAGTTCGGGGGTTTTCGGTGAAGTCCCGCGCCTGCCGAAGGTTTGGCACGGGGCGCTTTGGACAATCGACGTTTTTCCCCCTGCTAACCAGCAATGCAAAAAACAACATTGGTCTTTTCTAAAAGCTCGCAGCAGCAGTATGTTCGACATTCCCCCTATAGTTTCGAGAGTCCCCCTCGAGCCACCCTACTTTTTTTTAGAAAACCCGGCAACTTTAAGAAATTTCCAACGATACATTATTATAGGGTTTAACATAACCGAGTATCGCATCATGCCATCGAACCGAAAACTGTTCCTAAACGGCACCACCGTCATGGTCTCCTTCAGAACCGAAGAAGGACTACCGTTTGTACCGGTGACCTTCATAAACGAGATCTTCTGGTCCAACCTGGCCAAAGCCCAGCAGCTCTACGGCCAGCGCCTGTGTACCTTTGCCGTCGAATCAAACCAGGTCCACATGATCCTCCTTGTCGATGACCCAGAGAGCGTTTATAAGTTCGTAGGTTACCTAAAGCAAGAAACCGCACACGCTATCAACAGGTTCCTGGGCAGGAAAAGAAAGACCGTCTGGGTCGATGGGTACGATTCCCCAACCATTCTAGATTTAGAGAAGTTTCTAAAGGAATACGCTTACTGCCTCTTAAACCCTGTTAAAGACAGACTTATAGACTCCATGGAGAACTACCCCGGAGTCTCCGCCTGGCAGATGCTCCAAACCCGCCAAAGCACCAGAGAATGCATGGTGATTGCGCGAGACTCGATTCCGCTTCTGAACAACCCACATCAGCCGTGGAAGGAAGATAAACAGATGCTGGAGTTCCTGGCTAGCCAGAACCCGGAGAAGGCCACCTTGGAGGTTTCGCTATATGACTGGAAGAAGTGTTTTCCAGAGTCCAGTGAGCTAACCGATGACCAGGCGCACGCGCGTCTGTTAGGGGCGATGGAGACGTTTCTGGAAGAGCTCAAGGTTGTGTTTGCAGGAAAGCCGCC
Organism: uncultured Bdellovibrionales bacterium; assembly: GCA_964631745.1. Taxonomy (GTDB): domain Bacteria; phylum Bdellovibrionota_C; class UBA2361; order UBA2361; family JBGSMV01; genus CAZVWV01. Next base: position 23,107 of record CAZVWV010000033.1, read on the forward strand.
GGTCAGCTCAGACCCCAGGAGGCTTACGCATCAGAGTATGTTGCGACAGTACATGCCCAAGAAGTTTGGAAAGAAGATGATCTGTTTGGCCAGTGATAAGCTTTTGCGTATTCCGTTCATTGAAGCCTTTAAGGCGCTGTGCGTTCAGGCCGACGAGGTGTTACTTGCCTGGCGCATGGGGGACACCTCTCGGAAGTTCCCATCTGGGTTGTTCCCGCCGTGTATGCCAATGTTATCCAATATGGCGCCAGGGGCATTTATCTAGTTGGAATCTATCTTGGGTTTTGGTCGAGCTCGGGAAGCGGTGTATCTGTAGCCCGGTTGGTTGGGGGTTGGGCGCCGTTTTGGGGCCTGGGTTTTAGGTTAATCCCATCTTTCGACCTCGTTGGGCTCGTTGGGCGGGGGATTGAACGGGCTCGCGCTGGCGGGCTGCTGAGACCGGGCGCATTTTCGTGGTCGGGCGGGCTTATGGAGGGTGGCTCTAGGGGGAAAATAGCGCCGTTTCGGTAAGCGAAAAATTTCCGGTTATATTAGAAGTGACGATAGAATCCGATGAAATAATGAGGCCGACAGATGAAGCTCCTTGGGGATCACGAATCGTGAGCCCTTCGCTGCACGTGATACTTCGGATTTCTTTAAAACCGGAAGTTATGCTCACGGTCACATCGGCAGAGCTGAGATCTATGATTACGTCATCACCTGCCTCGGGGATTATTCCATTTCGCCACTTACTCGCATCGTCCCAATCACCGCTTGTAGTCGATATCCACCGCCGCGTATCAGCGCTCGCCGAGATGGGCGCAACAAACTCGCAAACTGCAAGAACAGCAAGAATGGCTGAAAAAATAACTCGGACCGCAAGCCTTGAGTGCAAGACCCTACCCCGCGCAAATACAAACTTGGGGGATGCTAGTCCGGGATTTTTGCGAAATCAAGTACAATGTCCGAATTACTAATCAAAGTTGTAGATGAATGGCCTTCTCTACCATCAGTCAAAGCCCAATATCCTCGTGGCAGTGTTGATTGAATTAATCTTCATGCCCTTCCTGTTTTTCGGTTGAACCCTGGAAATTCCCGCCGAAGATGGCATAATAACCGCAAATAAATAGATGGGATTATATCAGCCATGGAAAATAAAATATTTGTCGGAAAAGGCAAAACAGAGAATCACCTTTTAACTCAGATGGCCAATCGGCATGGACTGATTGCTGGCGCGACTGGCACCGGTAAAACTGTCACGTTAAGGGTCTTGGCTGAGGGTTTTAGTCGCTTAGGGGTGCCAGTCTTTATGGCCGATGTTAAAGGCGATTTGGCTGGCATGTGCCTAACTGGCTCAGATCCCAAGATTCGAGAACGCGCGCAACTTCTTGGAGCTAACGAATTCGGCTTCGTTGCTTATCCGGTTACGTTCTGGGACGTCTTTGGTGAAAAGGGCCATAATGTGCGCGCCACTGTTTCTGATATGGGTCCGCTGCTGCTTGGGCGGCTATTGAATCTAAACGAGACCCAAAGCGGGGTGTTGGCAATAGTATTCAAAATTGCCGATGACAACGGGCTATTAATCTTAGATCTGAAGGATCTCCAGGCCATGCTTCAGTACGTCGGTGATCATGCCAAGGATTTCACCACCGAATACGGAAATGTTTCGGCAGCTAGCATCGGCGCAATTCAACGCGGAATATTGGCGATCGGCGAACAAGGCGGCCAGAGTTTTTTTGGTGAACCTGCGCTTAACATCGATGATTTGTTGCAGACCGATTCGAGCGGCCGGGGCATGATTAATATTCTGGCGGCCGACAAACTAATGGAAACCCCTAAGGTTTATTCCACCTTTTTGCTCTGGCTTTTATCAGAACTTTTCGAAAAGCTTCCCGAAATTGGCGACGTGGAAAAACCCAAGGCGGTATTTTTCTTCGATGAAGCGCATCTCTTGTTTGACGAGGCGCCCAAGTCTTTGCTGGAAAAAATCGAACAGGTAGTGCGTTTGATTCGTTCTAAAGGTGTCGGCATATATTTCGTGACCCAAAACCCCCTTGATATTCCCGACTCGGTGCTAGGGCAACTTGGCAACCGAGTTCAGCACGCGCTTAGGGCTTTCACGCCCAGGGAGCAAAAGGCAGTGAACGCAGCAGCCGAGACCTTTCGAAGCGATGGTAGCGTTAACGTGGAGAAAGCCATTCTGGAGTTGGGTGTTGGCGAAGCCTTAGTCTCGCTGCTAGATGTTAAGGGCATACCGACCAACGTAGATCGCGCCTTGATTTCTCCGCCTCAGAGCAAGCTCGGAGCAATAACTCCCGACGAACGCCGCGCGGTAGTGCAAAAATCGTTGGTGTTTGGCCAGTATGAAAACGGCGTCGATCGCGAATCGGCCTACGAGAAACTTAAAGCTAGGGCCCAGGCCGCTCAACATGAGATCTCTCAGCCAGTCGGCGCTACGAAGCGTGGTCCGTTTATTGAGCCTGACCAGACTGCAATTTCCAAGCCTCGCGCCCCTGGGCGCCAAAGACAATCTCCGCTTGAAGCTTTAATCACCAGCACTGCCCGTTCTGTCGGCAGTCAGGTCGGAAGACAGATCATGCGTGGAGTGCTTGGTTCGCTCTTTGGCGGGCGGCGTTGAGCAGTACTCAGTAATTGGTTACGATTACCTCGTCGATTTTGCCCCGTTTCTCAGCTTTAGAATTGACCGCCCGCGCAGCTTTAACAAACTCCAAATTGAAATTCTTATAAAGTGATAAGATCTCCGGTGCGGAAGAATTCGAGAGCATAAATTTTACTCCCTTTGCATCTAAACTTTGGCACACATCCGCTAAACGTATCTGCATATCGGGACCAAACCCTGCGCGAGTATAACTGGTAAAATTCGAAGTCGTATTCAATGGCGCGTAAGGCGGATCGAAGTAAACAAAATCGCCTCTGCGCGCTTCCTTAAGGGCTACGTCAAAGGGGGCCTCGGTAACCGAGCTACCTAGTAAAACTTTGCCACACGCTCTAAGGTTGGCCGAATCACAGATCTTAGGGTTAACGTATCGTCCAAAAGGGACGTTGAATTCTCCGCGCGAATTGACCCGATACAGTCCGTTGAAGCAAGTTTTATTAAGAAAAATAAATCTGCTGGCGCGCTGCACATCCGTTAAGCGCGAGTATTCCGGTGTGCGGTCTATGTCTCGCATCTTGTAGTAGTACTTTTCTTCGTAAACATGCTGCTTAAGATCTGCGATCAATGCCCCCACCTGCTCACGCACAACCAGGTAAAGGTTGATAAGCTCCGAATTACTATCGGATAAAAAGGCGCGGGCCGGTTGCAGCGCAAAGAAAAGCGCCCCACCACCCACAAATGGCTCAAAGTAGCGATCAAACATTTTCGGCAGGCGCTCCACCCGCGCCAACAGTTCCGGCAACAACTGATGCTTCCCGCCCACCCATTTGACGAAGGGTTTGCAACTCACCGGGATACTCTCTGCGTCCTCAGCTAAATTTTCAGTCAGATACCCTCCTAGGCGAAATTCCGAATATCCTATCTCGGGGACCAGCGCCAAGCAATAAAGGCTGGCGTAATTTCACGGGCGGTAAGAAAACTAGTTTGGTGAACTGGGGACGGAGCGTTAATGGTGCCAGCTCAAGAGCTCCAGAGCGGAATGCAAATGATTGAGCATAACGTTAACTGCCACCCCAAAGTTTGATCCGTTTCATCCAAGATTGTGGATTTTGTTTATGATGCATGACGCCAAGAACGTATACGGACTCATTTGAAAATATGTAAAAAACACCAAATGGAAATCGTTCCACGCGCGCTCTTCGCAACCTTCCAAATGCTATTGAATAGGTTTCCGGCGAACGTTCTAAGCGACCGAAGCAGGACCGCAAAGATACCAAGAACTCATGCCCCAAGCCTTCTACCTGAGCTTCATACCATTCGAAGGCAGCTCGAATATCAGACTCGGCAGCCGGTTCAATTATAACTGGAAATTTCATGAACCTGAGGTTATTGAACTAAGTACTTGTCGCCAGGGGCGACCTTTTGAGCCGTTCATTTCAAGCTCGGCCATACGTCTTGAAAGTTCTGTCCTTTGTTCATCTGAGAGCTCTTCAGATTCTGGAAGCTCTTCCACGCTTTCCCAGATGGTCTGAGCAATTCGAATACGCTCAGCGGGATTCAACTTAAGTATTGATGCAAGCCATTCTGATTTCATAATTCAATTTTAGCTTAAATTCCTGCATTGTGCTAATAATTTCTGCATCAACAGCCGGGTTTGTGAGCTTTGGAGGCACCAAAATTAGCACTAGGCGAGAACCTGTTTTCTGGTCGTCGTAAAGCCGTACTCAAAATAATCAAACTGCCGTAACGGGAAATCGGACACCGCTCACCGTCGAAGCGCCAACTTCTTCGGTTCGACTACTAAAACCGCGCAAGATCGTGGGCTAAGAAGACCCGTATCGTCTCTTATCCTGACACAATATTCCCAGTTGCCTTTTGCGAGGCGCACTTTACCTAGATCTAATCTATAGGGAACTCTTACTGGCAAACTAATGACCACGTCACGTATTCTGCGCCGCATGTTCGTTCGCAGGAATCGCATCGTGAGCTGAACACTCACCTGCGCGCTATCCTCATCATGAATTTTTAAGGGCAGGCGCATATGCGCACCGATTCTAAAGCTAGTATTTTGTGCGGTGACGCCGGGGGATTTTGGACGCGCAGTCGGCGCAGCAGTTGCAGAACTCGTAGGGGTTATGCTGGGTGTCGAGGTTGGTATTGGCGTAGGGCTGAGTGAGGGCGTGGGGCTAGGAGTCAGTGAGGGAATGCCCGTAGGAGTGGGCGTAGCGGTCGGAACTGAAAAATTCAAACTTATCTCTGAACTAATCTGTGAAGCCGAAGATGCCCCATGTTCGAGCGTCGCTCTAATTCGGGTGCTCTGAGTCCCCGCGCCAAAAGTTGAGGCAGCACCGCTCCACACCAACGATTGGCCAACTCCGGCCACTATGCGGCCACGCTGGTACCCGACGCTGTAGTTATCAGCAGATAGTCCCGACGGCGCAATTACTTGGTAAGTCGCTCCGTCATAATATTCCAATTTTATCCAGAGTTCATGACTCGCAGTATTCGTATCGAAGGTAATCACCACATCATTGCCGGATTGTGCCGCACTCAGATTGGCAATGCTCGGAATAGCTGGTGATATGTTAGCGCCCGCCGTGCCACCTTGTGGACCTATATTTATGCGGCCCCCGTTAGGCGCAGGTTCTAAGGTATAGTCACTGCCCGGGTCGCCCTCGTCGATAAGGAAGGAATCGGACTGAAGAGTATAGTTATCGTTCTCGGGATCCACGAATCGTGGATCAATCACCAAGTTGGAGTTAGTATAACTGAAATGATTTATATCGTTATAGTCTCCAGGAGTTTCATTATTTCCGGTCCGCAAGTCTCGATAGTCTAGAATCTGGTCATGAAAAAATGCGTTGTGATCGACGCTTGAGGGAGTGCCTGGGAGACTCAAATCCAAGTAAAGGCCATGGAATTCGTCGTAGAATATATTATTCTTAATCAACGGCGCACCCGAGCCGATATCTAACCGCACTCCAAAACCGTACGGTCCGTTCGATGCAAACAGATTATTTACGATTTGCGGGCTATCGACGCTGTAGTTGTAAATTCCGCTTACGCCGTTTCTGTAGAAGAAGTTATTCTTAATGATTGAGGAGCCATGTGAAGCTATCAAACCATATTCATGGTTTAAGTAGATCCGGTTGTTGACTATCAACGGACTTTTCGAGGCATCGCTGGCCAAATAACTGACACCCTGCTGATTTCCGAATATAGTGTTGCCTTGCACCACATCCTCACTTTGTATGTTGAGAATATAGATACCCGAGCATGCTGAACAAATATTGGCGTGAATTGTATTATTAGTAATGGTGACTGCTTTCCCGATGGATAATCGCTGAATAGCGATGCCGCCTGGATTTTCGTTCGAATAAATCTCGCAGCTATCCACAGTAATGTTGCCCGGATTGTAAGCGTAAATTCCGGCTGAAGCGGCATTGTGAATAGTACAATTAGTTACTGTTAAGTCGGTAGCGGTACCGGAAGTATAGATCGCTTGAGTGGCGGCATTAACAATCGTCAATCCATCAATTTCAACTGAGCTTGCGGATGAAAACCCGATTTGAAATCTGCCATTAACAACACTTTCGCTATCTCGCGCCGTAAAGCTTGCATTGTACCCACCTTCAATGCGGACCACCAAACTGTTCGTGGAAAAATAAATCTCCTCTGCATAAGTTCCACCTGCGATCCGAATAGTGTCGCCATTTACAGAGCTGTCGACTGCATTTTGAATAGTAGTGTAGGCGCAAGTCGAACAGACATCCCGATTGGCACCCAAGGCGCTTTGGCAGAACGCAGCGATTATTAGAATTAGTGCCAGCTTTTTCACGGAAGTTCCCTGTCTGTATTTCGGCAAAAATCGTGCTTTACTCAAGGATTTGGAGCAGTGATTAGCTGGAGGGGTATCTGACCAATAACCGCGGGTAAAGTGACAGTCCGGCTCGGGGCAAGAATATATCGGAGCGCAGGCGATTCGCCTGCCGGTGCCGAGAAGTTGCACTACATCTTAGGCCGATAGGCAGCACCAAGTGCGAACAGGTGGTGGCTTCGCCCTAAACTGCAGTGCCACTATAACCATCGGCGGACGAGTCGTCCGCGCT
>CAZVWV010000034.1:0-13585 GCA_964631745.1 uncultured Bdellovibrionales bacterium
AGAGAGGAGGGGGGAAAGCGTGAATTTCTGATCCCAGATTTTCTAATAGCAGCTCACGCCACACAGCAAGCACAGGCCCTGCTTGCGCAAGACCGTGGATATCTGCGCAGGTACTTTCCTAAGCTCAAAGTTTTGTCGATTTAAAAATTAACCGCTCAAATGTTGCCTTCGGGGGAAGAATTTCTCTTAAGTTTAATTAATATTCAGGGAGGCTACATTCACTGGCTCGCATCAAGCTCTTTCCCACCCAGGTCTCTTCCACGCAGGTCTCTTTTTTGAGGAGGCCCTTGACCAAGCGCTATATATATAGTATATATATATATATTATGAAAACCATTTTGGAATTACCCCAAGATTTGATCGAATTGCTTAGCAGAGTTTGCAAACACAAGCAGATCTCCAAGGCCGAGGCAATCAGAACGGCCGTTCGAGTGTATTGGGGCGCGGATGCTCCTACAGATTCCGCCTTTGGATTGTGGAAGAATCGTAAAATCGACGGTATGGCTTACCAACGCAAGCTTCGTTCCGAATGGGAATAGTCCGAGATAAATTTTATGCGAGTCCTCTTCGATACTAACATCCTAATAGATTACATTGCCGGCAAATCACAGGCGAAAAAGGAGATTGAACAACATCCTAACTCCTTTATCAGTGTTATCTCTTGGATTGAAGTTCTGGTTGGCGCTGAAGATCCAGGGGAAGAAGCAGCATTGTCAGAATTTCTTTCTAGGTTTCGTATCCAACAATTGACTCAAAGCGTTGCAGCTAGAGCAGTTGAGATACGTCGTGAAAGAAATATTCGCTTACCTGACGCGATTATATGGGCCAGCGCTCTAGACCAGGAGTGTTTATTAGTCACCAGAAACTCCAAAGATTTTCCGTCCAAGGATGCCAGCATTCGCATTCCGTATAGACTTTAGCTGGCTTCAGATTTTGCCCGACTTGGAAGTTGAGATTTTGTGGGACCTTCCCCGCGGACAGGAGGTCCGGCAGGGTTGACTTAAAAACTGCCTGCATCGGTGTGGAGCTAGGGCACGGAACATTTTGGCTGGGGTACGGTTGCGAGCTATCGAGTGACCCGTTAGAAAAAGTAGACCGTTGTCGCGTTGGGACGTTTACGCTTCAGTATTAGTAGCTTTCTCAGAGTCAGAATTTGTTTTCGTCTCGTCGAAGCGCTTGCCAATCAAAAAAATAATTCAATATACTAGGCACTGTCGGCGCCAATGGGTTGGCGGGTACCAGACGTATTGCATTGAAATAATTTTGGAGATCGTTATGGCTGAGCAAGAATTTCCAAGGCATGGGGCTGTTATTAGGGCAGACGGGACAGTCGAAAAGCTTTTCGCAACCGACGATAGCGACACACAGATTCTAAGTGTGGTTCCGGAAGGTGATGTACTAGAAAGTGGCCTCACCGGTGGCGACTTGTTTACCGCGGAAGGGCAAGAAATGGCGAGCCAAATAATTAGGGCCGAGGGCCGACCGACTACGGCTGGCTCGACGGCTGTGTTTCGGCAGGGATACGGGAAGATCAATTGGGGGCGTGCTAAAGAGTAGGAGTCTGTCCATAGAATACCGACAAGAACACAAGAAGCAGAAGAACGCTGCCTGTGGCTCGCGGCCGTTAGGCCGACGGGCAATGCCGCTGATGACGCCTCAGCAACACACTCACAACCTCTGAAAGCGCTACGCCGCGATCTTCCAGCAAAACAAGTAAATGAAACAATAGATCTGCTGCTTCATCTTTAAGAGCCGCTTTATCCGACTTAAGTGCCGCAATTAAAACTTCAATGGCCTCCTCGCCGACCTTCTGCGCGATGCGCTCGCAGCCAGCATCAAAAAGTTTGCGGGTATAGGAGGTGGGACCTGAATTTAAGCGCCGTTTGGCGACTATCTCTTCCAATGTCGACAAAAACGAGAGGGGCAGCTCAGACTGTGCGCTAAAGCAGGACTCAGTTCCAAGATGACAGCTAGGGCCATCCGGCTGAGCCTTGATCAGGAAAGCATCAGAATCGCAATCAGTGCTAATCCCCTTAACGTTCAGATAATTGCCAGAGGTTTCACCTTTGACCCAAATCCTATTCTTGGAACGACTAAAAAAAGTTACTTTACCCGAAGCTATGGTCAGATCAAGTGCCTCTTGATTCATATAACCCAACATCAAAACTTTGCCACTTTGTGCGTGCTGAACAACCACTGGGACCAGTTCTTTCGCTTTTTTGAGATCAATCTTCATAGACGCACCTCTATGCCTTGCGCACTTAGATACCGCTTTAGATCAGGGATCTTGATCAGTCCGGAATGGAAAACGCCAGCAGCCAAGGTAGCATCAGCGCGACCTTGCACCAAAACATCCACAAAATCGGGCATAACTCCAGCTCCGCCCGAAGCAATCACAGGGATTGAAAGTCTAGATGAAACCTGCCGAGTTAAATCAAGCGCGAATCCAGATTTTGTACCGTCATTATCGATGGAGGTGAGCAAGATCTCACCTGCCCCCAATTCTTGCAGTTCGATCGCCCAAGCTAAGGCTGTCCACTCGGTTCGCATGCGGCCACTTTCCACGAACACTCGCCACTCTCCAGAATCTTGTTTCGCGTCAATTGCCCCCACAATACATTGACTGCCAAACCGCCGAGCCAATGCACGCACCAGTAAAGGGCTCCGCACCGCAGCGGAATTGACACTAATTTTATCAGCGCCAGCGCTTAAAAGATCGGAGACAATCTCAGCAGAAGTAATTCCACCGCCAACGGTAAAGGGAATGTTAACACAGGTAGCTATCTTTTCGACCAAAGTTAAAAGCGTGCGTCTTTTTTCAAGGGTGGCGCTAATATCAAGGAAAACCAGCTCATCAACGCCTTGATCAACATAGCTGCGAGCCAACTCGACTGCGTCACCAGCATCGCGCAAACTCTCAAAGTTGACACCTTTAACCGTGCGACCATCTTTAACATCCAAACAAGCTATTACTCTCTTGGTCAGCATTGTAGAGCCCCCATACCTGCGAGCGAAATCTTACCTTCAAGCCAGGCTCTGCCTACAATCACTCCGTAAAGATTGAGCTGCCTCAGACGCTTGATATCTTCCAGGCATGAAACTCCGCCACTGGCTATAATATTGAGCTCCGGAAAACGCCGCCGCAAACCGGCGTATAGTTCAAGATTGGGGCCAGTCAACGTCCCGTCCTTGGCGATATCAGTGCAGATTAGAAAACGAAGCCCCGCTTCAAGATAAAATTCAATAAGTTCAAAAAGCTTGATATTGCTCATCTCTTGCCAGGCTTTGATGGCCACTTTTTCATCTCGAATATCAAAGGCTAGAATAATTTTCTCTGCTCCAAATCTCTTTAGCCAATCAAATACTTGCGACCTGTTAGTCACGGCCACACTACCCAGAGCAACTTGATTAGCACCATTTGCAAAGATTGCTTCGATATCTTCGATATTCCTCACGCCACCACTAAAATCCACATGCAATGCACAGCGCGCAGTAATTTCCTTTAGCAAGGCTAGGTTTTTTGGCTTACCTGCACGTGCGCCATCCAAGTCGACTAAGTGCAATTTTCTAATTCCCGCATCCTCCAGTGATTGCGCCAGCCCTACGGTATCGCTGCTATACACAGTGCTATGAGCGAAATTTCCCTGCAACAGACGCACACAGCGGCCCTGCAAAATATCGATCGATGCTATTATCTCATTCATAAATTTACGAAATTTCTTAAAATCCGCTCACCCACTTGCGCGCTTTTTTCCGGGTGAAACTGCACCCCGTAGTAATTATCGCGAACGATCGCAGCACTTAAAGGCAACCCGTAAGCGCTTACAGCAACAGTACTGTCGCCGGGGGGCACATAATAGCTATGCAGGTAATAGCAATAAGCTTTACTATCGAGTCCAGAAAATAGCGGGCCTTTGAAATCTTGAATTTGGTTCCAGCCGACCTGCGGAACTTTATATCCAATCCGGAGTCGCTCTACCCGGTCCGTAAAAACCCCCAAACACTCTATCTGACCTTCTTCTGAATAAGCGCAAAGAAGCTGCATGCCCAGGCATATTCCCAGGACCGGCACTTTGAGATTGGTCAGCACCTGTTCAAGTTTACGCGCCTTTAAAAAACGCATGGCCGAAGCGGCCTGACCAACTCCAGGAATAATCACCTTATCAGCCGCGTAAAGCTCTTCGGGCTCATTGCTCCATTCAGCATCTAAGCCGATTCTTTTGAGCGCATGCAAGACCGATTGCACATTGCCGGCGTTATACTTAAGCACTACTACCTTCATAGCGTGCCCTTGGTAGTAGGAAGCTGCATATTGTTAAGGTCTCGTCTAACCGCCATTTTGATGGCACGGCCCCAAGCTTTAAAGATACTCTCTATCTTATGGTGTTCGTTTTGACCCTGCGCTTTGATATTTAAGTTGCAGCGCGCTGCATCACAAAAAGACTTAAAGAAGTGCTGGAACATCTCTGTTGGCATCTTTCCGATCATTTCGCGGCGAAATTCAGTCTCCCAAACAAGCCAGGAGCGTCCCGAAAAATCTAGGAGGACCTGGGCTGCGCAATCATCCATGGGGAGCGCATAGCCATACCGTTCCAACCCACGCTTACTGAAAAGCGCCTGATTAAAAGCATCGCCCAAGGCCAGTGCCGTATCCTCAATTAGATGGTGCTCATCAACGAGTAGATCTCCCGTTGCCGCTATCTCGATATCGCAGCCGGAGTGTTTGGCTAACTGCTCCAACATATGATCGAAAAACCCCAGACCGGTTTTTATCTGCCCCTGTCCTGTACCATCAACGTTCAAGCACACTGAAATGGCAGTTTCTGAAGTGACTCGATCAATCCGCACGCTTCGTTCCTGCACCACCAAATAGAGGTAAATCTTATCCCAGTCAGTGCTGGAAAACTCAGCAACTTTGTTTTCCGCCCCAAAGAATATCGCCTTACTGCCTAAATTAGCAGCTAGCTCAACATCGCTTTGCCGATCACCTATTACAAAAGATTGAGAGAGGTCATAACTACCGTCTAGATATTTACCGAGCAAGGCGGTCCCGGGTTTTCTAGTAGGTGCGTTATCTTCCGGAAACGTTCTGTCAATTACGATATCATCAAAACGAACTCCTTCTCCTTCCAAAACCTTTAGCATCATATTATGTGCCGGCCAGAAGGCATCCTCAGGAAACGAGTCTGTGCCCAGACCATCCTGGTTTGTTACCATGACAAACTCAAACTCCAACTCACTTAAGCGCGCCAAATTCCTAATCACGCCAGGAACAAATTGCAGCTTAGCGAGGGAATCGACCTGAAAACCTGAAGGGGGCTCAATAATGATAGTCCCATCACGATCAAAAAAGAGTACCTTTTTCATATGCGTACCTCGCCGGCTTGCGCCTCATACTCCTGTAAAGCGCTCACGAGCCTTTTATTTTCGCCTGCGGTTCCAACCGTAATCCTAAGATAATCTTGGCATAGTTCTATTTGCGAGCGATAACGCACCACGATGCGATTTGCGAGAAGCCAGTAATATATCTTTTTGGACTGCTGCGCTGCCACAAATAGAAAGTTTGCGTCTGAAGGGAAAACTTTTAATACAAAGGAAAACGAGGACAGAATTTCCTCGAGCTCGTGGCGTTCCTTAATAGTTTCTCGGGCCATATTTTCTTTAAGCGCCACATTATCCAGCGCGGCGTAAAGCGCATCTTGTACCAGGCCGCTTAAATTGTAAGGGGCTTTAATCTTGTTAAGCAGTGCGATAATAGCGGGAGACGCAAAGGCCATGCCTACTCGCAAATTGGCCAGGCCCCAAGCTTTTGAAAAGGTTTCTAGAATCACTAGATTGGGAAAGTTGTTGAGAACGTCCAGAAATGAATTTTCGGAGGAATAGTCAATATAGGCTTGGTCAAGAACCACCACACCGTTAAAATTTGTTAGGATGCGCTCAATAGCAGTGCGCTCGAAGCAATTGCCACTTGGATTATTGGGGGAGCATATAAAAACTAGCTTGGTTTGTGGGTCAATGGCCTGCAAAACCCGTTGGCTGTCAAGTTGAAAATCTGAGGTTAAGAGTACTTTGCAAACTGCCACATCCTGAATGTGTGCCGCGACCTCATACATGCCATAGGTGGGCTGGAGCACCACAATCCGATCCTGGCCGGGTTGGCAAAAGATTCGCAACAAAAGATCGATGGCCTCATCACTACCGTTACCAAAGAATATATTTTCAGGCAAAACACCTTTTAGCTGCGCAAGTTTGGATTTTAGGCGGCGCTGCACTGGATCGGGGTAACGGTTATTACCTCCAGAGCCTTGTAGCACCGAGCCTAGTGAATTTTCGTTGGCATCCAGAAAAACATAGTCGTCGATTTTCTCAGGGCAGCTAAATTCATTGCGTGCAGTTGAGTATGGTTTGAACGCCCGGATGTTGGGCCTAACTAGATCCTCTAAAATAAACTCTCTCATAACATCTCCAAACTTTTAAGTCTTACGCTCACGGCATTTTTGTGGGCATAAAGTCCTTCAGCTAAGGCCATGGTTTCAACCGCAGATCCAATTTGACGTAGTCCATCCTCAGAGAGCTTTTGAAATGTTATCTTCTTAAGGAAACTGTTAAGCGATAGCCCGCTATAAGCCCGAGCCGCGCCATTGGTTGGCAAGGTGTGATTTGGGCCAGTAGCGTAATCGCCAGCCGACTCTGGGCTGAAATATCCAAGGAACACCGATCCAGCCGAAGTTACCTGGCAAGCCAAATTCTCTGCGTTAGCGACGGACAAAATTAAATGCTCTGGCGCATATGCATTGCTGAAAGCTATCGCTTCAGCGTAATCCGCAATCAGTACAAACCGAGCGCCCTGAAGTGCCAAGCTCGCAATCTCTTTGCGTGGCAAATCTACAAGCTGCGTTAGCACCTCGGTTCTTACTTGCTGCAAGAGTTCTTCGTTACTGGAAAGTAAAATTACCTGACTGTCAGCGCCGTGTTCAGCCTGTGACAAAAGATCTGCGGCGATAAACTCTGCATTGCTGCTTTGATCGGCTATGACCAACAGCTCTGTCGGGCCGGCTGGAAGATCAATAGCCACCCCGTATCTCGCCAAGACATACTGTTTCGCGGTGTTAACGTAGCTATTACCGGGGCCAAAGATCTTATCCACGCGTGGAACACTTGCAGTTCCAAAAGCCATAGCGGCAATGGCCTGTGCCCCTCCAACCTTATAAATTTGCCTAATACCTAAAAGATCCGCACAGTAAAGAATTGGCGCGGCGATCGTGCCAAACTTATCCGGTGGACAGCACAGCACTATTTCACAGCCTGCTAGTTTCGCAGGCACGCCCAGCATCAGCACGGTGGAAAAAAGTGGCGCCGCTCCGGCCGGCACATACAGCCCTACTCTTGAGATAGGTAAAGCTCTTTGCCAGCAAAGCACGCCCGAGCTGGTTTCGATAACGGCGCTGTCAGAGAGCTGGGAGCTATGAAACTTTTCGATGTTTTTCTTGGCAAGCTCGATCGCCTTTTTGAGCTGCTCAGGAATTTGCGCTTTAGCATGAATAATTTCATTTTGAGTAATCGCCAGATTCTTAAGTTCGGCTCCGTCAAATTTCCTGGTAAAGGAAAACAGCGCGCTGTCGCCACTAGAGCGCACCTGATCGACAATTGACTCAACAGTAACCAGCAGCTCTTGTGTATCAGCAATTGGTCGCTGCATGAGAGCAGGCCATGCAGTCCGTTGCGGATAGCGGATTATTGGCAAAGCCAAGTCTGTGGCTGTTGGTTTTAAGGCCGACCTACAACTAGATTTTAATGGCAATTTCATAAATTCCTCACCAGATCATCTTTTCAATCGGCATAACCAGAATCCCCTCGGCTCCTGCTGCCTTAAGACTTTCGATAACCTCCCAAAACTCGCTTTCCTTGATAACTGAGTGCAAGGAGCTCCAGCCCGGTGTGACCAAGGCACTCACGGTAGGACTGCGCAACCCTGGCAGTAATGCGCGGATTTTAGAAATCGCTTGGTTGGGAGTGTTAAGCACTACATATTTGCACTCTCTGGCGCGCTTCACGGACTGAATACGAAACAGTAGTTTCTCGAACAGCACCCGTTTGGAGGCGCTGAACCGAGCTGTTCTTACCAAGACAGCTTCGCTTTTGAAAAGCTGCGCTACTTCCTTAAGACCGTGGCTAAGTAGGGTGCTACCGGAGCTGACTAGGTCGCAAATGGCCTGGGCTAATTCCACACCTGGCGCTATTTCGGCAGAGCCATGCACCACGCGAACAGTGGCCCGCACTCCATTAGCCTTTAGGAATTCTGAAAGGGAGCTTGGATATGAGGTGGCGATACTTAGCCCATTCAGATCTCCCAAACCTTTGAAGCGGCTAGCAATGGGCATGGCCAGCGATAGCCGACAGCGCGCAAACCCCAGTTTTTCTACAATATCTAGCTCTCGTCTCTTTTCAAAAATTATATTTTCGCCAACGATCCCTAAATCTGCCACCCCATCGCAGACATACTGAGGAATATCGTCATCGCGCAGGAAGAGAATCTCCAGCGGAAAGTTGTGCGCCTCAGTTTTAAGCTTATTACCGGTGGTATCGAAGGTAATCCCACATTCTCGGATTAACTCAATCGATTCAGTGCTTAAACGACCATTTTTTTGAATTGCCAGGCGGATCAGCCCCTGACCTGTTGAATTTTCAGTTACCATGAAATACCGCTATCCTTGAGGATTAATAAAACGAACGCAAAAACGGGATTGGAATAGTTTTCTCGGGTTAGCCCCGATGGTGCGGCCGGGGATGTCCGTGAGAGCAAGAGTGAGTTAAACTTGGGGCAATACTCACTATCACAACGATGTTAGAGACGGTGTTGAAAATCACTTTACTAAGGTAAAGTGATTTTGAGAGTATGTCAAGGGCATTAAAGAAAACATATGACAAATAAGTGGGATACCGCAGAAACCGCTGAACTTTTGGAGGCACTGCTAAAGCTTCGAAATAGCAGTGAATACAAGCTCTTTTTACGGGATTTGCTGACTGAAGCTGAAATTATCGAGTTCAGCCTACGTTGGAAGGCAGCGCGTATGCTGCAAGCCAAAGTCCCCTATACCAAAATAGTGGCCGAGACCGGTCTTAGCTCTACAACTGTGGCTAGAATCTCAAAATGGCTTAAGGGAGGCAAAGGCGGCTATCGGCTCATGCTCAAACGCATGAAAAAAGGAGTGCAGTAAGTTGCGCTGAATGGCCGGTTGATTGGCGCTGAAGATGCGCGCACGAACTCCGCGACTCAAGTTACTCTGCTCAAGTTACCAATAAATACAAAGCCCTATTGTTGCGCAGAGTCTCTTGGGCAGAGTCTCTGAGACTTTTCTTAAGGTTTACCGTTAGGGTGGCTGCGCGCGCGAGCATCGTTCGGGCAGAAGAAGTTAATGTCCGCGGCCATAAGGAATGCTTCTATCATGGATTTGCGGTGGCGCTACTGATAATGCGTAATGCAGTTTAGTAAGGCAGCCTAGCATTTTTTCGTAAAAAGGCGGGCGCTATAGAATTGGCGCCTCAAAATCTAAGGCAGGTTACTGGCGGCTCCGATAATAGCTCTAATGAAAATCAGAATCACGACCTATCTTGCGCTATCAATACTGCCGCTATTGCTACACAGCAACGCGAGCCAGGCAGAGTTATGGAAATGTGGCAATGGCGTATACACCAATAGTCCTCCTTCGAGTGCCAATTGTGTGGCAGTCGAGGTGGCGGTTAAGTGTGGTGAGGGTCAGCGAACTATTGGCGGCCGCCCTAATGTGAGTGGCGCGGCGAGGGAGAGATGCCCAGTCGCTGAAAAACCGGCGTTGGTGCGCTACTCACCGCCTGCCGTGCGACAACCGGAGGTATACTCAGATAACGAAGAGCAGGGCTCCATTTCCCGACCAGCACCTAACAAATATCGGCGTGGAGGTTTAACTGAATCGCAAAGAGCTGATTGGCAGGCGCGCATTGAGGGGTATGATTCCGGAATTCCGAGCGGCGTTTTCGGAGGAATGGAGCATATCGACCTTGAGAGCGTGGATCCGGAACTAGCGGCGGCTTTTCCAAACTTCGGTCATTAACCTCAATTAAGTGTAGCGCTACCTAGCTTGCGATGGGCGATTCTATCAATCAGAGATACTATCATCCACCCGTCTACCTCTGGCCATTAGTCGACTATAAATTTCTTTTGGCTCAGGCGCAGGTCCTGCAGAAAATCCCAACGGTTAATCCACACGGATTGCCGTTAGGAGCATCGGCTTCTCAGAAAACTTTTACAATTGTCCTTGCCGATCTTGCCCTGCTTCATGGCCTGACAGGATTTAGAGCTGATAGATTAATCGAACGTGATACCATCTTAGATGCTTATCGAGGCGCCCTGGCAGAGCAAGCGGGAGGGCAAATTCTGATCGATATTTTCGACAGAGAGCTTTTCATTTGGTACCGCCCCGAGCCGAGAAGCTTGGCAGAGGTTGATTTTATTGTCTCGCGAGAAGAAGAGGTCATACCACTAGAGATCAAATCTGGGTCAGTTGGTAGGCTGGAAAGCTTACATTTGTTTCTTTCCGAATATAAGCTTGTCAAAAAAGCGTATGCCATTTGAGCTGACAAATTCGATCCCAAATTGCAGGACAGCAAAACAAGCAGGCTACCGCTCTATTGGGTCGAGGGGATTACTAGTGTAGTGTTTCGCAAGTAACTATACAACAATGCCAGCAGCGGAGAGCGAAACACTACACTAGTGGGAACTAGTAGGTAAAAGTCAGTTCCAAAAGGAAATTACCTGGCAGTGTGCGCTGTGATGAAATGCAATTGTAATTATGTATTACTCAGTATGGCACAAATCATTCAGAGGATTTTATGACAAAAGGCTCCACGAAACGCGTTATTAATGCACGCCTAGATAGTGGCAGTAGCGAGGCTCTTAATGCTCTATTACATTCTCTGGGATGGAGCGAATCGCAGATTATTCGAGAGGCCCTAATAAAGTTCGCCGCTCAATGCCCACGCAAGAAGAAGCCTGGATTTGTGGGGCTCGGAAAATTCTCTTCTGGAATTCGAGATTTAGCAAGCAACAAGCGGCACTTAGAAGGCTTTGGTTCATGAAATGCGTGATCGTCGATACTGGATTTATCGTGGCACTGCTTGATAAGAGCGAGAAACATCACCGCCAGTGTAAACTTTTATTGGAGCAGAAAGGTGCGCAGTGCGGCCAGCTGATTGGCGCTGAAGATGCGGGCACGAACTCCGCAACTCAAGTTACTCTACTCAAGCCACCAAAGTGTTCACACGCTCCGGATCGAGCTCGTTGATGAGCGAGGCCTCTGGGTCTGAGGGTTTGTACTTCCTTCTGATCTCTTCGGCCACTTTTTCTGCCAATTTGGTGGCATCATCTATGTTTGAAAGCTTTTGACTACCCGAGCTGTCCCCCGACTCCTGAATCTCGCCTCGCGCAACTGCCCCCTGAGCCTTGCTGTGCGCAGCCGCGCTTCCGTCACTTGCTTGCAGAGCTCCCAAGAATGATCTTTCCAGTGTATTCGCGGCGCTGTCGGCGTTGGTTTGATTGGACAAGCTCAACCCCAAATCAGTCGCAAGATTACTTTGATTCGCCACCTGCACGCCAGTGTAGATATTTCGGCTCTCATCTGAAATGGTTATGCCGCCGCCCTGTATGGCGTTCTTGCCATTAAATGTGGCCGTACTCGCTACGCGTTGAATCTCGGTTTGCAAAGTATCAAGCTCAGTATCATACGTGCTCTGCGCACGCGCATCGGCCGTGGCCGAGGCAGCGTTTGCCAGATCAAGTTGCTCGCTCTTAAGAGCCGCAATTGCCTTGGTTGCCTCGGCGGCCACTTCGGTGAAACGCTCAGCATTTTGCGCAATCGAAAGGGTACTAACTTTGGCGGCGTCGCCAGCCAGATCTTTTGCGGATCCGCGCTTAGCGCTCAAGGCCTTGGCCGTTTCGGATTTCGCTCCATCTGAGATTCTAAGTTTCGGTAACGAAGCCTCAGATTTTAACCCAATCGGGTCAGTAATCTTATAGCCCATCGTTTACGCTCCTGGCTGGGTTTACTCATTTAAGCAATCCCAGCACCTTGTTGGCAGATAGATTCTTACTATGCACATAAGCAGCCGTGCCAGCATTGGCGCGTATGCTCTCTGAGACTTTTCTAGCAACTTCATCGGCTACGTCCACATCTCTGATGCGAGACTCCGCCGATTGAAGATTTTCGGTGGCAACGCTGATGTTATTAACTGCGGTTTCAAGTCTGGAAACCACAGCACCTAGCTTTCCGCGCTCTTGGGTAATGTTTGTACTAAACGCTTTGGCGGCATCGAGCGCAATTTGGGCTCCAGCCTGAGTGCCAATGTTTTGGGCTTTAAGATTGGCGAGCTGAGTAGCGACTTCCGTGCCCTGAATAGTAATTTGAGAATCGCTGCCTGAGTCAACACCCACTTGTAAGGTAGTGCTGGAACCACTAAAGACTTTCTGTCCGTTAAATTCAGTCGAGGCTACTATGCGCTCAGCCTCTGCTGACAAGGCATCATATTCTTGCTTAAGCGAACCTCTTTGATCGTCAGAGAGGGTGCCATTGGCCGACTGCACCGAGAGTTCTTGCAAGCGTGTACTAATCTGACTAACTTGTTCGAGCGCTCCATCTTGCACGTTAAGATACGACAAGCCATAGCCTGCGTTATTTGAAGCCTGCTTAAATGTGGCCGCCTCGCTGGCCAGCTGCTCCGCTATCGCCAGTCCTGCCGGGTCATCCGCGGCGCTGTTGATGCGCTTGCCGGACGCAAGCTTATTTAAGGATTTATTTACGTTATCGAGCGCAGAATTAAGATGCCGCGTAGAAACGCGAAAAGAACTATCTACCATACAACCTCACTGTCATAGGGACCCCAAGGCGGGTTTTATGCAGAAACCGCCTTGGGATCGCTTTTTAAACTCCCCACTTCTTCAAAATTGGGCGAAGAAGTAGAAGATTGAGAGTTTTAAGAACCCTCCTTGTTACAGAATAAGCTTCGGAGTGTTTTTGTTTTCTTGTTAGGATCTGACGCTTGTTTTTATGGAAATGTGCACAAACTTTCCGGGAAGCCTACGGTAGGCGGCTTTTGCTACATAATTAAATCAATACATACAGATGGTTAGTAGAGCGGGACGATGCCAAGAAGTTGCCCCAATGTCTTAGGCCGATAGGCAGTGCTTTGGCGGCCGAGGCCGATCTTATAACATACGATCTGCCCCTGGCTGCGGCTTGGCGCAAAATTCGCCAGTCATAGCAGCCCGATAAGGTTCGTACTTCTTCCTTCAGAAAGAAAGCGTCTTGGGTTGTTTTAAGAAATTCCGATTAGTGCTTAATCCCCAGCATTTCGGCGAACCTGTGGCGTAAGTAAGTTTCATATCCATCTTCAACCTCGTCCGCCATAATACATTCATCTATCACTTCCATAATCTGCGACTTCTGAGCAGCGCTAAGGTTTTTTGCCAGAAGCTCAACAAATTTGTTAGGGCCCCGCAAACTTGAGAGCATCACATTCGCTTGATTTACGAACGCTCGCACTTCGTGTCTGG
>CAZVWV010000034.1:13595-28498 GCA_964631745.1 uncultured Bdellovibrionales bacterium
GGAGTGCCAAACAGTCTTCGTAAACCAGAAACGATGACCTCGTATTCCTTCTGGTCGAAGCTCTGATCGCTTGAGGCTAAATCCACTAACAGGATCGTAACGGCTAGTTCCAACTCTTGCTTCTTCGGACCTCCGCGTTTGGCTGTGAAACTTAGGGAGCCACGCTCCTTCGAGATGGCAGCGCCATTATCAGCAAACATCTTATAGATCTGCTGCATAAGCACCTGTTGGGATTGGTTTTTAGCGCTCTGAGATGAATCGGACATGGACCTAATCTACCAAAAATGGCGCCAATCGTAGAGTTTGCGCCTGAGGCTCTCAAATAAAGCACACCTATCTAAAGTTATGCGAATTATAAAGAGAAATGTGATTTTCGCCGATATAACCCCCTGGACAATTTCGATATTTACCAAGCTATGCTTGTAATTTTGGGCTCACGCGATCACTTTCTATCCAATCATCTCGGGCGACTGCTGGATGCTGTGGGTTTGCGCAAGATTCGTACAGTAAAAATGGACCGCATCCTGCGCGAATTAAAACAACCCGAGCGCATGGCCATTCTTGATATGAGCTGGAAGGAGCTGCAAGCACCTGGGCTCCTACGACGCTTGGTCAATATCGCCAAGATCAGCAGAAACAAGGTAGTGCTCTTTTGTCCTAATGATGAAGAGGAATTAAAGAAGCAAGCTCGGCAAGCACGGCCCAATGAAGTTTTCATTCGGTATGACATCGAACTCGAGTTCCGCGCCTTTCTTAATGAGATTGTTAAAGAAGAGCTCAAAAATCCCGGGCGAGGTACTAATATTTAGAGAGCGCCGTCGAGTCGACGGCGCTACGGAATATTAGTGCTCCATGAGGCGCTTGCATTTCGCCTGAGATTTTGAGCGATTACCATACTTAATCATAACTACTTGAAATCATTGAGCGACAGAGCCTAATTCAAAGACAGGGCCAACTCAACTAATATTATTTATTTGCCGATACAACTACTTAGGACGCTGTAAATAGTGCTTCAATATTTAGTTGTTATTTTACGGACAGAAAAATGGCACCAAAGAGACCGCCAAACGGTGGAATAATTATAGTCGACGGGGATCAGTCATATCAAGCAGCTCTGATAGCTGATTTAGAAAAGAATGGATTTGAGGTCTTCTTTGCAGAAACGGTGAATAGACTTTTCAGTTTGATGGAGACCAAGTTTGATAAATTCAAACCTACCCTGGTTGTCGTCGACACCATCTTGCCACAAATGAGCGGATTCGAAGTAGTCCGGAGATTCGTGGATAAGTACGGAGATAAGAAAATTCCCGTGCTCATGAGCAGCAAGTACAAGGCCGACGAAGATACTATCGAAGTTCATAGCGCCGGCGCCAAAGGTCTGCTCGATAAGCCCTTTACTGCGCAAACATTTTTGCAAGCTCTGGAGCAAGAGAGAACCAAAAAAATGAAAGAGATGATCGGAGATATGATCTTCGATATCAATTACGAATAGTGTCTCGTCAACCCTATATCCATCAGATCTTGCACATCCACCATACCAATTGGGCATCGATTCTCATTTACAATGATAATTTGATCGATTTTATATTCGCTCATTAGACGCAGCGCCTCTGGCGCCAACTCATCTGACAGAATCACTTTAGGATTCTTAGTCATGACCTCAGCGATAGGCTTATCCAAAAATCCAATATCTCGCTCAAGACAGCGGCGCAGGTCCCCATCGGTGAAGACGCCCAGCAGTACCCCGTCAGCATCCACTATTGAGGCCGCTCCTGGGCGTCCAACTGTCCGAGTCATCTTTTGCAAAACGGTCTTGGCTATCTCGCCTGCGCTCACGACACAATGTTCGTCGCCTTTACGCATGATTTCGGTAACCGGCGTTAGCATCGCCCCCAAATTGCCACCGGGATGATAAGAGGCGAACTGCTCTTTAGAAAACGCCTGTCTGCTAAAAACTGTCATGGCCAAGGCATCGCCCAAGGCCATCATCGCCACGGTTGAACTAGTAGGGGCAAGGTTAAGCGGCCCAGCTTCAACCAGCTTTCCGATACAGAGCACAACTTCGCTGTGCTTTCCCAATGTCGATCTGGGTTCGCCTGTGATTGAGATTATTTTACAACCGATACGTTTTAAGTGCGGAAGGATCTTTATCACCTCTGGCGTTTCGCCAGAGTTAGAAAGCATCAGGGCAACATCGTTATTGGTATAGCGACCCAAGTCGCCATGTAACGCTTCAGCAGGGTGTAGAAAAAAAGAGGGCACACCGATACTTGCCAAAGTGGCAGAGATTTTCATGGCGATAAAGCTAGTTTTTCCGATGCCAGAGAGCAGCACTCGATCGGCGGGTGAGATAGATTCGATCAAACTCACTGCTTTTTCGAAGTCAGGCCCTAAGGCGCCACGGACTTGTAATATAGCCTCGGCCTCAGCCGAAAGAATTTCTGCGGCGTAACCTAGAATGGAAGTTGGCTTTCTATGGTGTGACACGATAGGAAAGAGTACCAAATCTAGTAAAATAAGTCGACTTGCAACCCGTAATGCTTACGGCCCCGGAGGGGTAATAAACTGAAAACTCACGAGCCAAGACATGACCAGGACCCCCACTAGACAGAAATAAAAGAAACCTACGCTTGCTCGCCGTTTTGATCCTATCAGGGCCCCAAGTAGAGAAAAGGTAACAATCAAACCGAGCGCAGCTCCGCGCTCAAGCCCAGCCGTGAGAGGAATAGAGAACAGAAAAGAAAAGATCGTTGCCAGCACGACACATGCTATATGCCGGAATTCGTAACGCCGCTTGAAGGCTACAACATGTTGGCGATTGTCCATGTTCCTAAAAACGCACCAATCGTTCCTGTTAAGTTAGTCAATATGCATACCAGCAAAACTTTACTAATGCGGTTCCGAAAAACCCCTTTCACAGTGGTGATGTCATCCAGCACTGTTTCAAAATCCATAACACGCGGCTTTCTAATGTAGGCTTCCACTAACCCGGCGATCCAACCCGAAGCTAGCAACGGGTGCAAGGTCGTAAAGGGTGCCGATAAAAAAGCTGATATGACTGTCAATGGATGCCCGATAGACAGCGCCGCGCCTACGGCCGCAGAAAAACCCGTAATCCAAAACCAAGCTTTCATCATTTCATAACTTGCAGCGGCGCCGGAGTGCACGAAGCCCCAGATTAATATGACAATGAATGCAATCAACATCCCCCAGCCGATAATCTTACCGATCTTGTTGGCGGGCGGAATCTCCATTAAGGGCTTTAAATCGATGCTCTCGGCCATAAATTTCTTAATTCCAGGAATGTGCCCGGCGCCCACAATCGCCACGATCTTACTGCCATTGGCCTGGCGTATTTTCTGTGAGAGAAAAATATCGCGCTCATCAATAAGCGCTGTGCGCACCCCCGGTAATTTTTGCGAGAATTCCCCCATCAGCTCCTCTAAAGCGTCCGTTGATTTTAAACGCTCAATCTCTTGGACATCGATCTGTTTGTCTGAAAATAAGCTGCCGATCATGGCGCCCAGCACCTTGGCAGAGGTGAAAAACGAAATCGAAGCCCAGGTTCTTTTCAAGGTGGTTCTAATATCTCTGTCCGCCAACACGATCTCCGATCCAACTTCTTTAGCAACTTCAGCGGCACGCATCATCTCCGCGCCGGGTTTAATATGAAGCTGCGCGCCGAGTTTTTTCTGAAAGGCGGCCAGCACCAACTGCGCCATCAGCACGTACATACGCTTCTGTCTTAGGACAGAGATGATATCCGTGCGTTTCCATTTTTCCGGATCTTTAAGAGATTCAAAGCGCGAGTCACATAGCTCAATGCAAACGGTATCGGGCTTGATATCTCTGATGGTTTGTTCGGTCAGTTCAGTGCTCGCGTGACTGACGTGGGCCGTACCGACAAGATAGATCTCTTTGTCGTCCAGTCTAAGCAGATCTAAGTTTGGCTTAATGTTTTCAATCGTTAACATAGCTAAGTATTTATATTAACTGATAAAATTAATATTAGCGCTACCCTCAGATTCGTAATTGCATAAAAAGGAGGAGCGAGGCCCTCCACCTCACAATGGCGTCCGCCATAGCTCGTTGAAACCATTGCCGATAATGGCAGTGGTGAGAGCGGAAGGCGGAGTGAAACTGCCCACAACTTAAGCAGCAAATACTCGGATTCAGGCCGCTTAGTGTGGTTACTGCACTATTCCTCGAAAACTACGCAAAACTCTTGGTATAGAGGTTGCATTATTTAATGTGTGAATTGTCTCGTTTAAGGCGATTAGCACGTAAGGTTTTGTAATCACACAGGTTTTATGCAGTTGGAGCGTGGGGGTTATTATGGTTACGCTAAATGGTTTCGGGTGTAGGCAGTCGGCCTCGGATCGCTCGAAAATTAGATATATAGGGTCGGATTTAGGCGCATCATTACTTGAGCTAACGCTCTTGCTCATAATTCTTGTACCTGCAGTAGTCGTGCCCGCCATGTCAGTCGTGCGCACCTGGCAAGGTGACGACATAGATGATCTTTTGGTTGCCTTTGAAGTCTCAGACACGCGTCTCCCGCTTGGCAGACTTACGCCTGAAGGATTGAGAGACACCATTAATAATCCTGAAGGTCCGCTACAACAGTTAGCAGATGATTTAGATAAAGCCAGTCAGTCTACCGATGCCACTTTCTGTACTAGGCTCGTAAGCGGTCTGGTGGATGAGCAGAACCAAGATATCGTGCAAGAGATCACTTCGATCAAAGCTGACGGCAGCGCTTGTGCCCCCTTAGACCAGAATGGTTTAAGTGTGCGAGCGGTTCAATCAAGACTATTAGCCTGGGAAGGCACGAAGCACGCAGTTATCGCCGAACATCCAACCGGAAATTTTGCCGTGCTGGGCGTCTCGTATGAATGAGATCTGGTATGTGTAGAAAGCTCAGCTCAGAATCGGGAGTCTCCCTTTTAGAAGCCGCCATCGGGCTTCCCATAGCGCTAGTCTTCGTGCTTTTTATGATCTGGGTGGGTGTGTATCTCAACGCAAAAACCGCGCTTACTTCAGGAATGGGGCGAGCGCTACGACTTGCGGCGACTAGATCTGATCCAAATTTTTCAGGTGGTCATTCGATTCAGGTCCTAGATGAATGGCTGGATGGCGTAGCTGTATCAGATCCTGAGAAGCTAAAGCGCCTACTCAGCAATGGTACGGACTGGGATTTCGCACAAGCCTACTACAACCAGATCACAATTCGCGAAATCGCCACGAGTGGCGAACAAATTGGCGATCTATCCAAGAAATATGCTTACGCCCTCGTTTATCTAAATGAAGCACTTCGCCAAAGCGTAGGAAATTCTGTGCGATTTCCTTGCGATCCAAAGGACGAAGATCTACCCGGTTCCTACAGCGAACGACAGCACGGCTCAGGATGTCTGGGGTGCAAATTTCTAGATCCCGAACCTAACAACGCCGATTACACTCTTAGTTGTAAATTTCATGCGGGCGCAGACCTATTAAATCCCGTCAGTAATCTCTTAGGGATGCTCACCGGCCATTACGATATCGCCAGACCCATTATTTCGCGCGAACTCTCCTTTACCGTAAGGAGCTCATAGGCATGAGACGCAAGTCAAGCAGAGCTACCTCATCACGCGGGTTGTTCATTCCACTCTTGGCAGTCATTGCGCTTGGTATCATCGCTGTTATATTTGTGCTTGGATTCGGAACGTCGCGAGCAAGAGAGGTCAAACAGCGCGCGCAGCGTAAAGTCGAAGACATGTGCGAAGCCTTGCTGACAAGCGCTTACTTACCGCGCCAAGCGGCCGAAAAATTCAAAAAAGAGATTGACGAGCTGGCTCGTAATCCGATTCCCTATTTTGAATTGAATGATGCTGTCTTAGTTGTGCCAACATATAAGGACGGGGAGCTACCCGTTATAGGCACACGCTCGTACGAATCCTTTAGGGATGCCGGAGGCCAGAGAATATTTAACGACTGCCCCATGGCTTGCTCCCATTCAGATCCTACCACGTGTGGATGCTGGGTGATCGGAGATGTGGGTGCTAATAATGATTTTATAAGCCAAAACTTCGCCCCCACTTTCTGGGATCAAGATCGCGATGTTGGGAATAAAATTTCATGTTTCATCAAAGGCCGGGTTAGAACAATCTTGGCTGGCTCTTCAGAAGTTGTGGCAAAGGCCACATATACTTTGCCAGTCAGAGGAAATTTCCCAAGCGGCGGCTCGGATATCTCGGATCTCCCGTCGCTTACCATCGCCGTTGCCCCGGAACTCACAACCCGCGCAGGCGATCCACGATTTCGCTTCGGAAGCGACCCAAATCCATTCGACCAAAATCGTCAAGATTCGGCGCAGAACAGGCGTGATCTAGATCCGTTAAGCCGATTTGTGATGGGCGGAAACACAGACTCGATCTTTGAAAGAATGCATGGGAGGGAACAGGAACTTTATCCCCTTATTCCTGGCGAAATACTGTTACGGAATTTAAGATCGGCAAACATTAGCAAAACCACGAATGGCTCTGGGGCGCCGGTTGTGCTTCCCCCCGGGCAAAGCGATTACAATCGAAATCAGAATTACCTTCTACCGGATGCGGCCGAGATATCGGCAAGCTGCATGAGCCCTGTCGTGGCAGTGAGAAACTCATTAGTCTCAACCCTTGTGAATCTCGCCTCAAACAATGCGTCCCTTCGCAGTATGACCAGACTTGCATTCGTGAATCCGCAAAATCGAAATGCCGCCAACACGTTCAGTTACTCGACAATTCCCAACCCTCCGGTAGTCTCCATAAATTTCGGAGAAGATCTGACATCCCGGAATTTTAGATTGCCGTTCGTCTCGTATTTTAGCGGAGATCTTTCAAATCCGCCGCCAGCTCAGTTCGGAACTGGTCTGGCAGGAATGATAAGTCCTTTCCAAAGTAATCTAACACGCCTCTCAAGCGATCCGGATCCGAACTATCAAGCTAATGCGCAACACTATATTGACGCCCAAGGGCTAATCACTTCCCAATTGCGTGATTGTTTTCACCTTTATTCAAACCGCCCGAGCTTCGAACGTTATGATGCTCCGGGCTTAATCAACGATGACTTTGAGCCTGGTGAATTTATCTTCAGATCGAAGTTGAACTCTACCGTACAAAACTGGGATCAGGCCTGTCTTTGGCAATCCGGATGTTCGACTTTTAGCGACGGTCTTACAGGCGCAGAGCTTGCTGCCATCACAGGAGCGGTGCAGAGCTGCCCGTTTAGTGATGCAAACTATCCGGGAGGTGCCTGTTCAAAGCCACCTGCGCCTATAAATTCCGGCCAAGCGACTTACGATCTACGTCCAGATTTAGCGGGGTTATTGCATTTCGTTTCAAATACGCCTTTCGCCGGCACGCCCGTCTTAGCCCTAAAGACGCCTGGACTACATCCACTCAGGGCCGGATTCGATATTAATACCCACGCTCTTCGACCCTTCGGCGATGACGCACTTGCATATTATACAAACCCAACCAATGCATTTAGCCCGCTTGTACTAGTCACGCATCAGGCACTTTCCAGTGGAGAGGCGGCAAAGCTTTCAGCGCTGGTTGCCGATATCCCAACTATTCCAATTACTGTGATCTATATCCCTTCCGAATTACCAGCAGTACCGGACCTCGATTTAGCCATGGACCAAAACGTATCAAGATTGGTCTCAGCCTTCCATGCTAATCAGAACGGTTTCGATAACCGCGTCTTCATACTGAGCCCGTACGGCTCAACAAGGCCAGCGAACTTCCACTGTTCTGACCCGACTAACCAGAGCCTGTGCTTTCTTGAATACTGGGAAGATCTGCTAGGAATGAGCCAAGGAAGCTCTCCGGAAAATCATATCGCCGTGATCGCCAAGAGCTTATTTGCGGATAGAATTCTTAAAGCGGAGCTTAGCCAATGAAAAATGAATCTGTGCTAACAAAATCGTTGCGATTAGGCCTACCGATGCGGCGAGCCTCCGAAAGCGGGGCCACGCTACTAGAATATGCGCTGGCACTAGGTCTATTGATCGGCGTTGGGATCATGATCGGACAATCGCTACAAACTGGCGCACAAGCCAGGGCCGATAGTTCAAAAAGAATCCTGACCCACATGGCGCCCTGCGGCGGTTTGGGCGGAAATCTCTCAGGAGATGAGTGCTTTTAGTGTTAATTTCTATGCAATAAGAGCGTTTGCTTAGAGGCCGCGGCGCATTCTTATAGCCATAATTGGGCGTAAAACTTCACGAACATGTATTGCATTTGCATATGCAAATAGCTCATACTCTGCTATAATGAAGTTGAAGTTTGTTGGATTCGATTGGGACCATGGCAACACACATAAGTGTGAAAAGCATGGGGTATCAAGAAGGGAAATTGAGTAATTGTTCTTAGCCGGTCAATTCCTGATTGGTCCTGATTGCAAACATTCGCACACAGAGAGCCGCATGTTTGCTATTGGAAAACCGGCCAAGACAAAACGGCCTATCTTCGTAATCTTTACTTTACGAGAATTGAACGAGGAAACATTAGTGAGGCCGATTAGCGCAAGATTTATGCACAAGCAGGAGATCAGATTATATGAAAAAGCGATTGCCGAAGTTGAAAAGTGACGAAGACGCTGAGAAATTCATGACTGAGGATCTCTCAGATTACATTCATGCGGGCAATTTTTCGCCGGCTTCATTCGAATATGCGCCGAAAAATCGTTCCGTTAGCCTTCGCCTCTCGGATGCCTTGCTAAATGCCATTCGAAAAACCTCGAAGCGTATGGGAATTCCGTATCAACGATATATACGACAGACTCTGGAGGCTTCGCTTAAACGAACCGGCACGCGCGGTTAGAATACGAATCTGTATCCGATTACTCCTATTCCCGCACAGGTGGGGTAGCAATCTCCGATGGTTATACCCCAGGTGCTTCCAAAGCCCGCGCTTTCCAAATGTAATAAAGCGCCGGATACACCAGCAATTCAAGCAGAAAGCTTGTAGCCAGACCACCCACCATGGGCGCAGCGATGCGACGCATGAGATCTGAGCCGATGCCGGCAGAGAACAAAATTGGAAGTAGCCCAAACATAGCCGCAAGCACAGTCATAAGCTTGGGGCGAAGTCGCTTGGCGGCTCCATCAACTATAGCCTCCTTCAGATCCTCCCGTGACCTGAGCGACCCCTCCGAGCTTCTGCGCGCGTATGCCATATCGAGATACATCAACATAAAGACACCCGTTTCTGCATCGAGCCCCATTAGCGCTATCATTCCCACACCCACTGCGATTGATAGGTTGTAACCCAATAGATACAAGAGCCAGACACTTCCCACCAACGAGAAAGGAACCGCTAGCAGCACAATGGCCGTTTTCACAATCGAATGCGTGTTGAGGTAAAGCAGGAAAGTCACGAGCAGAAGAGTTACCGGCAACAGGTACAACATGCGCTTATTGGAACGCAGCATGTTTTCATATTGGCCGCTCCAGATCAAAGAATATCCCGACGGTAGTTTTAGGGTGGATTCGAACAGTTGATTAGCATGCTGAATCACGCCGCCGAGATCGGAAGTGTCAGTGTCGATATAGATAAATCCAGCCAAGAGTCCGTTCTCGTTTCTAAGCATGGCCGGACCTTTTGAGATATGAATCTCTGCGATCTGAGCCAGTGTAATGCGAGCTTTGGAGGGGGTTTCAATCAGTAAACCTTTTAGCGCTTCCAAGTTATCTCGAAAATCACGCGCGAAGCGCACATTAATGGGATAACGCTCGCGCCCTTCGATGGTAGTGGAGACGGACTCACCGCCCACGGCGGTTGAAAGTGCTGCCAGCGCCCAATCAATAGATAGTCCATAACGCGAGAGCGCGTCGCGTTTAAGATCAAAGTCGATATAGAATCCGTCATTTAAACGCTCGGCAAAGGCGTTTCGCACCCCAGGAACAGTTTTAATCAGCCCTTCCACCTTCTCTGAGATACTTTGAATATCACTTAGCGAGGCTCCCATGATTTTGATGCCCAAGGGTGTACGAATACCGGTGGAAAGCATATCGATGCGGTTACGAATGGGCATCGTCCAAATATTCGGCATGCCTGGAATTTGCAGAGCCTGATTCAAGGCAACTTGCAGCTCTTCGAATGTGCGATGCCTCGGTAAGGCCCAGTTAAAGAGGGGGTATGTGATTTGGGGAAGCTTAGAGTACCAGCGCTCAACCGCGGGCCAATCCTCCATCGGCTTTAGCTGCACTACCGTCTCAACCATTGATAGGGGTGCCGGATCTGTGGAGGTATCGGCACGCCCAGCCTTGGCATGCACGCTTTTCACTTCAGGAAATTCTGAAATGATCTCTCCCTGAAGGCGTATGACACGGGTCGCCTCGGTGATGGACATACCAGGAAAGGCGGTCGGCATATAAAGGAAATCCCCCTCTTGCAGAGGCGGCATGAATTCACTTCCCAATTTAGAAAACGGCCAGATAGTTGCACACACCAACAGGACTGCAGCCGCGACCGTTGCCAAAGGTCTCCTCAAAACATAGCGCACGGCGGGTTCATAAAAACGCATCAGGCGTCTTGTTATAGGATGATCATGTTCCTGGACGTAGCGGCCAACTATCAAAATGTTGGCAAATTTTTGCAGGTAGAGTCCCAGCTTACTCTTAGCAAAAGAGAACTCGTGCACCTTACTAAAAAGCATGCGCATGGCGGGATCAAGTGTAATCGCCAAGATCGCGGCGATTAACATCGTAAGAGTTTTTGAGATCGCCAATGGGCCGAATAAGCGCCCCTCCTGATCGACCAAAGCAAAGACCGGAAGAAACGAAACTGCAATCACTAAAAGCGAGAAGCACACAGATGGGGTAACTTCCTGAAGCGCCTTTAGCCTTATGGTAAAAAAATCACCCACACGCCCCGTGCGGTGCCACTCTTCAATTTTGTTGTAAGCGTTTTCGACCTCAACGATGGCGCCGTCCACGAGTACTCCAATCGAGAGCGCAATGCCTGCCAACGACATAATATTGGCGGTTACACCCATAAAATACATCGGAATGAAAGCTAGAAGCACCGAAATCGGGATAGTCAGGATCGGCACGATGGCGGAAGGAAAATGCCACAGGAATATTAATATCACGAGGCAGACGATAAGTATCTCGATCTTCAGCTCATGTTTAAGCGTATCAATGGCATTATGCACCAGATTGGATCTGTCATATGTAGTGACGATTTTGACTCCGCTAGGAAGAGAGTTCTGCAGCTCGGCCAATTTTGCTTTAATCCCTTCGATAACCCGTAAGACGTTCTCGCCGTGCCGCATGACTATGACAGCACCAGGGGTGTCGCCCATACCATTCAAATCTGTCACGCCGCGACGCATATCCGGGCCGACTGAAACCGTTGCCACGTTCTTGATCAGAATCGGAATGCCACTCTTAGGCTCGGCAGAGACTGTTATGTTACGAATATCTTCCAAAGATTTCACATAACCGTTGGCGCGCAGCATATATTCACGCCCTGATATCTCCAGCACCCTAGCGCTGCCGCTGGCGTTTCCCTCTTTCACCGCTTTGGTGATATCAGAAAGCGTGAGCCCGTATGCAGAGAGACGATTTGGATCTATTTGGACCTGATACTGTTTCGAAAAACCACCCAGGGAGGCCACCTCCGCAACTCCGGGAACCGACTGTAATGCAAACTTTAGCTGAAAGTCCTGGATGCTTCTAAGCTCAGCAGAGTTTAACTTTCCGGATTGATCAACTAAGGCATACTGATAGATCCAGCCCACGCTTGTGGCGTCTGGCCCAAGCTCTGTGCGCACCCCCTCAGGAAGTTGACTGGTAATGCGGTTTAGATTTTCCAAGACCCTGCTTCGAGCCCAGTAAATATCAGTGCCGTCTTCGAAAATCACATAGACGTACGAATAGCCGTAATCAGAGATACCCCGCACAGTTTTAACTTTGGGAGAGCCGAGCAGTGCCGTCACAATAGGGTAGGTGACCTGATCTTCAATAATGTCTGGGCTCTTATCCCATTTTGAATAGATAATGACCTGCGTGTCCGATAGATCCGGAATGGCGTCCAATGGCATTTTGCCCATTAAGACATACGCCATCAGACATAACGCCGCGGTAACTAACAGCACTAGGGCCCGATTTTTGGCGCTATATTCAACTATTTTTGCGAGCATCGATCTCTTTAATGCGGCCTAAATTATTGCGACCCAACTATTGCGGTATAGCGAACTGCTTCAGAGCAGCTTGAAGTCTAGATTCCGAATCTATCAAGAAATTCGCCGAAGTCACAACCGTTTCTCCTTCCTCAAGTCCCGCCAGCACCGGAATATACCCCGAAACGCTCTCCCCCAACGCGACCTCGCGCGGTACAAAATTGTCGGCTTGCGCTACAAGCACCAGGTCATGTTCACCTGTATGGATCACAGCATTCTCAGGCACCGCCAATGCTAAAGTGGATGACAACAGTAATTCTACATCCACAAACATATCGGGGCGAAAAGTTGTATTTTGCTGCTCCAAGTCGATACGCGCCCGAACGGTGCGCGAGGAGGTGTTAATAACATTATCGATACTCGCGATCCTGCCGGGGATTAATTTCACCCCAATGTTTGCAGAGCTGACGTTAACTTTTAATCCAACTGAGATCTTTGAAGCGTAAATTTCCGGCACCTCCGCATACACCCAAAGTTTGCCCTGTGGCAGCAATAAACCAAGATTGTCGCTAGCCCCCAGCATGTTAGCGAGAGCCTGCTCTGCTACGCCGATCAGTTTAAGTTTGGTTTTGGAAGCGGCAACTAGCTCCTGCTTTAGTCTGCCATCCGGTAGCTCCTGCGCTGAACGATACTCCTGCAAGGCCGAATAAAGCTCCGGGTCAAACGCGATACTACCCCTCACGCGCAAAGACTGGGTCAGGTCCCGCTTTCCCACTATAGCGGTGGTGAGACCCAAGAGTTTCTGTTGCTGTGTGGTTAAACTCACCGCCGCACGATCTCTATGGGAGCTGAGGTCTGTTTTCTGCTTCTGAAAAGGTTGCAGCTCCATGCCACAGATCGGACAACGTCCCGGTTTATCAGAAACGATGCTGGGATGCATCGGGCAAAAATATTTAGCCTCTGATTTGTCCGATTTTACAGAATACGGTTGATGCTCTCGATTCAGCGCCGTGATTAGCAAAAGAGCTAAAATTGCTATTATCCCAGCAAGAACGAGATATTTCCATTGGGTTCTTCCGCTATCCATCGATCTCCGCTCCCACAATATAATCAAGCTCGGCTTGCTTTAGCTCGAGATCCACCAGTATCTGAAGATACTCCTCTTGGCTCTGAAAACGCGCGTTAATTTTCTCAAGCAGACTAGCGAATTTTTCCTGACCTGAGGCGTAAGCACGCGAAGCTAAATCTGCGCTCTGATCTAGAAGGGGCAAGATGCTCTTGCGGTATGTTTCCAGAGAGTGCGAGATAGAGGCGATCTCGGAAACCAGATCTGAGATATAGTGGCGAACATGATTCTCCTCTTCCTCCCGTAACTTAGTAGCACCGAAAAGCAAGGCCTTGGCCTCGGTACGTTCGGCCGACTGTTTGCTACTCGCCCAAATCGGCAAATTCACGGAGATTCCGGCCGAGGCGAAATCATCGCCGTTGCCTGGCTGAGTAGCGTCGCGCTGGGTGTATCCTAACATAGCTTCAAAGTCTGGAAGTGTGTTTAGAGCGGTATATTCTAGCTGAGCCTTTTGAGCCTCTTCAGCTTTTTTCAGCGCAAGAATCTTGGGATTGTTGGCCAAGGCCGTCTCAATCAAAGCGAGGGACCCTAGTTTATCTGTAGCGCGAGCCGCCCGAGTCGAAACGCTCAATTTCTCGTCAGATTTATGCGAAGCCCTGCCCATAAGATGATTCAACAAAGCTTGGCCGCGAGCGAATTTAGAGAGCCGGATTCCAAGCTCGGCATCTGCTTTGGCCGCCTCGACTTCTAAGGCCGTGACCTCTTCCTGTGAGACTTGAGAAAGCGGCAACTTTTTAATTGCCAGCGAGCGCGCGTGTTCAAGCAAGGACAACTTTTGCCGTTGCGTACCAACCAACTCTTGCGCAAGATAAAGAGTGAAGAAAGCTTCTTTAACTGCTCGCTTCAGCTCAAAGCTCGCGAGTTTTGAGCTTTGGGCCTGAGAATCTGACCTTAAGGCGGCCGCACGTTCAAGCAAAGCTCTTTTCCCTGGATATGGAAATTTCTGACTAAGCGAGATCTCGTTTCCTGTCATTTCAAATTTCTTGGATGAGAAATTTGAGACGGGATAATTCATGGCGCGCAGACCAAGCTGCGGGTCCTCCAAGCTTCCCGCCGACGAGACGCGCGCGGCCGCAGCTTCGGCCGCAGCAGATTCAGCCATCAGGGCCGGATTATTTTTGAGAGCTTCTAGAAGGGCGGCGGGTAAGGTTAAATCCGGGTTGCCTTGCGCCAGGACCAAAGCTGCCCAGGCCCAACACAGAATCATACAGTAAGTTTTCACCCTGGTATTATTACGCGTAATCGGAACGATAGGAAGCCGGGGAGTGTCTAATGCCGGGTGGCCCAGGCACTGGTGGCCCCTCGCGATGGCGGTCTCGGGGTAGAATCGCTGCGCATGGTCTCTGAGGTGAATGTCACTTACTGAGGAGGCAATCTATTGATGCTACTTAAAAAAGTGGCTTTGTTTCTTTTCTCTACGTCAGTCGCAGAGGCAGTCCACAAATTCTTCGTGCTCTTCGCGCTCTTCGTGGTGAATATATTAAACAATTTAACCACGAAGAGCGCGAAGAGCACGAAGAATTTGTGGATGACCTCTAAGGTGTAGGCCGAGAATGCCGGGGACGGAAAGCTTCTGCTAACAATATCAATTGATTACCTCATCAGTAAGTGACATTCGTCTCTGAGG
>CAZVWV010000035.1:0-20857 GCA_964631745.1 uncultured Bdellovibrionales bacterium
TCATGCAGCCGATGTCTGAGACCTCTATGCGTGGATGGTAGCCCATGTGTGTGGTGGCTCTCTAAAATGCAGTGCAGAGCTCCCCTATGGCACTGGGGAGTGTGGGCACTGGGTTTAAGTTACTGGGGGGCGTGGTTCTTACCCCTTAATAGTTAATCGTGGATTATTTGGAAATGTTGCGTGGGGTGGGGAAGTTTTTTGGATTTATTTTGATTTTTGGTTGCGCATGGTCTCTGAGCAAAAATTTGGCCCTGCTTAATTGAACTATTTCTTTATCGCAGCACCACACCCTCCAGCTTTCCGTTCTGGGTGCGCAGATCGTAGTCTCGGTCCAGTTGCCGGATCTTTCTTAGCACGGTTTGCGCTATTTTATTGGCTTGTTTACGCGTTAAGGCTGGGTTGGTGAGAGCGGCTGCATTAATTTGATCTCTAACATTTGGCAGAAGCTTAATTAGATGGTGCAAATGTTGGCGCTCGTGGGCTCTCATTCTCGTCAAAAAATTCTCCCATTTCTTGCGCAATTCAGGGTCGCTGCTCTCGGAGCCATCCGATTCTTCCCATTTGGGAAATGTCAGTGTCGCGCGGGCGTAAACTTTCACATGCAACAACTTGTTTTGGTCCGGCCAATCCCACCAAACCTTCCAACGACATTCACCAAAGCGCCGTACTCCGTACAAATCGATTGGACCGCGCTCTTGCATCTGCTTACGAAGTTGCTGCGAAGTTTGGCCTTCGATGTTGTAGGTCTTTGTTATGATCTTTAAGCTGATGCTTTCGTCCAGCATGCCCGGCGCGGGCGCCTGTTTGGGAACAAACAGAATCGCTCCCAGGACGGCCAATCTTAAGAACCACGCGCCCATGACTATCGCCTCAGTTTTTACTGGACAAGGAATTCGTTGAAATAGATATTAACAACGGGTCCCTCTTCAAGTCCGATGGCTTCATTGACAGCTTCTATCAACTCTTCCTTGAGAGCCTCTTTGCCGTCCGAAGTGAGCACGTCGGCCGGGGTCTTTGAGGCCAAAACACGAATGATAGCGTCTTTTATCTGAGCTTCCCGCTCCACCATAATCGGAGGCGGCCCCCCGGCGCCTTCGCCCTCGCCGCCAGCTCCGCCGCCGCCATGTCCGGCGCCTTCGCCCAGGGCAGCAGCCAGAATTTCCGGATCGTATTCGATGGTAAGCTTAATTTTTAAGAAGCTTGCGTTTTCAGAGAGATTTACGATGATGGGATCTAACGTGAAGGCTACCAGGTGCCTCTTGGTTTCTTCTGTGGCCTGCTCCTCACCCTCTTTAGGGGGAGGAGCGCCGCCTCCAAGTAACATAGCCGCAGCGCCGCCGCCAACAAGCAGAACAACCGCGACGACGATAATGATCAACTTCTTCTTGTTCTTAGGTTTAACTTCGGCGGCTTCTTCGCCTTCTTTCTTTTTTTCGTCTTTCTTCTCGTCAGCCATGGTAATTACTGTATAAAGTTCGAGTTAGTTGAAACCAAAGTACCTACTCATTAACTCCGGGTAACGCCGGGTGGGAATTGGCCCACTCCGTGTATCTCCTTGATCTCAGTGGTGAAAATATTAAGAATTTTTTACCACTGAGGTCACAGAGATACACGGAGCAAGAAACTACCCTGAGTTTATGAGCAATTACAAACCAAATAATTAGATTCTCTCTTGAATCCGGCCGATTCGGTAATAGTTTCGCTCAATCAGCAAGTTTGGACACGCTATAAAACGATATCTTAGTACCGCCCAAGCTGTCCTAAGGCTAAAGCCAACGCGAATTCAAGCCGGTAAATTCTGGATCCAAGTGCGTACCGTAAAAAACCCGCCTGAGTAAATCTCTCAACTTCTGTTTGAGTCCAGCCGAGTTCCGGTCCTAAGGCCAAGCAAGTACGCTTCTGCTCCGCTTGTACTTGAGCGAGAGACGTCTCGAGATCGGGCGCCAAAACCAGCTTTAAATCTGCACTCTGCACCACAGCGTTCTCCCACAGCTCGCCAAGGTGTTGCAGCACGGAGACCCGGGGCGCTAGCGAATCGCACGATTGTTCCAAGCCCTTTATTAGCTCCTCCTGAATATTTTCTGGTAGGAGCGTCTTGGATTGCAGGTAGCTCTTATCCGTTCGCTCTGCCCGAACAAAAATTAAGTCAGTAATGCCAGCCATCGCTGCAAAGTGCAGGATTTTTTTGACAGTTTGCGGCCTAGGAACGGCGATAACGAGGGCCGTTTGATTACGAGCTGGAGGGGGCTGAGTGAAGCAACATTTGAGTCGTATTTCATGCTCGTCAATATGAAGGACTTCAATCTCGCCTAAATTCCCCCCAAGCCGCGCGCCGCGCACTTTTATGCCTACTCGTAGATCGTGATAGTCCAGTAAGTATCGCGCGCGCGCGCCGCGAATAGTGGCGAGGTCGTCCTGAATCTCTTCTGGTAATACTATTAAGGAGTTCATGCGCGCCTAAACTTCTGTACAATATCTGTCATCTCCACAGCATGCCTTTCCATGTCCTCTAGAAGCTTTATCTGAACTTCTGCTCGATCTAAATTGTGATTCTCACGCTCTATCGGAAAGTATTTATCGCCGTCAATGTGATCGCTCAGGAAACGCGAAGCTAGCGAAAGCGCTATGATCTTGGGAGCATCGGAAAGCGTAGCAATTTCGGCGGATGTAATCTCAGATGCCAAGCGGCCCAAGTATCCATCCGTTATGGCTTCGAAAATCTGTAGATCGAATTTCACCTTGGACAAATCACGCTCGTCTTCGTCGGCAGCCAGGCAGCTGCTTCTGGCAAAATCGCCAAAATCGTAAGCTATGGTGCCAGGCATAAGCGTGTCCCAATCTACAATGCAGCTAGCTTCCCCCGATTGAGCGTCAAAGAGAATATTATTGATCTTTAGATCAGCGTGCACCGGACGAATGGGAATCCCACCTGCTTGTATCGCTGAAGCCAAACCCGAGGCATAGGGAGCGCGATCACGCAGGAACTTGAGCTCCGTTTTTACCGCCCGCGCGCGCCCGCAAAGATCTTCGTTTGCACTTCTCTCTAACGTAAGTAACCGCCGCGAAACGTCTTGAAAGTTAGGTATTGCAGCTGTCAAAAGTTGTACCGGGATATCCAAGATCCCCAGCTGAAACTGCGCACAGCCCAGGGCAGCCTCCCTGGCGACATGCGCATTTGGTGTACGATCGTAGCTCTTTACATTATCTATGAAGTCAAAAACCCTCCAATATTCTGCATCGGTGTGACAGTAAGTGCTTCCGTCCAGCGTCGGAACAATCCTCAAAGTTCTCAGAATAAAGTCTGGCTTTTTTTGAAGATGAGCGCTTACAAGCTCAATATTTTTCATCAGAGCTGGAACGTTCTGAAAAACAGAGCTATTAATACGCTGCAATAAATATTTTTCAAGTCGGCCCTGATTCTCGAAGCTAGCCAAAAAAGAAAGATTAATATGTCCGCTACCAAAAGGTCGAACCTCATTGAGGGTTCCCGCAATTTGAAATGATTTTAATATTCGAGCTAATTTCTCGTGTGTCGCCATGGTTATGCGGAACTATTTAATCACGCAACCCAGCTTGCTTCAAATAGGAAAACTCAATGATCCAGGGCACTTTCAGAAAATTATTTTTTCGCCCTGGCGCTCTCGCCGCAAACCAGTCTATAACGGCGCCATGGAAAGGTTTGTAGTCCTATCAACATTTTTTGAGTCTGAGCAGGCGAACAAGGCTTGTGAGGCCTTGGAAGCAAAAGGTATTCCCG
This sequence comes from uncultured Bdellovibrionales bacterium, assembly GCA_964631745.1. Classification (GTDB taxonomy): domain Bacteria; phylum Bdellovibrionota_C; class UBA2361; order UBA2361; family JBGSMV01; genus CAZVWV01. Next base: position 3,758 of record CAZVWV010000035.1, read on the forward strand.
TCTTAGTTGACCATATGGAAGTTATCGACGGAAATACGCGCGCCTACGGTTACCGAGTGTTGGTGCCTGCGCATTACAGTCAGGAAGCAGTGCGTTTAACGCAGGCGCATAATTAGCGGCTTGAAGCACAGCCCCAGATCATCGACTAAAGACATCCGCTGCCACTCCTAACAAAAAAACCAAACTGGCTTGCCCGTTCTTGGTGAAAAATGCCAGATCGACTTTGCTTAGATCGCCAGGCCGCACCAGCTTCTGCTGGCTAAGCAGCAGCGCGCCAAAAATGGCTACGCCTGCGTAATATATCGCCCCTAGGTGATTGAGGCGTCCAAAGTAAACCAGGCCGACTATACAAAGCAGATGCAAAATGCGGGAAACCGAGAGAGCGCTTGCTATACCAAGCCGGGAAGGGAGCGAATAAAGTCCGTTCAGCTTGTCAAATTCCACATCCTGACAGGAGTAGATGATATCGAAGCCGCCCACCCAAAACAGAACCGCGATCATAAGCGGCACCGGTTCCCAAGCGAAGCGACCTGTGATGGCGTACCAAACTCCGCCGGGAGCCAAAGCTAGTGCCAATCCAAGCACATAGTGCGAAAGCCAGGTGAAGCGTTTGGTGTACGAGTAGAGTAAGAGAACCGCCAGCACTAATGGAGACAAAACCAAGCAATGCCTTCCCAACGCGGCGGCGCTTAAAATAAACAGAGCCGCGGCCAGTAGTGTCAGTCTTCCGGCGGCGCGGGCAGAGATAACTCCGCTTGGAAGCTCGCGAGCGCGGGTGCGCGGGTTCTTTGAGTCGATCTCCTTGTCAGCTATACGATTAAACCCCATAGCCGCAGTTCGGGCTGACACCATTGCGACAATTAGCCAAACTATCTGGACCGACGTAATCTGATAGCTCGGCAATAAAATTACAAGCATGCTTAACGCAAACGGCAATGCAAAAATTGAATGAGAGAATTTTACTAATTTTCCGTAATTGTGAAGCGAAGTAAGAAAACTCATGCTCGCTCCAGCGGTGCTTTCCCGGTCCAACGAGTGACCAGTGAAGTTTGAATCTTCATCTGGTCCAAAATTTTCATGACTAGCATGTCCACCAGATCGTCTAGATTTTGAGGCTTATGGTAAAATCCCGGCATGGCCGGGGTTATGCTTACCCCTAGTCGAGAGAGTTTCAGCATGTTTTCCAAATGAATCGCGGACAGTGGTGTCTCACGCGGTACAAGTATTAACGGGCGCCGCTCCTTTAATGCCACCTCGGCTGTGCGGTGAATCAAGTTGGTTGCAACGCCGTTAGCTATGGCCCCGAGTGTAGACATGCTGCAAGGCACAATCACCATGCCGTCACAAATATGCGAGCCGGAAGCTATTGGAGCGCCTATGTCTTTAACGGAATGAAATCTGACATTGGATAATTCCTCTCCCAGTAACGACTGAGTGCTTAAACGTGAGGGGGAAATAGCCAGACCCTCTTCTTCATTAAGCACGCGCATGGCGGCTTCGGACAATATTAGGTGAAGCTCCGCCAGGTGTGGCGCGGCGACCTGAAGTAAACGCAAGGCATATCGCATCCCGCTAGCTCCAGTTAATGCCACCACCCAAGTTGGTTTTTTCTCGATAATTTCGTTCACGGCTCCTTGTTCCTCACGGTTTCTTAGCCAGATATAGATAGCAGATGCCGCCTGTTAATGACTTGAAGCTGGTCTCTGTGAATCCTGCCAGCAACAATTTCTGCGTGAACCGATCTGCGCAGGGAAATGTCTGGGACGTGCGCTCGAGATAACCATAGGCTGTGCGATTACCGGTAAGGATTCCGCCCAACACAGGAAGTACGTGCGCAGAATATTGCCTATAAAGCTGGCCGAATAATCCCTTCGGCTGTCCAAATTCGAGCACAGCCAGTCTGCCGCCAGGTGTCATACACCGAAAAATCTCATTCAGGCCACGCTCCAGATTCTCAAAATTTCTCACGCCAAAGGCTACGGTCAGCAAGTCAAATCTATTATCGGCATACGGAAGAGACATAGCATCCGCAAGTTCTAATGAGCATCGCAAGGGACTTAGTCCTTTAAGTTTTTCTCGTCCCTCTACTAGCATACCTTCACAAAAGTCCGCTCCGGTAACGTGCTCCGCCAGGGGCAGTAGCAACGGAACCAAGTCGGCGGTGCCTGTGCACAGGTCTAAGGCCGCTTTGTAATGGCGACCCGAAACGGCCCGCAGCAAGGTTCTTCGCCAAATGTGGTGTACTCCAAAACTCAGAACGGAGTTGGCAAGATCGTAGCGCCCTGAAATGGAGGCGAACATATGAGAGACATCAGCGCCGACTTTTGAAGGGATCATAGGAGGGATCATAGTGCTAGATTGTAGCGGTATGGCGCCCGTTTTTCAAATCATCTGTGAACTTCCAATTGACTAGCCCAATATAGCCTCGTATTCTCTAGGTAATGTCTGACGAATCAATCGAAGATCGCTTTGCTGGTCAAATTCAGGGAGAGCGGGTGTTGTATGTCTTGCGCCCGCATTGGCTAATGCTTTTTTTTGGGATGCTGAAGATCCTGTTGGTGGCAACGCTGGTTTACTTGGCTGTGGCCTACGGCTACGACAAAGCTGAACATCTTTTGCCGGAAGATGGGAACTATCAGAATTATCTTTTTGCGGCCCTGGGGCTCGGAACTTTATTTTTCCTTTGGTGGCATCATACCTACTGTCATCGACTAAGGGCCTACATCACTGACCGCCGCATTGTGCGCGTTGAGCCGAGCTTTCCGCTTCCCTTTCTTGAGAAGCGCCGCACCTTGCTCTGGTCTGAGACCCGCCGCGCCAAAGCCCACGCTTCTAACATTATATTTCGGCTTTTTAAAATTGGCGAAGTAGCCTGTGTCCCGTTTTTGCACACCGAGGACGATGTCTTTTTCCCTTACGCTCATTATTTTGAAGACATCGTGAGCTTCATCGATAAACTTATGTTGCTCAACAAATCGAGTCCGCAAGAGCTTGTGAATGTGCGCCCCTTTGTGGCCAAGCCCAAAGGTAAACGTTATCAAGAGTAACCCCGTTTAATGCCGCTTTATTCGAGATTAACTTATTTGAGTGCCGTTTTTATTGGAGGGCTGTTCTTTAACTTTGTTCCAGTTACGCAGGGCAGCGCCTTTGGGTTCTCTTTGAAGCGCACTATTTCATTTCTGCTAGTTGCGCTCTTCTCATATTCGTTGCGTACGATCGTGCGCAGAGATTTTTTGGATCGAAGCTCTGAGAGTGGCAAGACCATGAAGGCCTTTAACGTCGTGGCAGCCACTATGGGCACTTTGTTCTCGCTCGAACTATTTCGTTACTATTCCGGACCGTACCCATTTTACTTATTGTTGCTGATCGGAATCTCTCAGGTCCTCGAATTAAGATACAGATGTAACGTTACTCTGGCCCTTCTCTTCAGTTTCTTCTGGCTGTGGGGTTCGGCTGTGCTTAGTATCTGGACAGTAGTTGGTGTGCTGGGTTGGGAGTCAATTTTTGTGGGACTGGCTCTGGCTTGCATGCTCTCTGCCCTGAGCGTGGTGTTGTTGAATTTCTCGCGAGCCCAAATGGAGAGGCTCTACCCACTTTTGATGCCGATTGGGCCGTTGATAATAGGGGCTTTCCCTCTATTCGGGCGTGCTCCTCGAATTTATTGCGCTATTCTGATAATAATCGCAATGGCTCAAACCTTAGTCCGGATTTTGAAGACCGGGGGTAGCTTGGCCTGGATTCGGCGTGAAGCTACTGGTGTTTGTTATCTGTTTGTAGTTATGCTTGTGCTACTTAGATTTTTTTGAGGCCCGACGTTATGAAGTTTATTAGAGCGTTCCTGGTTTTTTGTTTACTATTTGGCAGCGATCTCTGGGCGGCCCCGTCCAAATCAAAAAAAGTCGCCAATCCTCAATCGATAGAGCTGAACGAGCGTGGCGCCAACGCTGTTAAGAACAAAGATTTTACTCAAGCCCAGGAGTTCTTTCGGCAAGCGCTTCAGGCCGACCCAGGCAATGCTACGGCAGCCTTTAACCTGGCGGGTATTTATTTGACTTTGAAAAATGAGCCCATGGCTGTGTCTCTGTTGGAGGGGTATGTCAAAGAGTTTCCGCAGGACTCGGGACTGCAAGTCAGATTGGGTGATAGCTATTTTGGTACCAAGGATGTGAATAGGGCCTTGGAGGCTTACGAAAAGGGGTACAAGCTCGACCCGAAGTATCCCGGGTTAGCCAACAAGCTCGCCACGATTTACGGATTGACCAACGACGTTAAGAAGGCCTTAAGCATGCTGCTGGCCGCTGTGGACCAGGATCCTAAGAATGGGCAGCTGCTTTCGAATTTGAGCAGTGTTTTTTTAGCGAATGGCAAAACAGATGAGGCCATAAGCACAGCCAAGAGAGCGCTACAGATTAGAGCCACTCCGGAACTTTACGTCACTATGGGCTCCGCCTACGAAAGCAAAAAAGATCCAAAGAACGCGTTAATTGCTTTCAAACGCGCTGCCGATCTTGGAGATCCCAAACCTGAATTGGCGGCCAAGATAAAAGAGCTAACCGAAAAGATAGAAGGGTAAAGCTTTTTTAGAGACCGGTGCCAAAAGGGCGAGATGGGGCCTTTGAATCATGCAGCGTAAACTTGAAGAGGTTCGAGAAAAACTCGCCAACGATGTTCAGTTGGACTTTGAGGACGGCATCTCGCTCTTCGCCCATCCCAATCTGATTGAGATCGCCGCCCTTGCCAACACTCGTCGTGAAAAACTGCACGGCAACAGAACTTATTATAACTGGAATCTGCACTTAAATTCCACCAACGTATGCGAGGCGGATTGTTTGTTCTGTTCGTTCGCACGTTTGGAGCAGGGCATGCCAAAAGCCTTTACCCTTTCGGTGGCGCAGGCCCGCTCTTGGATTGCGCAGCGTTATCGCCCCGGCATGACTGAAATCCACATCGTAAACGGGCTAAATCCGAATTTGCCCTTCGAATACTACGAAGAGCTGCTTAGTATGATAGGTAGCGAGTTTCCCGAATTACATATTAAAGCCTTCACGGCAGTTGAAATTCATTATTTTTCGGAAAAGTACGGGCTTTCATATGAGGATGTATTGAAGAGGTTGATCAAGGCCGGACTGGGATCGTTGCCGGGAGGCGGAGCAGAGATATTTTCGGCTAGGGTCAGAAAAAAGATCTGCCGCGACAAAGTTGACGCTGCGGGCTGGCTTGAGGTTCATCGAGTGGCACATGCGCTTGGCCTACGCACAAATTGCACTATGCTTTATGGCACAATCGAAACCATCGAGGAACGGGTAGAACATCTCTTGCTTCTACGGGAGCTTCAAAATCGTACCAAAGGCTTCCAAGTTTTTATCCCGCTAGCCTTTCACAACGAAGGTAATCGCATGCAACGGCTGCCGGCACCGACGGGAGCCGAGGATCTTCGTGTAATTGCCGTGAGTAGGCTAATGCTGCAAAACATTGCGCACATCAAGGCCTACTGGATTATGCTCGGAGAAAAAACAGCCCAGATCGCCCAGTGGTTCGGGGCCGATGATCTTGACGGCACCGTCACGGAAGAGAAAGTGTATCACATGGCCGGAGCAGGGACGCCTAACGCCTTGGCGATCTCGGAGCTCGAGCACGTGATTCGCGCTGCTGGGAGAGATCCCGTGGAGCGAGACACTTTGTATAGGGAAGTGAGCAGGAGTGCGGCAGAATCAAAGGTTGCGTCAAAGAAGCGAGTTGCCTGTTAATTTAAGAGTGTGCCGCCTGGTCGCCCGCTTTGGGCAAGGGCCCAGTGAAATCAGGCTTTTACCCTTTAGATTACTCTATTCGGTACCTGAAATTTCTATTAATAAATAAATTTCTTGTACGCAACATTGGAAAACTCATGTTAATATCAGGACTGGGTTATTGATCTCATCTTGGAGGTTAAATTATGACAAAGGAAGGTTTGCCCGACGTAAAGGGTCAAATTATTAGAGCGCTTACTCATCCAGAAGCTGAAGAAGGGCTTTATTTTCGTAATTTCTATCATCTTCATGAAGAGGATGAACGCCCGCCGGTCGAGGCCAGGCAAGATGTGATCTTGGATGCTTTGAAGGAGCTAATTCACGAAGGGCGCGTGCAGATGAACGATGGCGAAGGCGAAGCTATCTTTACGCTGATTCATTAGACCTCTATTAGATGCGCGCTTGGGGGAGAATAGGCAGCCACCGCTACGAGTTTGGGCTCTCGTCTTGCTTAGTATCTTTGGCGGCTTCTTTGGCAAATAATTTTTTGAGTTTTTTCCAGACGCGGTTGCTCGCGCCCGTATAGCTATCTTTTGATAGCTCCGGTAAATTTAGCTGCAGAATGCTTTCAGGAATCTCAATGCTCTGGATCACCGGAGCTTTAAGTTTGTCCAGCTCTTCAAGTAGTTTGTGATAATATCCTTGCAAAACCTGATCATCAAAGGTGGTGGCCTTAGAGATATATTCCGCCGACACGTTTTTGTGCCGCCCGGTACGACCGCGACGTTTCTCTTCTGAAATCTGATCAACATGAGCAATTAACAAAGCCACGGCTTGTTCAACATTCGAGATCCTGTTGTGAATCTCCACCCATTTCCCGCGTAGTTTTAAGGCGTGCTGTAAAGCGATAACGTCAGCCGCGTTGATCTGACGCGAGACGACAGTGTTAAAACCAAGCTCTCGCAGGGAAGTTCGATCGAATTCCGGGCCGACCTGGTCGCGTAGCTGCACAAAAACACAGGCTTCGCCTCGTTCAAGGCGGGCGTAGTCTTTAACGAATATTCCGAGGTGCTCCTGTGGTAGGGAATCGTCTAGAAAGCAGAGGTCATAGTGTGACTTTATGTGCAGTTCCAAAAGGTCGGTAAGATTGGGAGCCGACTCCAAGGCGGCGACCTCAAAGTGGGCAGATAGAGCTGTTCTCAAGCTCTCGATTAAGCCGTTCTCTTGGGCCAACATTGAAATTTTGTAACTTATCGCCATCTTACTTCCGGGGACATCTATCCTATCGGCTGAATTGAGTCAGGGCTTAATGGGGTAGTTGCCTGATTTTATTAGGGATCGATACCCGCGAAATACTTTGCCTCCGATGGGCAAGCTCCGCTGATGCCGAAATTCAGCGATTTGCCGCGTTCGTCTGGCGATAAGCACTGAGGCTGTTCGTTAAGTAACCCAAGCACCAAGCGTTCGGTCTCGGTAGCGGCAAGAGTTACAAGTTCGGCCACTGTATGCGACAAGCGTTGGCCGCTTACCGGATTTTGATACGTTATACTGTTTTTAAACAGAGCTAACCCAGATTCTCTGCCCCTCAAAAACAAGGCTTCGATGGGAGCCAATCTTCCGCGCAGAATTTTATTGAGGAATTGATAACAGGCGCCAGCTGGAATACTCCGGAAGATCGCTTGATACAACGAGATCTCAGCGATACTTTCCCGCCACTGCGTGGCGCTATCCTCGCATGCGAGAAAGTGAAGCCCCTGAGAAAGCCAGCTGCAAATCAAAGCTAGGTGAGGGGACAACGCTGAGACTACCTCTCTGAGACTGTATCGGTTCCAAAGCTCATATTTGCTGGCCATATGCGCATCCAGAAAGGTTTCAAAGCTACGGTGTTTAGTTTGTGCCAGGATCCGGGCGTCATAATTTAAGTCATAATAATTGCCCGTAAAATGGTAAACCATCGGATGCATATGAAGATCGGTAGCGTAGTGACTTATAAAGCCAATTAGGACCGAAGTAAGCAGCGCCCGTTCACTGCCTTGATATTCTCGCAACGCCTCTGCCAACGAGCGCAGCGGCAAGAGCGTGTCCTCACCGGCTGAACCATGTAGTGCTTCTGATATGCGCTGGAATTTGCTCCTGCCTCGCTTATGAAAATAGGGCGCGTCATGCAAAACTGCGCCCAGGTAGGCGGCTGCACTGTGTTCTTTTCTGTGTTCTTTTCTGTGTTCTTTCCTGTGTTCTTCCACCACTGCGCAGATAGCCGGAGCAGATTTTGCCAACAAGAGCCTGCTCTCTTCCAGGGCGACCCAATGTGTGATCTCACGTGGCATCGGCGATTCCGGCAATAAACTGTTCTACTTCGACGAATACCTGATCTCGCATGTGCCCCAGGGTAAGCTCGTGCTGGGCGTTTTGAAGCAAGCGAAACTTACACGGATATCGCTGGCTAAGTACCTTGTAAGAATCGGGCGAGAGATGGTGGTCAAACGGGTCCTGCAAAAGCAGAGTCGGGGAGTTAAGCTTATGTAGATCTCTTAAAACTAATCTTCTTAACTTAAATAATCGCAAAATGGCGGCGATTGAATGTGCGGGATAAGAATGACGTTCAACTGCGAGCGCATGCGGCCGAGATACCTTCTTTAAAAATCCAAGCCTTCCTCCAAATACCGCCAACAGACTTTCAGGTGCCAGGGAGGTGAGTGCGAGTATCTGCTCCATAGGGGCTCGTAATTTAAAGGGCGGCGATAGCAGCACCGCTCCGGCAACCAAGCTGGCATGCTCTTCGGCTAGAGCGAGCGCCAGGAGTGCTCCGAATGAAAGTCCGATTACGAGGCAGGGGGGATTTAGCTGCAGAAGAGATCTCTGCACCTCGCTTCTCCAGGTCTGCAAAGTAGTTTGCGATAAATCGTAGAGACTAGTCTCGTGCCCACTCAGCCGCGGAACAGCCGTAATTAGCCCGCGCTGATTCAGCCTTTGGGACATCTCCCACATCTCTTGGGGGCCGCCAGTCATGCCGTGTAGCAACAGAGCCGAATTTAGCCGCCCCCACATTAGCCGGGCTCTTTCGAATTATCTTCTTTCTCAGGAAAAATCTGAACTACCGGCTGCTCGGCGAACAAGGGCGAGAGATCGAAGCCCGCGTCACTATAAATTTCGCTGGTGAAAGAGACGTCACAAAGGTAATGTCGACCGGCACAATCCGAACCATTAAATAGTCCGCTTAGAGGAGCGCCCAAGGAGAGGGTCGACGATGCGTAAAGTGGCTCTGGGAGTTTCTTGCCAGAGCTCGGATCTATTCCTGGTGGGCACTCGATGCAATGCACTGGGGTGCTCAGATCATTTAATCTCTCCACAAACGTGGGAACCCAATCCTGGTTTTCTGCTCCGAAGGTGCCCCAAATCAAATTATGGCAGGAGCTCACGATTTGCTGTAATAGCTCAGCCTGCAGGGGCTCACTAGAAGTTAGGGCGCTGACGTCATGAAAGCTGGCCCGCATGGTTCGAAGCGGCTTTAGCTGGCGTTCAAAGTGGCTGCTTAACTTAACTCCAGCCGGAGGCACTATAATCTCCGCCGTAGCCCCGGAGTTAATCAGATGCCGGGCCGTGGCCAGCGCCACCCAACCGGAAAGCGTGTCGCAGGCAAGCACTGCCACGCGTGAATCCTGACCTGTGAGGCCCAACGCATAGCGCACCACCATCGCCATGCTGTACGAAGCGGCTTCACAAACCTGCTCCGGAGTCACTCCGATCTCCCAGAGCTTGGTCTTGCAGCGCTCTAAAATCTCCGGATCAAAGCTAGGGAATTTGATGCCGCCCTTGTTTCTGAAGATGTTCTCGAAGCCTGTATCTTGCACGTAATTACTTGAATAGTCTGAGTATATTAATACTGCTCAAATTATGTGGAAAACTAGCCGACTTTGCAACCAAGGAAATCATACTTTACTGAGCGCTATGGTATCGAAACTAAGTAGCATAGACCCTGCTGAAACCTCAGTTCTAATTGTGGACGATAGCACCCAATACAGCGATGTGCTACGGCGCATCCTAAAGGGAGTCTTCGGTTACACCGAGATCGTTAGCGTCGATAATACCAAAGAGGCCTTCGATAGGATTTCAGCCGAACCGGAGAAATTTAGACTGATGTTCGTTGATTTTAACTTCCCCGGCACCGAAAAGGGCACGGACTTGCTGATGCGGCTGAAAGAAGCAAGTCTTATGGATGAGCGCATAGCGTTTCTGATCACCTCGGAGCCAACCCTAGAGAACGTTCGCAGCGCCACCTCTTACGGAGCGCTTGGAGTTCTGGCCAAGCCTTTTGATCGTGAAGAGCTAAAGACCCAGATGGAAAAAGCGCGTATCCACATCAGGACCGAAAACTGCGAGTCATTCTGATCTGCGTTTGTTAACGGTTGGCCGAGTTGATTTGAGCTAACGAATTCCCTATAATCTGCGGATGTCAACTCCATTAAAGATTGCTATCGCTGGTGCCACCGGAGTGGTCGGCACTGAAATGTTAACCGTGCTTGCGGAATCCAAGTTACCCGTCGCAGAAATGAGCTTGCTTGCTTCGCAAGATTCGGCGGGCGAGATTTATAAGTTTCGTGACCAAGAATGTACCGTTCAAGAGCTTGGGCAGGATTCCTTTGACGGGGTGCATATAGCTTTGTTTGCCACCGGGGCAGATCTCTCCGCGAAATTTGTGCCAGCGGCGATTGAGGCCGGCGCCTGGGCCATCGATAACTCGAGTTGTTTCCGCATGGACGCGGCAGTTCCGCTGGTTGTTCCCGAGGTAAACGCCTCGGCCATCTCACCAAATCAGCGCATCATCGCGAACCCGAACTGCTCCACGATTCAATTGGTACCGGTGTTAAAGGTTATTAATGAAACCGCCGGTTTAAAGCGCGTGGTGGTATCGACCTACCAAAGCGTTTCGGGCGCGGGTAAGGCGGCCATGGACGAGCTCTGGAGCCAGACGCTTTCGATCTTCAATCAACGCGAACTTCAGTTCGAGGCCTTTAGACATCAGATCGCCTTTAACTGCATTCCGCAAATAGACTTGGTGATGGAGAATGGCTACACCAAAGAGGAGTTTAAAGTCATCAATGAGAGCAGGAAGATTTTGGGCCTGCCGAATCTTCGCGTAACCGCCACGGCCGTGCGTGTGCCGGTTTTTGTTGGGCACGCCGAGAGCGTGAACGTGGAAACGGAGCGTGAGATTTCGCCTGAGCAACTTTGCGACCTGTTAAATAAATGCGAATGGGCGGAGGTCTATCCCGACAATTCTGAATATCCGATGCAATTGGATGTTGCTCAAACGGACGCTATCCATGTTGGCCGCATTCGCCGAGATGAATCAGTGCAGCATGGCCTAAATCTCTGGGTTGTTGCCGATAACGTGCGAAAGGGCGCCGCCCTAAACGCCGTGCAGATAGCCGAATATGTTTACGAGCAATTCTTAAAGAAGGCTTAACTAAGCGCCGTGCCTAATGTTCGTTTGATCTTAGAATATAACGGCAAGGGATTTCACGGCTGGCAGACGCAACCCGGTCTACGCACTATAGAGACGGAACTTTTGCGGGCGCTTCGGATTGTGCTACGCGAAGATATTGGCCCTCTATATGTTTCCGGACGTACTGATAGCGGTGTGCATGCACGCGGCCAAGTGGTTAATTTTTTTGTCGCTCAAAATCCGGATCTTTTGCGTTTGATGCGAAGCGTGAGTAGCTTGCTGCGTGGCGAGCTGGCTGTGCGGTCCGCCGAGATAGTGCCGGAAGATTTTCATGCGCGAAAAAGCGCCCTCTCAAAACAGTATTCCTATACGCTATACCATGCCGCGAACCCGCCGGTTCTTGAACGTGGGCAGGCCTGGTATGTTGGCGCGAAACTCGACATTCTGAAGATGCAAAGCTTGGCTCTGGAATGTGTCGGTACGCATGATTTCACAAGTTTCAGAGGACATGGCTGTATGGCTAAGAGCGCGGTTCGAACCATCTTTGAGAGCGAGATCTCTTGGGAGGAGCCGTATCTAAGGTATCGGGTCGTAGGCCAGGGGTTTTTAAAGCAGATGGTTAGGAACATCGTGGGAACGCTAGTGGAGCTTGGACGGGAGCGTCTGGCGCTGCCTTCAATCTCCGAGGTGTTGGCAGCCAAGGATCGCAGGGCCGCAGGCCCGACCGCGCCAGCACATGGGCTGTGCTTGGATTGGGTTCGGTATGCCTGAGTTTGTGGGTTAGGCTTGCTGTGGTTCTAACAGATCGTCATGGCAGGAACGCTCCAAATTCCACCCCCTGAGAATAACCTAATTTTATGATTAACGCGCCCAGCGCCTTTGGTAGAAACAGAAAAGCTTGCGAGCCTCCGCAAAGCCAAACTAACGCAAGCGATGAGAGAAAGAGGTTCGCTATTAGCACATACAACAGCCCGATAAAGAATCCGCCGCGCAGTTCTGAGAAGTCGGTTTGGTGTGGTGAGATATCCTTGGCATTCAGGGCGTAGTCGATCCCCTGGCCGACCCCCAGAGCTAATGCCAGCAATAAGTGATTTTTGAAGGCAAAGAGCAAAGCTGGAATTAATATTGCAATTGTCGCCAACGGGAAATAATACGGCGCCAGGGCGATGAAAGCGTTCATATGGGCGGTGCGCACGGTGTATTCGTAAGCGAAGTAGCCGCTCTTGTCCTTGACCTTTAAGCGCTTGGCGCGATTTCCGACAAGATTAGATACGATAGAATGCTTTAATTCGTGGATGAATATCGAGATTCGTCCTTTTACAAAAGATCGCGCAATCCAAACTCCGACCAAGAACATCCCGAAAAAATAGAGCAGAAAGCCCCGTCTTTCAGGATCGTATATCCAAGGCAACATGAATAGATTAAAGCCAGCCAGGCAGGATAAAACCAGGAGCGAAATATAAAAGGCGATGCCGCCAAATTTTGATTGCTTTTCCCTCTCCTCAAGCATGCATAAGAATAGGAACTATGTCTGGCCGGTGCAAGTGCAACTACCTATTAACCCCGTGTCCTCAGCGGTGAAACTATTCAGGATTTTTTACCACGGAGGACACGGAGTTACACGGAGGGGGAAACTATCCTGAGTTTATGAGCAATTATGTGCAAGTGCGGCGCCATTCTATGGCTCTCCTGCGTCTGAGGCTGCGTAGCTATTGCGACAAAAATAGAGCTTTGGCCAAAGCTAGGTTGTTAATATTATACTTCCCAGAATCAATTTTGTTTTTGATCGAAGCAACTTTCTTGGCTCGTGCCTTAAGCAGGTCGCGTTTCAGTTTTTCAGCAATCGTCTTGGTTTGCATCATATACCCTTCGATTTCACCATCACCTTCGGCGTATCTAATGCGAACGTTATTAATGTGTTCGGGCCGGATCGTTCCATCGTGGATAATGCAGCTAAGTCTCGCAAGCGCCAAGGTAAAATACCTAGGCCGGCCTAAGCTATTCCGTTAAATGCACGTGCTGACGTACATTTTTGCACGACCTTACTCCCGAATATAAGTATCGTTTACAAAAGTGTGCAGCTTTAGAATACGTTTCTAAAATAATACTGCAAACCTAGGTAAGAGATTTGCGTAGGCCCAAAATACAAAGCTTCTGAGCCCGCGTCCTTTTAGTCTGCCAGGTTAGTCTGCCAGGTTAGTCTGCCAGTGCCCGCACCCCAGGCAAATCTTTACCTTCTAGCAGCGCCAAAAAAGCTCCGCCTCCGGTCGAGATGTAATCGAATTTATGTGCCAACTGCATCTGATGAATGGCAGCATCGGTATCGCCGCCGCCCACGACTGTTAGCCCATGAGCGCTTGCGAGTGTTTCAACCATATCGTTAGTGCCCTTGGCGTAATCTTCATTTTCAAAAGCTCCCAAAGGCCCATTCCAGACGATGGTTTCAGCGTTTTGGACGGCCTCGCGAAATAACAAGCTCGACGCTGGGCCGATATCAAGCGCCATCGTGTCTGCGGGAATCTCTAAGGCCGGGCAGGCCCGCGCTAATCCCTTGGCGTCAGGAGAGGGGCCCACCATAAAATCAACCGGTAGGTAAACTTTGCAGTCCCGTCGCGCCGCCGTGGCTAGGATTTCAAGCGCCTTTCCGAAAAGATCCGATTCGTAAAGCGAGCGTCCCATCTGCATCCCTTGCGCGGCTACAAAGGTGTTGGCCATGGCGCCACCGATAATTACCTTATCAGCTTTGGCTACAATGTTTACCAGAGCGCCGAGTTTGCTGGAAACTTTAGCACCGCCCAGAATTACACAAAGCGGCCGCTTGGGCTTGGTCATGGCCCGATTAAAGTAATCAAGTTCCTCTTGCATCAAGAGTCCAGGAGCGCGTTCCTTAACGAGCTTGGGAACTGTCACCATTGAGGCATGTGATCGATGTGCGGTAGCGAAAGCGTCAGATACGTATACATCTGCTAGTTTCGCGAGCGCCGCGGCAAAGTTTTGATCATTGGCTTTCTCGCCTGGGTTGAAGCGTAGATTTTCAAGCAAGAGCACCTCGCCGGGAGCCAGGCCCGCCGCAAGTTTTTCTACTTCTGGCCCAACGCAATCCGGTGCCAGAGTAACCTTGGTCCCCAAAAGCTCAGCCATACGAACGGCCATGGGGGCCAGCGATAATTTCGGATCGGGCTTGCTGCTGGCGGGATCTTCAAAATGCGACATCACAATAACTTTGGCGCCATTTTCTAACGCGAATTTAATCGTGGGCAGGGTTTGCTTGATGCGGTTGTCGTCTGTGATCTTTAAATTATCATCCAGGGGGACATTAAGATCGCAACGAATCAGTACGCGCTTGCCATTAAGGGCTATGTCTTGAAGCTGTTTCATGAATCACTACTCATTAAATTATAAATTACTGAGCTAGAAGATTACACGATGCTTGCGGATATAGAAAGATAACCAACTCAAATTCCTGAAGGCTCATCAATAAAAATTATCTCGACGTCAAAGTCCCGTTTTAGGCGTCGACTTAGTGCGTTTACGCCAAAAGTTTCGCTGGCATAATGTCCGGTGAACAGCGCATTAATCCCGAGCTCCTTGGCACGGTGATATGCTTCATGCTTAGGCTCACCGGAGATCAGCAGGTCAAACCCAGCTCGGGCGCAGGCTTCGAGGGCCTCGGACCCAGAGCCCGTGACGATACCGACATTCTCGATAAAGTTCTTCCCAAAAGGGAGAGCCAAGGGCAGAGACGACCCATGCATACTCTTGGCTTTCTCGATCAGCTCCGCCAACTCGCGCGCTTTGCTAAAGCGGCCCTTGGCCCCGATGGTTTTGCCGCGATGTTCAAAAAAAGATTCAAGATTCTGCAGTTCGAAGAATCTCCCCAACTCAAAGGCGTTACCCACCTCGCTATGTGCATCGAGGGGCAGGTGAGAAGCGTATAATGAGCAACGCGAACGTAAAAGTAGCTCCACCTTTTTCCCATACGGTCCACAAATTGGTTCCGGCTTTCCCCACATTATTCCGTGATGGACAATCAGAAGATGAGCATCTTGAGCAACTGCTTCCTCTATCACGCTCATGCCGGCATCGACCGCAAAGGCCACCTTTCGTATATCGCTGCGGGGGCTCTCCAACTGTAGCCCGTTGAATCCGTAATCTTGAAACTCGCCTGGTTTCAATAAGCTATCTAAGTAGGTAACGATTGAGTTTAGCTGGGCCATGCAATACTCCGAATTTTATACGTTATCGCTATAATCGCAGAGCTGTTTTAAAGAGCTTTAGGGGAGGTTCCCTCAAATCAAACTCTCTGATACAGTTAGCGCTCTAATCTGGCCCTCTTTAGAGATTAATTTAATGAATCGGGGGCCAACTAGGATAGGCTATTAAGTCATGGGATGGTTTTCAATAGGTAAAGCTCCAAAGCCCGCAGCCGACACGGTCGATAAGTCGCAGCTGCCCGAGGATATTTGGACGAAGTGTCCCGGCTGTGGGGCTATACTATACACCAAGGAGCTTCGGCGCAGCTTGGGCGTATGCAGTAAATGCAACTATCATTTCCGGCTAACCGCCGAGCAGCGTATACCGTTGTTGGTTGATAGACACTCGTTCATTGAGATGGACCGAGAGATGCGCTCAACCGATCCGCTCAGCTTTAAGGATACTAAGCGCTACAAAGAACGACTGAAGAAAGCCGAGAAAAAAAGCGGGATCGCCGAAGCGGTCGTTACAGGCCGGGCCAGGATTTTGAATGTGCCGGTAAATTTAGGTGTCTTTGACTTCACCTTTCTTGGCGGCAGCATGGGCTCTGTTGTGGGCGAAAAATTAGCGCGTATGATTGAGGCGGCTCTGGCCGAAAAGCGCCCGGTGATTATAGTTTCAGCATCTGGAGGCGCGCGCATGCAGGAGGGGATTTATTCCCTGATGCAGATGGCTAAGGTGAGCGCAGCCTTGGCTAGGTTGGGCCAGGCGCACCTTCCGTATATCTCGATTCTTACAGATCCAACGACAGGTGGCGTGGCGGCCTCGTTCGCCATGTTAGGAGATGTGATACTTGCTGAACCCAAAGCCTTGATTGGTTTCGCCGGACCTAGGGTAATTGAGCAGACCATTCGCCAGAAGCTCCCCGAGGGGTTTCAGAGAGCCGAGTTCCTGCTCGAACATGGCATGGTAGACAAAATAGTGCAGCGTTCCGAGATGCGAGAAGTCGTGGCCCAGATTTTGGTGAATTTCGGCTTTGCTGCTGGGTAAGGTTACAAATTCTCTATGGCGGCCAGAGGCTGCGCCGGATATCCTTGGCCTCAGCCATGAATAAACTACTTTTTTTAGTCTTTTCAGTGTTTGTACTCGCCTCATGGGTCAGGGCCCAGTCGGAGATGTCTGCCTTTCCGGCCCCGGATAGGAAGCATATCTTTCAGGAAGATAACCCCAAGCTTAAAAGTGCAAAACAGAAGCTGGTGGCTCAGGCCCTAAAGACTTCTAAGGCCCCCACAAAGGAGCTTGATTTTAAAGCCGATGATGTTCAGTTCATCAAAGAGGCCAATAAAGTTAAAGGTACTGGCAACGTCATAGCCTCAAGGGAGGGGCTTCAACTTCAAGCTGATAAGGCCCTGGTTAGCATGGAAACCAAGGATGCTGAAGCTTCTGGGGGCGTGATTCTGAATTACTCGGGTGGAATTTTACGCGCCGATAGCGCAAAAATGAATCTGGATACCGAAACAGGGGAATTCGATAAGGCTCATTTCACTTTAGAGAACGGCTTATATTCGGTTGTGGCCGAGAAAACCAGTAAACTTTCAGATACGAAATATACATTGCTTGATGCGTCTTTCTCCACCTGCGATTGTAATGAAGACGAGCGGCCGTGGAGCATCAACACCGACGAATCTCATATAACCCAGGAAGGGTACGCCCACACATACGGCACGACCTTAG
>CAZVWV010000035.1:20867-27649 GCA_964631745.1 uncultured Bdellovibrionales bacterium
GGAGTACCTGTGCTTTACTCGCCCTATTTTGCCTTTCCGGTAAAATCGGAACGAGCCAGCGGTTTATTGGTGCCTAAATATAGCTACAGTAATCAAGATGGTATCGGACTTTGGCTGCCTGGATTCTTTGTGCTCGACGATTCCAGCGATCTTAAGATGACCCCCTTTATGGAAGCGCGCACCCGGCGAGGTGTCGATACAGAATATAGGCAGGCTTTTGCCAAAGATAATTTTCTCTCGACTAGGTTGCTGTTTTCAGACGAATCACCTAGAGACGGTAGTCTGCGCGGCACAGTTGTAAACGATCTCTACGATCCCACGTACAACGATAACCGTCTGGGCTGGAATTACAAACACCTTTGGCGCGGCGATCAGGAGAGCAGCGTTCCGCTTACCTATGTGGCTGACGTGCATTACGTGAATGACGATCTTTTTGCGAGAGAGCTCGAAGAGGAAGACATACTAAAACGTGATGCGCGCTTTGCCACCTCGACACTCTCTTTGCGGACCCTCTTGGGCGAGTCCACTCTGGTCGACCTATCCGGCGAATACAATCAGGCCATGTTGACTAACGATAAGCTGGTATTCCAGCGGCTTCCGGAGTTGGGGCTGCGTAGCTCAAGAAGCGATCGACCCTTGGGATTTAATCCTTACGGAATTAAGTTGGTCTCTGCTCTTGATGCCAGTGCCACTCAGTTCACGCGCGATACAGGGTACGACGGCATGCGCACCGATCTTTATCCTAACGTTAAGGTGCCGTTTCATATTCAAAACTATGTTAGTTCGGAGATTCGCGCCGGATATCGGGACACCTTTTATCGATTGGGCAATCAGGAGATCCCTGGAAGCTCCAACGAACTTGAGGCCAGCCAGGATCGCAAGATATTTGATATTGGCTATAAGATGGGCACCGCCTTGGAGCGAGTTTATCAGGTCGACCCACAAGGGAGCCTTAATTATCTGACCTCGCTGGGCCTTGATAATCACGCGCTAAGTCTAGCCAGAGTTAAGAATGTTATTGAACCTTATACGCAGTTTATCTATGTGCCGGATGTGACCCAGAGCGACCTCCCGCAATTCGACGCCCTCGACCGCTTAAAGCAAAAGGAGGTCTTTATATTCGGACTTAAGTCCTCGCTGTATGGCCGCTTCTTGCCCCGAAACCCAAGCGATGAGTCGATTACCGAGCTGACGCCGCGCGTTCAAGATTTGCCGCCGGTGGGTATGTCTCCCAGTTTAATGGACCTGGGCGAAATCGATCCGACACAGTCTAATCCCTTTAGATCGAGAAGCGGACAGGTGCGCGAAATTGCTTACATCGATATCAAAGAGGCCTACGATTACACCGAAGACATCAAGAACATCGATCCTGAACGATCCTCTTGGTCGGATCTTTACACCGACATAGGGCTGAACCCCACCCGTGATTTCGGATTGCGGCTAGAGAGTAACTATAACGCTGAAAAGCGGACTCCTTCCTCTTGGGCGGTCTCAACATTTTTGGATAGTGACCGTGGCGACGCCATGCGAGTGCGCTACTCATTTTTGAATAATTCCATCAGTCAAGTCGAAGGCAATCTGGAAGTTGTCCTGACGGATCGATTTAGAGTTGGGTACTACGGTCGTTACGATGAGAAAGAGAGGGAATTTATCGATACGCGCGGCGCCCTCAGACTTCTCAGTGCCTATGATTGTTGGTATTTGGACTTAGGTATTAGCCGCAAAATTAACCCGGATAGAAGCATGGCTTTCCTCAGCTTTACCTTTGGCGGCCTAGGCGATATAACTCAAAACTTCGGATTTGATAACCAGAAGTAATTTCATGTCTGACTTTTTTGCGTGTCATTCATTATGTCTAGCTTGAACGTATTAGTAACAGGTGGTGCCGGCTTCATTGGTAGTAACTGTGTGCGCTACCTAAGAGAGCAGCGACCCCACTGGAAAATCACGGTATTGGACCTATTAACCTACGCCGGAAATCTTGCCAGTATTCAGGATCTGCTCGACGCCGGAGAGGTCTCGTTTGTGCGAGCTGATATCTGCGATGCCGATGCAATGCAAGCTCTGTTTTCGAAAAGATTCGATTTCGTATTCCATTTTGCTGCCGAAAGTCATGTCGATCGATCTATAATGAGCGCCACGGAATTCGCGCGTACCAATGTACTTGGCACACAGGTGTTATTAAACTCGGCCCTGGAAAATGGCCTGGGAAGGTTCGTGCACGTTTCGACCGATGAGGTTTACGGGTCTTTGGGACCGACCGGGAGATTTCTAGAAACGACGCCCTTAGATCCCACCAGCCCTTATTCCGCCTCAAAGGCCGCTTCCGATCTAATGGTTTTGGCCGCTTGTAAGACGCATAAATTGGATGCCGTAGTGACGCGTTGCACCAACAATTACGGCCCTTATCAGTTTCCGGAAAAATTCATCCCGCTCTTTATTACAAATGCATTGGGCGATCAGGCGCTGCCGCTTTACGGAGACGGCATGAACGTAAGAAGTTGGCTATATGTCGACGACCATTGCGAGGCCTTATTAAAGGTGGCGGAAGGGGGCCGGAGCGGAGAGGTGTATAATATCGGCGGGGCCGCGGAAGCTGAAATTCCTAATCTTACAGTGGCCAAATTTATTTTGTCTGAACTTGGCAAGCCGGAGAATTTAATTAGACTTGTGACGGACCGGCCAGCCCACGATCGGCGTTACGCCATCGATTATAGCAAAATTAATCGGGAGCTAGGATGGCAACCGCAAGTAGCTTTCGAGAGCGGTTTGAAACGAACTGTTAATTGGTATTTGGAGAATCGTAACTGGTGGCAGTCCATCAAGAGTGGCGAATATCTAAAATATTACGAACTAAACTACGCTGCTCGCTAAGGACTTTCCCATGAAATTGCTTTAGCTATAACAAGAAATTGAATGAGATTCTAAATGAGAATTGTAGTATTTGGAGGAGCGGGGCAGCTCGGATTGGAGATTCAGCGCCGCGCTGAAGATCTAAATTTTGAGGTGATTTCACCTGTAATTTCTGAGGTCGATATCGCCGACGCCGACCAGGTCAAGTTTTTGTTAGAGCGTTCCCGGCCTAACTTAATCATCAACTGTGCTGCCTATACCAATGTTGATAAGGCCGAAGAGGAGAAGGAGCTGGCCTATCGTATTAACGTGGTGGGCGCTGCCAACGTAGCCACACGCGCAGCTGCCTTGAACGCCAGATTCATTCATATCTCAACTGATTTTGTTTTTGATGGGAAATTAGGACGACCCTTGACCGAAGAGGACAAACCGCATCCGTTGTCTGTCTACGGAAAGACCAAGTATGAAGGCGAACTTGAAATTTTAAGAGTAGCTCCCAAGCAGGCCTTGATCGTTAGGACCTCCTCCTTGCACGGAGCGCAGGGGAATAACTTCGTGCATGCGATGTTGAAAGCTATACGAGAGAGGTCGGAAGTTAGAGTTGTGAGCGATCGCATGATGTCTGTAACCTGGGCCGGTTGGTTGGCTGAGGCCGTGCTGGATTTGGGTCGGCTGGACTGCGTCGGGATCGTGCACGCCTCCTGTGCAGGAGAGGTGACCTGGTTCGGGTTTGCTCAGGAGATCTTTGAGCTTGTGAAACCTACTATGCCTAGAGCCAAAGAGGTCAAGCTTCAGCCGGTTTTAGGCAGCGAATATCCGCTACCCGCGGCCCGGCCCGACTATTCCGTCTTTGATCTTTCCAAAATCACAAAGCTTTTGGGTAGAAAACCTATTATATGGCAGCAAGGATTGCGCCAGCATTTAAAGGAGCTTTCACTTGTCTAAAGTCGCGGTATGTATCATGGCCGGTGGGCAGGGGACTCGGTTTTGGCCGATAAGTCGCCTAAAGTGCCCAAAGCAATTTCTCTCGCTAACAGACTCCGGAGTTAGCCTGATTCGTGCCACCGCTGATCGGGTGAGGACGCTCTGCACGCCGGACTCGCTCTACGTTGTGACTGGTCCGCAGCATGCGGAATTAGCCAAACAGCATGTGCCCTTTGCCCAGATCATTCGTGAGCCGGAGGCCAAGAACACTGCTGCCTCAATCGGATTGGCCGCCGTCATTTTAAAGCAACGCGACCCAGAAGCGGTCATGGTGGTGCTCCCGGCTGACCACACCGTGCGCGAGGAAGCTCTGCTGAATCAAGCCTTAGGTCGCGCAATAGAGATCGCCGCCAAAGAGAAGCTCTTAGTTACCGTGGGCATTCGACCAAGCTTTGCGCATACGGGGTACGGATATATGAAGCGA
The DNA here is from genome assembly GCA_964631745.1 of uncultured Bdellovibrionales bacterium. GTDB lineage: Bacteria > Bdellovibrionota_C > UBA2361 > UBA2361 > JBGSMV01 > CAZVWV01. The sequence goes on from CAZVWV010000035.1 coordinate 25,129, forward strand.
GGTAGCGAGATTAAGGATCCTGTCTATCGCGTCTCTAGATTTTATGAAAAGCCAAATTCAGAGCGTGCCAAGCTTTATGTGGAATCAGGAGAGTACTTTTGGAACAGCGGCATGTTTGTATTTAGGACCTCAGTAATCCTTGAGGCCATAGCCGAGTATATGCCGGAGCTTCATCGAGCCCTTTTGAATATTGAAAGCAAATTAGAGAGCGATCAACGTGAAGATGCCTTGAAAAATGCCTTTGAAACGCTAGATTCAGTATCTATCGATTTTGGGGTGTTGGAGCACGCTAGAAATTGTGCCATGGTGTGCGCTGGAGATTTTGGTTGGAGCGACGTGGGCTCATGGGACGCTTGGGCCGAGAGCTTCAATGCGGATCAGGATAGTAATGTGCTAGACAGCAATACCATAAACATCGGCTCTTGCGGATGTATAGTGAAGTCTGAGAAGCGCACGGTCGCCATAGTTGGAGCCGTCGATATGGTGGTAATCGATTCCGGGGATGCGCTACTTGTTTGCTCCAGAGATTCCTTGCAGGATGTGAAGAAAGTTGTCGAGGAGCTTAAAGCACGGGGGAAATCGGAATTGATCTGAACCTGATCGATAGCGCTATATTGCGAAAGGTATTAGGAGAAGTATTAGGAGATGAGGTATGTCTAAAAAAGTTGCACTAGTGACAGGAATCACCGGCCAGGATGGGTCCTATCTGGCGGAGCTCTTATTGGAGCAGGGCTACCAGGTTTACGGTATGGTTAGGCGCTCATCTGTCGAGAAGTTCGAACGTATCGAGCATCTGATCGATAAGATCGAACTGCTGCAGGGGGATTTGTTGGATGAGTTTTCACTAATCTCAGTCCTGCAAAAGACTAAGCCCCATGAAGTTTACAATTTGGCCGCGCAGAGTTTCGTCCCCACCAGTTGGGCACAGCCGGCGCTAACCTCGGAGTTTACGGCCATAGGCGTTACTAAGCTGCTAGAAGCCATTCGCATCGTGGATCGTAATATCAAGTTCTATCAGGCCTCCAGTTCCGAGATGTTCGGCAAGGTTAGGGAGACTCCACAAACAGAATTGACTCCGTTTTATCCGCGCTCGCCCTATGCGGTTGCAAAAGTTTACGGGCATTACATCACTGTGAATTATAGAGAGAGCTACGGACTGTTCGCCTGCTCCGGCATTCTCTTTAACCATGAGAGCCCTAGGCGTGGTTTGGAGTTTGTGACTAAAAAAGTTACAGACGCCGCCGCCCGCATAAAGTTGGGCTTGGCCAAAGAGCTACGCCTTGGAAATTTGGATGCTAAACGTGACTGGGGTTTTGCCGGCGATTATGTGCGCGCCATGTGGCTGATGATGCAGCAAGAGAAGCCCGACGATTTTTTGGTGGCGACTGGAGAAACACACTCCGTTCGAGAATTAGTCCAAACCGCCTTTGGCCACCTGGGGCTTGATTGGCAACAGTATGTAAAGGTGGATCAGAGCCTAATACGTCCCGCTGAAGTAGATCTTCTGGTCGGCGATTACGCTAAGGCCAAGAAAATACTGGGTTGGAGCCCGAAGGTTAACTTCGAGCAGCTTATAAAGATGATGGTCGACGCTGACATGAAGCGCTTGGGCGCAGTCGCTAAGTAGGGCTAATCAGTAGGACTAATCAGTAGGGCTACCAGATAAGCAATCAAACGCGAAAAAGGCCGCTCAGAATAAATTCTGAGCGGCCTTTCTATTAGTGCCTTGAGCTGTAAAAAATTCTCAAGGCACAATTTGGTTAGGACTAGCGTCCGTAACCGGAGCGGTTTCCGCCGTCCCGATTGCCGCCGCGGTATCCGCCGCCGCCACCACCACGACTGCCGCCGCCGCCGAATCCAGAGCGCTCTGTCTGTGGGCGAGCTTCGTTAATCTTGAGGTTCTTGCCTTCAAGGGCTTGTCCGTCAAGAGCGGAGATAGCTTGGTCGGCCTTGTCGTTATCTTCGAGCTCGACAAATCCAAATCCACGTGATTGACCTGACATGTTATCCATGATGATTTTTACAGAGACGATCGGGCCGTAATCGGCAAAAAAATCTCTAAGTGAGTTTTCGGATGAAGAGTAGGACAAATTTCCTACATATAGCTTTTTCATTTTTTCCTTATTCAAATGACAATAAAATACGTTCCACGCCAAAATTGGCGTTACGCTATCTGAACTCTCTTTGCTATCTCCCTTTGGAGGATTCTATTTAGACTTAACTAGGGGTCAATTGATAGGAACCGAAGTACTCTAATATGATAGTCGGAAAGGTCTGACTTTGATAAGACTAGCAGGTTATTAAAGTTAAGTCGAACGATATTTTTATTGATTGTTCGCTTGGCTAGATTGCGGGCAAGGGGGGAGCGTTCTAGGGACGACAAAGTGGGGCCAGATCAGCTAGTTATATGGAAATCAAGTAGCTGCTCAAAAACCCCGGGTAAATTACAAACGCGGCGCAGAGCACGGATATTATGGAGCGCCGACGACTCGTCGGCCGGTGCCACGTAGCGGCACAAATT
>CAZVWV010000036.1:0-26839 GCA_964631745.1 uncultured Bdellovibrionales bacterium
TCGTCGGCGCTACTTAATATCCCTGCTTCGCCCGGGGTTTTTGAGCAAATACTAAATGACTTGAAATCAGGCGTTGGGACGAGTGAGGGCGAAAACTATGGTTGGGAGGTCGTGCATCCGGCCCAGAATTCGATACCGGCAGGGCCGAAGTAAATAGTTCAGCGGGCCCGTAATCTTTCCTTGCATCCCTGATAAATACCCGGCGTAAAATGTTTCCAATGACAGACGCCATCCTGAACTAATAGATCATGACTAATAATGTAGCCGCGTAGCCCTGAGCGGAAACGGTAGATGCTTTCGTTCAATTCTTGCGGCGCCAACTCTTTTAGGGGTGCCGAATATTGCTTATGTTTATCACGAAAGATGGCCGCTGCTTGAACGCTTGCTGGCAGGCGAGTTTGGAAATTCATCAATTGAAAATATTGGGATGGCTGTTCGGTAGGGGCTTACTTCTTCTTGGAGCGAAGCCTTTTTTCCGCTAGCTTTAGATTATCTATATCAGCTAAATCCTGCTTCCTCCCGGCCAATTGTTTTAGTTTAATTAAATCACTTAAAGAGACAACGGAGGCACTTATTTTTTTTATTTTGATTTTTTTTGAGCGTTTAATTAGCAATGCTACCGAAACCCCCTTAATCCTATTAAGGATATCAACTCTTAGCGGCTCAACCCCGAATACATACAGTAAACCGGGTTTGGCGATATCTTCTTTTGAAAGATTACTGATGGGAGCTCCGAATTCTTCCAGGGCCAAAAGGAGAGCGCGTGCATTCTTAAGCGTTGGCGCAACAACGATGTCCATATCCTTTGTGTAGCGTGGCTCTGCGTATATTCCAACGGCATACCCGCCAATCAGCGCATATTTTACTTTATGCTTTTCTAATACACGCAGTAGTTCTAAGAAATCTTGGTAAATCATTGGTATTATGCCTTAACTGATAGCGGAATAGAGTGAGGTCGCAGACCAGTTCAAATTTTTTTTCATACGACAGGTCGAGGGTGCCGTCCATAGCGCTGATTTTATGATGATCCTTGTCGGAGCCGACATAACTAAATCCAGATCGCCTACGCTTTTTCATGATTTAACACCTAACATTGAATGCAGGCATACGCAATTAAATAGAGTTTGCATTGATTTTCTTGAGCTCTTTCTGGCAGGCGAGTATGGAAATTCACCAATTGAAAATATTGGGATGGTGGGTCGGTCCCGAGTTTTAGATCCACCCTAGTTAAGCACGGGCTTCACCCCAGGCATGCGCCACGCCTTCATCAATCGGCAGAATCCTTCCGGAAAAGCGTTCCGTTAAACTATTTTCGACCCAGTTCCGAAGTTTGGACTTCTATCACGCGCCAGATCGAGATCTGTCGTGGTTAGCGGAGACGAGCCAAAAAAATCTATTAAATTCTGCCGCGGTTTCCGGCGCTTTTCGTAGTAGCCGAAAGCAATCACCACGACCATCTCTTTCCCATGGCGGGTTACGACTTGCGGACCCTGCTCCAAGACGCGCTCCACCAGTTCGCTAAATTTATTCTTAGCGTCTTGAAGCTTCCAGCGATTGCTAGGTAATTTGGACATAAATCAACATCAAGCTAGACAGTCTAGCTAAAGTATCCATAACCACCCTATTTTGACGAGATTTTTTACTCCCCCAAACGCAGCTCGTCCATATTGGCGCCCGTGGCGGCATCAACAAACTGGAGCCGCTTCAAATCTTTTTGTCCGGCAAGCTGCTGCTTTAGTCCATCCAGGAACTTCTGCTTGGCAAATGGCGGCATCTTGTCCATGGGGAAATCTTTCATGCTTACCGAGAACTCTCCCTTGCCTAGCTCTTTGACGTTTATAAATTTGGGTCCGGCTATGGGGTTTGATTGAATGACTGAGGAGATTTTTTCTTGGGTGGTGTTTGCTTGGGGAGCGGAGCTTTCTGCTTTCTCGTCATTTGCAATCGAATCTAGAAACCCTCTGAATCTCTCTTTGGCTTCCTGGGTGGGCGCGGCCTCTATGGCTTTATTGCCCGTTCGCATAGCTTCCTCCCGCTTTCCCATCTGCGCGTAAGTGATCGCCAAATACGCGAGCGCGTGAAAATCATTGGGCTGTTTCGCCAATACCTCTTTTAGTTCACTAACGGCCTGGTCGAACTTTCCAAGAAAGGTCAGGGAACTTGCGTGTTTTGATTTGGCCGCTAAATCGTTGGGGTTTAGCGCTAGGTACTTGCCGTAAAATTCGGCTGATTTAGTGAAAGCTTGTTGAGCGAAGGAGATATCGGCTAGAGCTAAAGTAGCCTGTGTGTCGTTGGGGTCTAATTTTAGAACCTGCGAGAAGGCATCAATCGCCGTCAATGCCAGTGTGGGCGAAGGGTGGTGCTCGGACTTTGCAAAGCGAGAAAAAATTTCTTGACCCAATGCGCGCCAGCCTTCTTTGTCTTGGGGCGCGGATTCGGCTTGCCTTCGTAAAAGATCTAGAACTTGGTCTGATGGGTCGCTAATATCAGAGGCGCTGTCGGCCCGTAAGCTAGCTTGCGTATCTACTGGTGCTTCCCCGATTAGGCTGGAATTCATTAGATACGGACCGGCGAATAAGACGAGAGCTGCCACGGCGAAGCTTAAATAGAAAGTCGGTGGCAGCGGCGTATCGGCGGAGAGCTTCTTCCCACAGGCGGGACAAAATTTATAGGCGCCTTCCATTTTAGAGCCGCATTTAGTGCAATAGTTTATCATATACTGTCCAGCGCAGCGGCTGCTCCAAGCATAGGCACCGATACGCTGCCGCCATCTGCCTTTTGAGGTTGGAGTAAAGCGAGCTTTACGGTCTTAGGGGGAGCGACCAGAGATACGAGTGATGTTTGCAGCACCTCCCAAAAAATAGGAATTTCACGGGCCAGTCTGCTATCTAAAGAGACAGTGAAAACGCTGCGATCTTCTAGCTGATTTGAAATTGACGCGTAGCAAGTGAGTCCCGCTAGGCGTGCGGCGCGAAGTATCAGCTCGCTGGCGAGCTCCGCCAAAGCCGACAATGTTTCAGAGCTAAAGGGCTCCAACTTGGCATGCGTCTGTACAAAGCTGGCCTGGTTATAGATTAGAGCGTATAGATCGCTGCTCGAAAAATATTCAAAACGGGATTCCCCCAGAGCTTTCAAGCGCTCTGCTAAGTGATGCAAGGGCTTAAAGCCTATGGTGGCTAATCCGCAAACATAACTTGCGAAAAGTTTCGGTAGAAACTTCCCCCCAACTAAATACTCAATGCGGTCGGCCTCTATGAACTCTGCGATCATATCCGCTTCGCACAAGTAGCTAGTTTCGATTCGCAAATTATAACCAAGTTCCGGGTTGCAAATTACCTTCTTGGTACTGGAGCCGTTTTCCTTCTGAGTTTGGATTAAAGTCCCGTTTAAGCCGGTCGAAGCCACCACGCCCGCGTTGGCGTGCGGCAAGGCTTTAAGAGTTAAGCAGGCGTCGTTAGAGACAATCAATTTACCGATCTTTATTCCGTGCGTCGAAAATGCATCTATCAAGATCCGACCGATATCGTCGCCGTCCTTGAGATCTTCTAGAAACCATTCAGCTTTTCGATATTCGTTACGCCTTGTAACTAATCCGGTCACACCTACTGCTGGCACGAGTTTGCTCTCTAAGGCATTGGACCATACTACCCCAAGAGCTTTTACATCAGCGTGACTCATTATGCGTTTTGTGAGCGCTTCCACTATACGGCGCGCAAGCTCGGTGCAGTAGCTGGCAAACCCATGCGAGCCGGCAGATTTAAAAGCCTGATTAGGTTCTTCGAATAACAAGATCCAGTTGATGATCGAGTCAAGTTCGTCGTGCACTCGCAGGGCGACTTTTGTGCTTGAGCCCCCGATATCGATGATAATCGATTTTGAGATAAACTTAGATGGAGTTTCTAGGTTGATGTGGCTGGATAGCGCATGAATACCGTTCTTTGAAAGGCTTTCGGCGTTCTCTAAAATACCCTTGAACTTATGGGCAAGCTGCGACAAGGCCTGTTCGAAGTTGTTAAACCCGAGCTGTTCAAGGTGTGCTTTTACGCTCATGCCATGCCTTTTGCGTACGCCGGTGTGTACGACATATCCCGCGCAGTTTCAGCAAACTGCTCAATCACGCTATCGGCCAGGAGAATACCTTGCTGAGTGAGCGCGATAGAATCCGCGCGATCTGTTAATAACCCCTGCTCCGATAACATGCGTACTACCTCGCCATATAGCAGGTCGAGATCCATGTTGAATCGAAGCCTGAATTCAAGCTTCGACACTCCGCTGATTTTACGCAACCCAAGAAAAAAATACTCGAAAAGAGCATTGTTCCTATCGAGATCCTCTCTCCAGGAATCTGCTTTTCCAAAAGAGCGCGCCTCTTGCATATATTTAGCTGGAGCCGCGTAATTGGCCCACCGAATCCCGTAAAGTTGCCCAAAGGGCTGAGGGCAGCCTACGAAGCTATGGGCGCCCGCACCTAGGCCCAGGTAATCATCCCCACTCCAGTATGCCAGGTTGTGCCTAGCTTCCCTGCCAGATAGTGCGAAATTGCTGATTTCATAATGCTCATATCCGTGGGCTGGGAGCTGTGAGTTGATATCTTCCATCATTTTGACCAGGATGTCCTCGGGCGGAAGTTTCAAGAGTCCGCGTTTGAAGCTTTGATAGAAAGGGGTGCCCTTTTCAATTGTCAAACCATACATGGAGATGTGATCGGGCTTGACCTTGAAGGCTTGATCAAGATCGTGATGTAGGCCCCCGAGGGTTTGTCCCGGGGTCGAGTAGATAATATCAATGTTGATGTTTTCAAAGCCCGCCACGCGTGCGGTCTCAACGGCATTCTCGCTTTGTTCCGGAGAATGCATGCGCCCTAAAGATTTTAAGATGTCACCGTCAAACGATTGCACTCCTATGCTCAAGCGATTCACGCCCATCTCTCGAAGCGCTCCTAACAGCTCGCGATCGATAGTGCCGGGGTTGGCTTCAAGCGTGATCTCGGCTTGGTCATCAACCGGAAAGAGGCGGCTAATCCCCGTGACAATCCGAGCGATCGATTGATCGCTGAAGATCGATGGGGTGCCGCCGCCGAAATATATAGTCTGTACGGTTCTGCCACGCCATTCCGCAAGGCTGGCGCGGAAATCAAGTTCGGCTAAGAGCGAATCTACATAATCTTTTTCAGGCACGGAAGCCAAGGCGTAAGTGTTGAAATCGCAGTAAGGGCATTTGTGCAAACAGTATGGAATGTGAAGATATAGCGAAAACGGTTTCATCGGGTTTTTAGTTTCCTGCGGGCTTTGCGTTGGGCCTCTAAGCGTGTGCGTTCTGCTTGCGGATCCTTGTTGCTCTCAACTGCTTGGGCTGAATCGTCGGATTCTACGGTGGAGGGGTGCACCATTCTCATCTGATTCTCAACTTTTTCCCGACGAAGTCTTTCGGCCTCTAGCTGAGCGCGCAGCTCGGCCGGATCGGGAACTTCATAGTAATAGAGTCTTCTAATTAAGTTCTCCTTCAGGTTTTCAAGCATCTGCTGAAACTGCAGAAAGCCTTCACGCTGGTATTCATGCAGTGGGTTCTTTTGTCCGTAGCCACGTAAGCCGATACCTTCACGTAAGTGATCCATCTCTTGTAAATGAATATTCCAAAAGTGATCAACCGAGGACAAAAACGTATCGCGCTCTATCTGATGGAAGTCCAGAGCTTCGACCTCAAATTCATATTCGTCGCCATTGCTTTTTCGCAGGGCCTGACTCTGAACGTCGGCCAAGGCTAGCAAACGTTGATCCAGGTCAATCGCTCTTTGCGCATACAGTTGTTTGGCAATTTCGAAAAGCTTATCGAAGATGACCTGACGATCTAGGGCCATGTCATCTGGTAGCTTAATTTCCCGTTTCAGTAAGAAACTGCACCGCTCTAATAATGCCTGAAGGTTCCAAGTAATAGGTTTCTGATGTTCATCGCAGAAGGTGAAAACTGCCTCTTCGATAAGATCGCCTAACATGCCCATTATTTCCGAGCGCACATCTTCGTTGAAGAGCACGCGCTGGCGCAAATTGTAAACTACTTGGCGCTGCTTGTTCATGACATCGTCATACTCGGTGACGTGTTTTCGCATCTCGAAATGAAAGGCTTCCACTTTCTTTTGAGCAGACTCAATCGACTTGCTGATAAGTCTGCCGTCGATAGCTAGACCCTCTTCCCATCCCAAGCGCTTCATCAAGACTTGCATACGCTCGCCGCCGAAGCGCACCATAAGTTCGTCCTCTAAGGACACGTAGAAACGGGTGCGGCCAGGGTCGCCTTGTCTTCCGGCGCGTCCGCGCAGCTGGTTGTCGATACGCCGTGATTCGTGCCGCTCTGTACCCAGGATAAAAAGACCTCCTAGCTTTACTACCTGTTCGTGTTCGGCGCCGCATTGCTCTTTGAATTTTTTAAGAGCGTCCAAAAAACGCGCATCGGTTCTGTCGCGCGTGCCAGTCTCCGCCATGGCAAGAAACTCAGGATTGCCGCCCAGCATGATATCGGTACCGCGACCGGCCATGTTAGTGGCGATGGTTACGCCGCCCAGACGCCCGGCTTGGGCTACGATCTCAGCTTCGCGCTCGTGGTGCTTGGCGTTTAGAACATTGTGCGGGATGGCCCGCGACTTTAAATACTTCGATAAAGCCTCGCTCTGCTCGATGCTGATTGTGCCAACTAGGATGGGCTGCTTCGTAGCGTAGATCTCTTCTATGTCCTTACTGACGGCTTCATATTTCTCGCGACGGGTGCGGTAAACGACATCGCTCTGATCGTCACGGATCATATTTTGGTTTGTGGGAATTACTACTACTTCGAGGTTGTAAATCTGCTTAAACTCGACCGCTTCTGTATCGGCCGTGCCGGTCATGCCGGAGAGCTTCTTGTACATTCGAAATAGATTCTGAAATGTAATTGAAGCTAAAGTCTGATTTTCCTGGGCGATCTTTACATTTTCCTTAGCTTCTATGGCTTGATGCAATCCGTTTGACCAGCGCCGCCCGGACATTAAACGCCCGGTGAATTCATCCACGATAATGATCTGTCCATCTTTTACGACGTAATCAACATCGCGTTCCATGGTGGTGTAGGCTTTAAGAGCGTTTTGAACATGATGAAGTAGCTCGATGTTGCCAGGCTCGTAAAGATTGTTCACTCCCAATAACTGCTCGCATTTGGCGATGCCTTCTTCCGTCAGGTTTGGCTGCTTCGTACGAAGCTCAATATCGAAATCTTTCCCTTTTTCCAAATGAGGGATGATCTTATTTACTGTGTAATATGTATCTGTGGCATCCTCTGCGGGACCGGAGATAATCAGCGGGGTTCTAGCTTCATCAATTAAGATCGAATCAACTTCGTCAACGATGGCGAAATTATGTCCGCGCTGCATAAGCTCATCGGAGGTGAACTTCATGTTGTCGCGCAAGTAATCAAATCCGAATTCGTTATTTTGGCCGTAAGTAATGTCGGCTCTGTATGCTTGGCGTTTTTGTTCCTCGTTAAGACCGGGATAGACCACGCCCACGGAGAGGCCCAAAAAATTGTATAGGCGCCCCATCCACTCGGCATCACGTTTGGCCAGATAATCGTTGACGGTGACTACGTGCACCCCTTTTTCGCTAAGCGCATTTAGGAAGGCGGCTAATGTTGCCACTAAAGTTTTACCTTCGCCGGTTTTCATCTCTGAGATCATGCCGCGATGCAAGATGGCGCCGCCGATAAGCTGCACATCAAAATGGCGCATGCCGAGCGCGCGAATTGCCCCTTCGCGTACTAGGCCGAAAGCCTCGGGCAAAAGATCATCTAAGGACTCCCCAGCAGCATGTCGCTCTTTAAATTCTACCGTTTTGGCCCTAAGCGCATCATCGCTAAGGGGCTTAAAGGTGCGTTCAAGATCGTTTATACGCAAAATGGCGGGACGAAGCCCCTTTAGGACGCGCTCGTTGCGTGTTCCGAAAATTTTCTTGGCTATTCCAGTGATCATATGACGGTTGAAATCATAAATCAGATAGGCCTTAATGGCAAAACCTATGAAAATTAATAGCCTAGCTTATAAAAACGGGGAGTACTGCGCGGGAGAGAGCTTTCAGCAGTTTTTTAATAAGCGTGAGGGGATATTTGAAACTATGAAATCCCAGGCTGGAGCGATTTTGGGGCTTGACTATCATCTTGAAAGATTTGCCAAAGGGGCCTTGGCATCTTCGTTGAAGAGCCCGCCCTTAGAGTTATTGCGTGGGAAAGTTCTTGAGTTAGTAAGCGCGTACCAAAACGACGCCCTTGTGCGCTTGGTTTTGTGTGGCGAGGACTGGTATCTCTTTGGAGAGGTTTGGGTCGATGTTTGGGACGGGAAGAGTGCTGTTTCGCTTCTTCCTGTCGTGGCCGAAAGAGCCAACCCGGAAGTGAAATCTTTATTGGCTCCGGTTTGTATGGAAGCGCGGTCACGGGCAGAGGCTGCTGGGTATGAAGAGGCTCTCTTGGTTGATCGTTTTGGAAACGTGAGCGAGGGCGCTTGGAGTAATGCATTTTTCGTTGATGAGGCGGGTGTGCTCGTCACCCCGGCGCATGGAATTTTGCCGGGGGTAACGCGCCGCTTGGTGTTGGAGCTTGCTAAGGGAGTTTGCCCTGTTTCTGAGAGGGAGTTTCCGTTGAGCGAGATGTTGTCTGATGCAAGCGAGGTTTTTATCACCCAGGCCACGCGCGGAATCGTTCCGGTAGAACGAATTGATGAGCGAGTTTTTAACAATGAGCGAAAGATCACGAGTCTACTGCAAGCGGCGCTTGCTGGAATGAAGTCCGCCAAGTAAGATCTGAGGCATGCCGAAAAAAAGTAAAAGCAAACCCGAAGCCGCGATTCGAACTATCATGATGCCCAGAGATACGAATGCTCTGGGGAGTATTTTTGGAGGACATATCATGAGCCTAATCGACTTGGCCGCAAGTCAGCATGCGCGCTCGGTCGTGCCGCGCAAATATGTGACTAAGATTATGCGCGAGATCGATTTTATCGCGCCTGTGTTTGTGGGAGATGTAGTAAGTTTTTATTGTAGAACTTTACGAACCGGCAATACGTCCATCACGATTCAAGTGGACGTTGAAGCCACGCGCGGCTGGGACGGTGTGGAGTCGTGTAAAGTTACTTCGGCCGAAGTTGTGATGGTGGCGATTGATGATAATTATGCGCCTACGGCGATTAAGGGGCGTAAGAGCCCGGCGAAAAGCGCTAGTAAGGCTTAAACCTAAAGAGAATTGCCGCGGGTAGACAGGACCTCAATTTTATCTCGAACTCTAATCGCGCCAGGACGAACCACAATCGCATTCTGTCCGAACATAGGCGTATCTAGTAACTCGGCTTCCAGCTCGGGGAATTTATCAGTGAGATGCCGACCAGCATGAATATCTTTCAGAGTGGTGCGAGGCTCATTGGGCTTCGCGCTAAACGTACCTAATTCTTGGGTGACGCCGGTGATGGGACAGCGTCCGCAAGGTTTCACGATTTCAAGCTCCACAGCATCGCCGATTCGAACTTGACAGCACCAATGACTCCAGGATAGAATTAAAGAAAGATATCTTTAATTCTTTACGAACTACATTATGGCTATTAATATTAAAGACTTAGAGACTGAAAAGCTGGCACGTAAGGCCGCTGATGCTTTTGGGATAACCATTACCGAGGCGGTTCGAAGGTCTCTATCTGAATTTTTATCAAAACTGGCGACACGCTCAGGTGAGGCCTGCTCTGCTGAGCTTTTACGGATCGGGCAAAGGTGTGCTAGCCGAGCGGTTCTTGATCCGCGCTCTCCTGAAGAGATCATTGATTATGATGAAGGTGGGCTGCCTCGATGACAACGTCGGGACTTAGCATAGTAGTTGATACCTCAGCGCTTCTGACAATTCTTTTGGGTGAACCTGATGCACAGAAATTCGCCAATACTTTAGCGGGAGCGCGCGAAGCGCAGATCTCGGCTGCAAGTATATTGGAAGCTCATATAGTGATACTCCACAAATTTGGCGAGGCGGCTCTGTTCGATCTTGATAGCCTAGTGCGAGAGGCTCGTTTGAAGATTGAATCAATAACTGTCGATCAGCTCGATTATGCAAGGCGCGCTTATGTGCTGTATGGCAAAGGGCGGCATGTCGCCGGATTGAATTTCGGTGACTGCTTCGCCTATGCCCTGGCGAAATTGAGAGGGCAGCCCTTGTTGTATAAGGGGGATGATTTTTCTAAGACGGATATTCAACGGGCGTGAGGTTTGTCACTCGAAATCATACCGACTTTGCTCCGCCACTTTTTCGCTATTTTATAGGTGTGAGCAGCGCTTGTCGGAAATAATTCCTGTTATCGGTAACGGAGACTACTAATGCGCCTTTGTTATTAAAGGCCTGTAGGTCGCCGATTCGATTATACGGACCTGTTGGAAGAATCTCTTGCATACCACCCCGTACCTTAATAGCGAAGCAGCGCTTATAATTACCCCCACTACACGCAAAAATTGTTCCTGCATCATCTATCCCGATTAAACGACCCTCATTCTTGTCGCCGGGAAAGCGCACCCGACGTATGGAGCCGTCATGCAAACGTACGAAGAGGCCCAGGTCCTTTTGATCGTACAAGCGGTATCTAGTGGCGGTCATCAGGATATCTCCTCGTGCGTTCATACTGACCGGAGTCACCATATCTTTGCTGCAAAGGCCTGTGTGGTCTCCGGTCGCTTATTAAGCTTTGGCCATAGAAAAATCTCTTCGTGGTAGGGACAGTCTGAAATATTACAGTCGATAATAGTAGCACCGGCCGCAAGGCCATTGTCATTTAGTAATCCAACCTGAAATAAATTGGGCTCCCAGCGCCGGGGGACGGACTTTAACAAGGTGACCTTATACGAAGTAGCGTTGCCCTTTGGAAGCTGAATTGCCGTAACCAAAAAGAGCGTAATCATAATGGCTGTCTTTATGTGCATAAACTTTGTTCAACTCCTGTTTAAAAGATCAACTGAATGATACATGTCAGTTTCATTTATTATGCAGTCACGAGAAATGTTGTTAACTTTTGTATTTCGGAATTGGAAATGCGTCCTTTCTCGTCATGCTCAGCGGCTCAACTTGCCCTGACTTCTTAGCCTAAAGTGACACTGGAAATGTCAGAATTATTGCCAAGATCAAGAAGCTGCCAAAGTTCGTCTCGATCGGTATACGAAATCAACTGAGTTTCTCCATCTTATAAATCAAATTCAGGTATCGGCTGGTGCATGCAGGTTTCACGCCAATGTAGAATTCAAGAACTCGTGCCAAGGTTACCAATTCTGGTGCGGCATCATTCCGGGTTAGGTGATTGCGCATCCACTAAACATAGAGCTCAATTTACTTCACCAACGGTGTGCTTTCGGTAATATTAATGGGTAATTGCGCACTGGTTTTCGAACAGCCAGAAGCGATATCTATGTTACTTATTGCTTCTTAGCGGCTTCCGTAATGCTCTCCGCCGCCTGCGCTGTTTCTGAGAGTCCGTTAAAATATCGGGAACGTGCCTCATAATCAAAGGCAGTGGTGTAAGCGGAGTAGAGCTTTAAGGACTTTGGAGAATAGTTTGCGAGCTGAGAGGCGGTATCTTGCGCGTTAAGCGAGACTTCCACGGCTGTGTCGTTGCTGAGGTAGCCCCTGCCCTTTCGGTAATCATCCAGATGTTTTTCTAATTTGGTAATAGAGAGATCGCGCTTCGATGCGCTCGAAACAAAGTCGTTAACGGAGACCGAAGCGGAAGGCTTCTTTGATCCCGCGAGATCATATAAGGCTAGCCCCCCGCCCAAAGAGAGGCCCAATTTATTAGGCATATCTGACACCCCGATCTAATTGAGGATCGGCATTGTCAGGAATTTGCTGAAGTTGTAAATTGCCGGGCTGCCAGGGTGGATTGCAGGCCGACAGGCCTGGTGCTTCATCGCGCTATTTCATGGCTTCCCATGGCAGGATATCAGTTGCGGCTGCGCACAGCTTCGTTCGCTTTATAGAGTTTGGCCATTTTTCCAGCGCACTCTCTTTGCTAATCCTCCACTTTCAGCCTCGGCTTGCAAAAATTACGACGCAATATTTTTTGACGCAATATTATTTCTTGTCCACGTCATACAATTCAACTATAATGTAGTACATGACTAAATCCAAACGTATTATTTGCCGTATTACTGAAAAATTAGATAGCGATCTACAACAACTTACTGTCGCGCTTGAAAGATCTGAGGCTCAAATCATTCGCCAAGCCTTGGAGGATTTTATTTTGAAAGTAAAAGCTCAGAATGGAGAAAGTTGGTATGATAGCGCAATACGCTATGGCATTTTGAGATCTGGTACTTTAAAAAATAAAAACTTAGCTAAATTACCTTCTGATTTAAGTACAAACAAGAAATATTTTGAAGGGTTTGGTCAGTGAGCGTAGTTCTTATTGATACTGGCCCCCTGGTGGCATTGATGTCCCCCAAGGACCAATATCATGAAAAAGCTTGCGCTCTCGCCAAAACTGTAGTTTCGCCTTTTTTTACTACCTGGCCAGTTATTACAGAGGCGCTTTGGCTACTACGTTCAAGCAGTACTGCGCGTTCTTCACTATTTCATGCTTTTAATGTTGGCATCTTGGAGCTAACGGATCTCGATCAAAAAGATTTGCAATGGATTGGAGCCTTCATGAAAAAGTATAAACAAATAAAAGTTCAGTGCGCCGATGCTAGTTTATGCTGCTTGGCAGAAAAATCTCCAAACGTAAGAGTATTTACTTTTGACTATAGAGATTTCTTGCTCTTTAGGATAAGGGGGAATAAACAAGTTAGATTATTGGAAGACTAGTTGGGGTTGTCCCGAAGTTCTTCCTTGTGCTTGATGCCAATTATTTCTCTAAACTAGCCCGGAGAATCTTCCATGAAAATCATCAATTTTGGTTCCCTGAATATTGATCATGTGTATCGTGTTCCTCATTTCGTTCGCCCGGGGGAAAGTTTGCCCAGTGAAGATTACTCAGTTTTCGCCGGCGGGAAGGGAGGAAATCAATCTGTTGCGCTCTCTCGGGCAGAGGCACGAGTAGTTCACGCGGGGAAAATTGGGGCTGATGGGCGATGGTTGAAGGATTATCTTGATAAATCTTCGGTTGATACTTCTTTGATTCTGGAAGGCAGTATGCCGACTGGCCACGCTATTATTCAAGTCGCTCCAGACGGACAGAACTCAATCATAGTATACGGTGGCGCCAATCAAGCTATATCAAGCGCAGATGTTTCTGCTGTGCTCGATAGCGCCGATGCTGGTGACATTCTACTTTTGCAAAATGAGCTCAATGCTACGCGAGAGATAATTGAAAATGCTTCACGAAAAGGGCTAATTGTCGTCTTTAATCCGGCGCCCATGACTGCTGACGTGCGCGATCTTCCCTTGGCAAGTCTCCGATACATTATCGTAAATGAACTGGAAGGGGCAGCGTTGGCGGGAGTGGATGTGCCGCAGAAGATAATTGGCAAACTTGTAAGCCAACTTCCCGATACAGGCGTCGTACTCACGCTCGGAGACAAGGGCGTTCTTTATGGCAGCCGGGACGGGAATATCGAAATGCCTGCTGAGCGAGTAAAGGCTCTGGATACTACTGCGGCCGGCGATACCTTCACTGGCTATTTCCTAGCCGAGATATCACGCGGCGCGAAGTTGGAGGCCGCCTTGCGAGTCGCGGTTCGAGCTGCGGCTATTTGTGTTACGAGAAAGGGAGCAGCGGATTCGATTCCAACCAGACGGGAAGTCGTGGCAGAGCCAATTTAACCAAAGCCCTCACCGACTTTGCGCGGTCATTAGGAGTGGAGGATCTATCAACTCCGCCAGCGGAGTGCCCTCAGTTATATCAATGGGTTGGTGCGCGTTGGCGTATCTGCTCCGAAGACAAGAAGAGCTATCCATTGTTGCATTGGCATCAGTTTGGCGCGAAACTCTTGACTCAACAGGATATTACACTCCAGCTCGTTTTATGGCCGATCTCGTAACAGTAGCATCTTTTGACAGTGGACCTAAGGCGCACCTGGCCCGAACTTTACTTGAATCAGAAGGTATTGCTGCTTACGTAGTTGGCGATCAGGCGTTAAGTAGCAACCCAATCCTAATGTTTTATCCGGGAGTAGCTGTGAGAGTGCAGGTGAGCGCGGATGATTTGGAAAAAGCTCAGCGCATTCTCGGGGTGCCAAGCGTAGAATGTCGGCCTGAGCCCGGCTTTGATTGCTGTCCGAAATGTGGGAGTAAGGAAATCCAGAAATACGCCGATCCACGAACGCACCTGGCCTGGTCTAACGTGTTTGTTCTTATTGGTATACTTCTCGGGCTACGTCGACGCGCTAGGAAGTGTAAGGAGTGCGGATATAGACGGAATGTGTAAGATGCCTGCGTCCCCCGGGATTTTTTGAGCCGGTACTGTGTGCACTCTTGACAAGATAGCGTTCCAAGAGCTCGAGTCTAACTTAGCAAATCAACTTTTCCCAACTAGCCTTTCAACGAATGCGAGCCTGCGCTCCACAGCAATTACCGGATAGCCGGCTATAACTTCGGCCTCTTTAACTAGGGCCGCCTCATTGGGGCTTGGGGGTTCGCCTTTTCGGGTTAGATAAACAAAGGAAGTCTCATAGGGCTTATCTGGCCGCTTGCCGGCGAATAGGCAGAAGTTGTAATAGTCCCGCAAAAATATCGGGCGATTATAGACTGCCGATGTTAACCTGAACTTGTTGTCATGGCCCAATGCACCGTCATTAGATGTAAAACCCTCTGTCTCCAATACTCCGTCTTTAGTCACGATGAACTGCTCAACATCTTGTGCCGGTCCACGCAAGTTCAAAGAGAAGTCTTTTGCTAATTTAAGAACCGGCGCACTCTGTTCAATCGAGGAATTAAAGTACATTACAAGCCGAGCGCTCTCAAAAAGCTTCACTTCCCAAAGACCGCAGTTTGCATCATTGAGAGCAGAAAAAAATGGCTGCACTGATTTTTCTGTAAGCGCTCGCAGGAGAGCCTCTCCTTCTAAGTAACATTTGAATCTTTGCGCAGCAGGCGCATGAGCATGAACAGGCTCGCGTCCTACGCTGTAATAGGTGCCATGTCTCCCAATCTCGAATCGAACGCCGTGAACCAAATCCTCAAATAGCTTTTGAGCGCGTTTTTGTGAAATATCGTTTAGATCAGGATTATTTAGGAATTGATTTTTTGACAGGAAGGTGTTTTGAAGCCAGACTGGTAGGGAATCTGCTGATAGACCCCTCCACCCATGTATGGCGAGGATTCTAAAGCCGCTCGTAGCAAGTTGCGAAACAAAGATTCGTACTGCCGGGTCTCGTATGGCCTCGTCAGGATTGTCGTCAAGAGCTTTAACAAATTTTTCTGCCTGTGAAAATTGCGTTCTGAACGAGGCAAGCGCGGCATGTCTGTACCCGATGATAGAAAGCTCCGGATTAACGTCTGGAATGGAAGCGGCCAGCTCGTTCCATCCGCTTTGCGGCTCACGAGAGGGCGGACGATGGGAGCCTAGTTTAACCCACCGGCTGACGGGAGAAGGCAGCTTTTCCTCCTGGCTTGGTGTATTTGGATTTTCCGGAGTTGGCACTTAATTTTCCTACATGTGATCAGGGATCAATTGGTTATGCTTGCTAGTGATCACTATGTGACATTAGCGAGAACGTTTCGATGTCATTCGTATCCACTAGCAGAAGTACTATGGTATGTGTAGTACTTCTGTTAGTGCTATCATCTTAGATATTTCATCTAATGCGCACCTGTTTGTGAAGGCGGAGATATTGCTGGGAATTATTCTGCGAGATTAGGAGGCCTAATGGATAAGCGTGAGCATGATAGAGTCGTCAATTTCCACGGAGATCGTGCTGTCAGTTTGTCGGAAGGTCATGGGATAGACGTTGCCTCCCAACGCATGGATGACCTTGATCGGGAATGCCTAGCCTTTGCGCTTCAAACCCTACCCGGAAGTCGGCGGGGTATGGATTTAGGCTGCGGGTCTGGAGCGCAGGGGTTCCGGTTGGCAGCTCTTGGTTATGAAGTTACTTTGGTAGACATCATCGACCACACTGATTTTTGCGCTGAGGTAAATAGGACTTTGTTCCAAGGGCGACTATATCCAATATGTTGTGATATTCGGAAAATGTCGAAAGAAAGTTTGCCGGGTGATATCACAATTCTATACAGTCAACGATTCCTGCACTATCTTCCCTACGAAGAGGCTGTGCGGGTGGTGAAAACCTTGGCGGCCCGTATGTTAGGCGATGGCCGAGCGTTTCTTTCGGTAGGAGGAATCAACAGTGAACTCGGGGAAGGGTATCTGGAAAAAGATAAAAGCGTAAGAGATCGGTTTGGTTGCTTGAGCGCAAAAATGGCAGAAAAACATCTCGTCTATGCGCCGCTTTGCTTATTTAGCGAAGAGGAGTTCGCTGAATTCGGACGTCAGGCTGGGTTAAGGCCTCAGAAGGTTTGGTCGTCGCCTTTTGGCAATGTGAAGGGGATCTTTCTGCCCGGAAATTAGGCTTGTCTCCGCAAGGTCTCTGAGAGGAATTTTGCCAGGGCCAAAATTCACCTTGCCCAGCCGGCTATTTTTGCATACAATGTATGACAATGCCAAAACTCAAGAGAATTAACGCGCGTATTGAGAGCGACTTAGAACAGCTCGTTAGAAAGCTCGCTAACCTTCGTGGCGTCTCGATGTCTGAGGTAGTTGTAGAGGCGCTTAAGCAATTTTGTGGGCGTGAGACGCAATTAAACGGGGCAGAGGCTTTTAAATCTTTTTCAAAAGCTGGCCTAATTGGATGCTTTAAGGGAAGCCAGGACCTCTCTAGAAATTATAAACGAGAACTTGCTTCGGCACTCCAGAATAAATGGCCAAGCAAATAAAGCGCCAGGCAGGTAAGTTGTGGTAATAGCCGACACCGGGTTCTTTATAGCTCTACTAAACCGAACTGACCGGTATCATCGGCGGGCAAAGGCGGCCCTGCAGGGATTAGACGAGGGCCTTATCACCACCTGGCCTGTCCTTACTGAAACATGTCATATCCTTCTCAAACGCGGCGGGGTCTTTCCAATGACTAGATTTATGGAACAAGTGATGCGCGGCTCCTGTGAGATCTTTGACATTCCGAAAGAGATGTATCCTAAGATTTTAAAACTCATGGCTAAATATCATGATCTTCCTATGGACCTAGCCGATGCTTCATTGCTCTTGCTGGCTGAGAATTTAAACGCTGGTAAGATTTTATCGACGGATGAGAGAGACTTTAAGACTTACCGCTGGAAGGACCATGCACCCTTTACAAATTTGCTTAAGCTTGGGTCATAGTCTGGGTTATAGTCTCACTGCCAGATGAGTTTGGATGTTTTTTTACCAGGCCAGAAAATAGCTGCTTGACGAGACTCGAATTATAATCATATAATAATCATATTATACTATGAGGTGCTATTATGAACAATATCGACCTTCAGCAGATTCATTCGTTAACGGATTTTCTCCGCAACCATAAGGCACATATCGCACGGATCAAGAAAACTGGTGATCCAGAGATCCTCACCATAAACGGAAAGGCTGAAATTGTTATGCTCGACGCTGAAAGTTATCAATCGATTCTAGAAAAATTACAGCAGATTGAAACCATAGAGGCAATTCGTATTGGGCTTAAGGCCGCTCAAGATGGCGATGTAAAACCTGCCGAGCAAGTATTCCTTGAGATGAAGTCAAAGTATGGCATATCAGATTAAAATCACCGCTCCAGCCGAAAATGATATCTATGCAGCTTTTGAACGAATAAGAGTAGTCGCTCCTTCTGTTGCTTAAAGGTGGTTAAGGGGGATTTTCAAAACCATCTTTTCTTTAAAAGAAATGCCGGAGCGATGTCCACTCGCTCCTGAATCAGAGCCACTTGGGATTGCCATTCGGCATCTTTTTCATGGAAAAAGAACTTCGCTTTATAGAATCATCTTTGACATCCAGAATGAATCCATCGTGCGAATTCTACGAGTTTGGCACGGCAATCGAGATCGGATTCAAGAAGAGGACTTAGAATGATTTCCGCTTGGGGTGCTAAGCCCAACAGCCGTGTCACCGGCCGCCATTTATGATTACCGTTCCGCGCGCATTCTTCAGCTAACCCCTACCCAATCTCCACCAACTCCTTTGCTGCTAAATCCGACAGGACTGTGCAGCCATCACTTTGGACTACGACCAGATCTTCAATGCGGATGCCGAATTCTCCCTGGAAGTAGAGGCCGGGTTCTATGGTTATGCACATTGCGGGTTTTAGTAATTCTTTTCTTCCGGCTCTAAGCTTTGGTTCTTCGTGGATCTCTACTCCGACTGCGTGGCCGAGTCCGTGAATGTAATGCGCGTCGAGGCCGTGAGCGGCGAGTGAGTCTTTTGAAACATGATAGAGGGCTTCCGCCGAAATTCCGGCCTTGCAGGCGGCGATTGATTTAGTATTGGCCTCCAGCACGGCAGCATATGCGTTTTTAAATTTATCGGGGGCTTTGCCGAGAAAAACAGTGCGGGTTAGGTCGCCGGTGTAACCTTGGTGGAGCATGCCGAGATCTATTAGCAGGGCTTCGTTTTTCTTTACCTTTTTTGTTGTGGGTTTATAATGCGGGCTAGCTGAGCCGGGGCCACTTGCCACTATTGTTTCAAAGCCTAGGCCTTGGGCGCCAATATCCAAGGCTATGCGCTGGATTTTGTCCACCAGATCTAATTCGGAGAGCTCTTCAAAATTTGCGAGCCTTAGAAATCGAAGTGTTTCATTCAGAGTGGCAACCGTAATCTCTTCGGCCTTTCTGAGCTTGGCGATCTCTTCGCTTGATTTTATCTGGCGCAACTCGCGAATCAGTCCTTCGGACGGAATTATTTTATGCGCGGAATGCTCAAAGAGGTTCTTAAATTCTACATAGGAAAGGTTCTCACCTTCGACTAAAACCTTGGTCTGAATAGGAAGATGTTGCTCAAAAAGGGAGAGTAAACGATCGCGTTCCGGATCGGCCACCACAGTTACATGGCCGCTCACTACAGCGCTGCTGGAAAGAGCCTCTTGGCGATACATCTCAGGCACGAACAATAGCGCTTTCTCTTTGCTAAGCAGAAAAGATGACTCGCGCGCATGTGGGATCTTTCCCAGAAAGCCCGTCAGGTAGAAAATATTGTAAGGGTCCGTAACAAACAGCGCTTCGCCTCCAAGTTGTATGATCTGTTGAAGTACCCCGTCTAATATTTGGCTGCTCATGGCAACAACTCCAAGGAGTTCTCGCCGCTAGTGAATTGCGAGAGAGAGCTTTCATTTTTTAGATAAGCAAAGATGTAAAGGGAACTTGCGGTACGATCTTCCGCCACGCTACAGATTTTGCCAACCGGAACGCCGCTGGCGCAAATTGGATCTGCTGGCTTTAAGAGAGAGGCGCTTCTGGCGCACAGTAATCGTAACAGACGCGGGGCTTTGCCGTGTGAATCTATGCGCTCAAGTACTTCCTGGCCGACGTAGCAGCCTTTTGTTAGCGAAATTACTCCGTCTAATCCGCTTTCGGAGATAATTGCGTCCTGGTTAATCTCTTCCGGGAAAAGAGGAAGCCCGGCTTTAAAGCGCCGAGTCTCGAAGGCTTCTTTGGATAACCATTCTATATTTTCTTTGGGAAGCTCTTTTAGGTTAGATAGAAGATGAGCGCCGTATCGCGAGCGATCGCTAAGCGCTAGCTCTAAGACCTCGCCGGGTATTATCCAATCGCCTTGGTTAAAAAGGTGAAATAGTCGCCAAGAGTCAGAGAGATCCGTAACTGTGACGCGGTCGGCCACTATAAATTTTTTTACGATCTGAATAATCTTCTCTCGCTCAGGGGACGTGGCGGCTAAAAGAAAAGATTCGTCTGATCTCTTCCATACCGAAAACAACGCTTCTGTGCGCCCCTGTGCGGTCAGAGCCGCTGCCAGCATTGCGTCGCCAATTGGCAGCTTTTTAACGTCGTTACTAAGTCTTGCGTTCAGATAGCGCAGGCTGTCTTTCCCGGTGACCTCAAGAACTGTGGCATCGTATTTAAATAGCTGGGCCATAGACGATGGTGATGATTAGGTGAGGGTTACTTGATTAACTGCCCGATGCGGCCCAAGCTCTCCCAAGACCAATATATAATTAAAGCGCGACCCTTTATGCGATCCATACTTAAGTAAGGGTCGTTCCAAAAGCGAGAATCACGGGAGTGATCTCTGTTATCGCCAAGCAGCAAGACATGCTCGGCCGGGATCTTGCTCGGTCCGAAATCTCCGTCCCGAAGGCCTCCGGCTTCCCAGCGTGCATACGGTTCCGAATAGATCTGATTGTTGATATATACATTGGTACCGCGCACCTCCACTGTGTCTCCAGGAAGGCCGATCACGCGCTTGATAATATTGATCCCCGATTCGTCTTCCAAGGTTGCTTCATCGTCTGGCTTGGTAAAGACCACGATATCGCCTCTCTCTGGAGCACCGTAGCGATAAATGGTATCGCTCACAAATGGTAATCTAAGCCCGTAACTAAACTTGCTTACCAAGATGTGGTCCCCGATCATTAATGTGGGAATCATGGAACCAGAGGGGATTTTAAAGGCTTCCACGACCGAGCCGCGTAATATCATGGCGATTACGACTAAGACCGCCAGGGTTTTAAGGAACGAGATAATTTCTCGAAACGTCACACTGGCGTTTGAAGGGATGCTTGCCTGCTGGCCAAACTTTGAGTTCTGATTCGGTCCAAGTTGATTCATGCGCATATTCTAGGCATCATTGTTAGAATATGACAATTGGCGGTAACCATGACCGGAACGAATTCGTTTCGTAATGATAAGCCAAGTTGATATGCTAAGCGCTATAGGCCTGCTTACGTCCGAACACAACCGTGCTGCAGTCCACCACGATACCCTGCTCTTTGGAGACGATCGTGGAGACAAATATACCCGGCTCAAAAGCGCGTTGTTTCAAAAGTTCGACCTTCTCTAGGTCTGGAATAGCCATATTAGCTTTGATGGAGAAATTTAGTTCAACTTTGACTGATCCGGGAGTGTCATCTAGAAACTTTGTGATCATGCCATAAATTGGATAAGTGCTACCGACAGCAACTTCGCCACTGGTAACTTCCAAGCCGAATTTTTCGAAGAAGTTTGGGTCTTTGTTCTCTTTGTTTTCATTTTCCATACATGCACCTACATCCAAAAATTTAGAGCGTTTAATACATATCCGCAAATGATGAGAAGTTGCTTCTCAATAAAGATACGGCCAAAAAATTACGAAAATTACCTATTCCTGAGCGATCCTGAGGTGTTAAGCCATCTGCTCGTACATCCCAAGCCCCGCAAACGTCACTGCGCAGTCGTTTTGCAGGTTTACGGCTTGGCGGTAGTCGTAGAGCTGGCCACGGTATTTAAGCCCTAAGCGCTCGAACACATCCAGCACCGTATAAAGAGTGGGAAAGCCGCAGACCCTTCTGGCGTCATTGTCCTGTGCGATATGGGCAAAGAGCCGCTCTTTGTCTTGTTTAAGCAGAGTATCTAAATAAATTCGATCGCGCACTTCGATCTGCTGCATAAAAGCATCGGATAAACTTCCCGGATCTCCAAAGAAGCGCCCGACGTGGGCCATGTCGACGCCTGCCACTACTAGCACACGCTGCCCCTGAGCTCTTCGTTGGCCGACACATTCGGCAAGGGAGGCGGCAAAGCTTTCGTATTGATCAAACTCCCTAGGTGCTTTCTCTACACCGAGCATCTCTGAAAAGCTGCCAACTAGAATCGGCACAATTTTGGGGTTGGTCTTTAGATATTTAATAAATGGGACTTGAAGCTCAAGGGAGTGCTCTCTGCGGTGCAGCAATTCGTCTGCAAAACTTCTTTCATAGCCGTAACGTTTGGCCAGTTCTTCCACGAAGGCCGTATCACACGGCAGAGTTCCTAGCGGGCTTTCAAAATCTTTCTTAGTGAGATGAAACATCAGATCGCTGTACTGATGCGAGGTGCCGATCAAAATATAAAGATCGTGATCTTCCAACGCGAGCTGATTGTAGCTTTTGCCGTAACACACATGGCCGCGACGATAGTCGATGTGCGGGGCTACAAACCCCAACATGGGGCCTTTGGGACTAAGGGAATCTGCGCCGACCTTATGCTGCAAGTATTGGGCGAGCTCGGACCTTAAAGCGGCTCCGTCAGCTGCATAGCTTAGTCCCGCCATGAAGGCTTTTCTGGAGGATTCATTTTTGAAGGATTCCAGAATTTTTCGTTGAGCTGCGCTAAAGGTCGGGCCCTCTAGATAAAGATGCTTATCTAAGAGCGCGATAAGCTCCAGGACCACCTCGTCTTTAATGCCATAACTTGCAAACTTAGCCGTGATTTCAGGAACCGAAGTCTTACCATCGAAGCAGGCAATCAGCGGGCCCACCGCGGGCACAAGCAAGAGCGGCTCTTCGCTGATTCCGGTTGGGCAACGGATTAGCAAGATCTTCTGGCCCTCGTAGCTCTCGAGTTTGATGTCCAGGGGCCAGCGCAGCTTTGGATACTTAGTATGGCTCAAAGGTTACTTACCGATGCAAAACTTGGAGAAAATTCTAGATAAGATGTCTTCAGTGTAAGTTTTTCCGATTAGCTCTTCAAGCGCTGAAAGGGCATGTCTAATTTCGGCGCTAGGGAGCTCGGGAGAGAGTCGTTGCTGTATTCCCTCACATGCGCGGACGAGTGAGTCTTTGGCACGGGTTAGGCAGCGCACCTGCCTTTGGCTGGAAACGATAAATGAGCTCTCCGCCTGAGTTGGCAAGCTGCCTTTAAGTTCTTCAATCAGAGCCGTGCGGAGCTGTGTGACTCCGGCATTGCTCTTTACGGAGATAGAAAACACACGGGCGCAGCTTTTTGCTTCACTCGGTAATTCTTTAGTCGAAGGTGTGGGGAGATCGATCTTGTTGACGACCAACCAGATGCGTTTAGATTTAGTGTGGGCTGCTTCGATGGCCCGGCGTACATCAGACTGATTCGACTGTGCATCAACTACCAAAAACACTAGATCGGCCCAAGCAATTTTGGATTCAGCTAGTTCGATTCCTATTCTTTCAACTTCGTCCGTGGTCTCGCGGATGCCGGCTGAATCGCAGAATACAAATTTGTAGCCGTCCAAGAGAAGCTCCTCCTCTATAAGATCGCGAGTAGTACCTGAGATTGGCGTGACGATGGCGCGGTCCCTTCCTAGGAGGAGATTTAACAAACTGGATTTTCCCGCATTGGGCGGCCCGCAAAGTAAGACATGGTAGCCTTCGCGCAGGTGCTTTCCGTACTCGCACGTGCTCAAGAGCGTGCTAAGCGCAGCGCTTGAAGCGCTCAGAGCTTGAGCGAGTTCAGTTAAACGTTTCGGATTAATATCTTCCTCGGGGAAGTCTAGCCCAGCTTCAAGTTCGGCCAGGGCATCTCGCAGAGATTCTCCAATCTGGGCTAACTCTTTAGAGAGCGCGCCCTCTAGCTGCTCTTTGGCAATCATGAGCGCGCGCTCGCTTGTGGCGCTAATCAGATCGCAAAGAGCTTCTGCCTGCGAGAGATCGAGCTTGCCGTTTAAAAAAGCGCGCTTAGTGAACTCGCCCGGCTGCGCCGGGTCAACCCCCAAGGCAAACAGAGATCGCAGGACCTTTTGTATAAGCACAGGGCTTCCGTGTAGTTGAAACTCCGCTATGTCTTCCCCTGTATAGCTTGCGGGACTTGGCATATAAACAGCCAGAGCTCGATCTAACACCTCCCCACTCTGAAAATCCAATATCTCGCCAAATACCAGCTCTCTTGGATAATCTGCTGGGTTTTTACGAGCGCGAAATATTTGGGAAAGTAGGCTCTTTGTTTTCGGTCCGCTCACACGTATTATGGCAACTCCGGCGGGAGCTGGCGCGGTGGCTAGCGCTGCTATGGTAGAAATATCGCTCACATGCCAAAACTATATCAGCGTCAAAACAAACCCTAGTGAAAAGATGGCCGCGCTAGCCAGAAGAGTCGCCGTTAGCGGACTGGCTTTCTTATCGTTACGTAAATAGGTTTGCTGTATAATTGATATAGTGTTGTTCACCAACCAATAAAGCACTAAGCCTGCGGGCATGGGGACCACGATGAACATGCCGGTAAAAATAATCGGCATAAATTTCATAACTTTTTGCTGGGCCGGATCAAGCCCAGCTTGTGGCTGCCCGCGCTGCTGAATGAACATACTGAGACCCATGAGTAGCACCATAATGGGGATACCGATTCCAAAGATGGTGAGATGTTCTGGCGAGGAGAGATCTTTAATCCAGAGCGCGAACGGCGCATGTCGTAACTCAATCGAGTTGAATAGGGCCGAATACAGACCAAAAAATATCGGAATTTGTATTAGCATTGGAAGGCAGCCACCCATGGGGTTTACTCCGCGTTTTTTGAAAAGGCCGGCCATCTCTTGGTTTAGTTGAGTGGGGTCTTTTATACGATCGCGCAGGGCTTTAATCTCAGGCTGCAGCTCTTGCATGGCCTTCATTGAGCGCATACTGGTAGCCGTCAGGGGCAAGAAGGCTGTTTTGATTGCCAGGGTTAATAGAATAATTGCTAGGCCGTAGTTTCCAAGTAGGGCATGAAATAATCGGATCAATGAGAGTAAGGGGTAGGCCAGTACTGAGAAGAAGCCCAGATCTATAGTCCTATGAAGTTGGAACCCGGTGGCGCTTAAGATGGTATCATCCTTGGGGCCAACATACACGCTAAAGGCGCCCTTTGTTGATTGCCCAGCTATGCGCGAGAAAAACAGATCCCCGGCCGGTGCCGAATCTTTGGCGTCAACTGGAAGTCTGCCGATCCGTGAATTCAATCCCGCGGTGGAAGCCACCAGTGAGGCACTGAAGTATTTGTCACCGAGCGAGATCCATTGATTTGAACCAGCTTCCTTTACGTTACTTTGAAGTTCGGTAAGCTCTTCCTTGAGTGCGGGGACAAGGGTGTGCGCGATCTTGTTGTTGGTATCAAGCAGGGTATAGGAAAGTGGATTTAAGCGCTCACTCTCCTGTTCGAAGGAACCAAAACGTGTCCATTCGAGCCAAATGCGGGCATCAGGGGAGATGGCCGACCCAAGTTCGATATTTACTTCAAACAAGTAAGAATCGGCGCGGAATTTGAAAATTTTCCTAATGATAGTACCGCCGAGATTCCCCTCAAACGTAAGCTCAAGATCCTTTCCTGGCCCAACAAGATAAGAGTTTTCTAAGTTTACTGTGTCGCCGGAAGTCTTGAGGAGCGTGTAAGTTACATTGGCATCATCAAGTTTGTCGACATAAACACCAAGCGGCAAAGGCAGCCCGTCAGATGACAGCACGGTTTCGAGCGGCTTTTCCGCCGCAAGAGCTTCGCGGTAACGGACAAGTGATAAACTCTTAACGCGCGCGCCTAAATGCGAGAGGCTCAGCTCCATATTCGGCGTCGAAATTTTTGTAAACGGTGCCGCGGCGATCTGGGCCAAAGTAGGGGTGGTTTGAGCGACTACCTTGGTAGTCTCTGCAGGTACTGGCGCGGGGTTCGTAACGGTAGCGTGCTCGACATTTGAAAGGGAAGCGTCTTTGGGAGGGGGTGGAATCTCTCGGTTAGTCTCAGGCGTGGGGGTGGCGCCGTGTTGCTCCGCAGCTCTTTGGTAATAAGGAGTAATGACTAGCTCAGAGTAAATCATTACGACCATGATACAGAGAAAAATAGCGATGGCGGTGCGTTTGTCTTCCATAGTGTTTGTTATTACCTCGGTTTCATTAGAGCAGCGGGTCAGAGCCTCCTGGATGGAAAGGATGGCAGCGGGCTATACGCTTTACCGTAAGCCAAGCGCCTTTGAAAAATCCGTATTTTTGAAATGCGGCAGCGGAATATTCCGAGCAGCTTGGTTCAAACTTACAAACATTGCCAAAGAGCGGGGAGAGCGTAGCTTTGTAAAGCCAGAGCAGTCCCGTATAGATATTTCTTGAGGGAGGCGAAGGGTATGGGTGGTGATCCGCTCCAATATTTTCCATGATTTGGTTCATGCTAGGCTTTCATAGTTTTGGGGCATGAGTTTGGCTTTCGCTAGAAGGTTTAAAATCTCAGTGTAGATATCTTTTGATAACAGCCCTACGGAGTCTCTACGTGCAATAATTACTAGGTCAACTGCTTTTGTCAATTTATCCCGGTTCTTACGAAAGCACTCGCGCAACTTTCTTCTTAACGAGTTCCTTCGGGTGGCGCGCTTATCGATCTTTTTGGTAATTATAACTCCTAGCCTGCTGCTTGCCGTTTGAGCTGGAGCCACTAAGACCAGAAAGTGTTTAGACTGCCAACGGGCTGCACGCGCCTGCACGGAAGCATAGTCAGCGCTTTTCCTGAGCCTTAGAGTGTTGGCGTATCCAAATCTCTTGGCGGGTTTGCTCTGTATGCTTGTTGGCAAAGGTCCCGATAAAATTCTAACGCTAAATGATGATACAGCCGCGTCTACCTATTACGTCTTAACAATACGTCTTTGCTAAACGTCTTATCTATAATGGCCCTTGCGCGGGCTGGTTACAGAGATCTTATGACGACCCTGTTTGCGACGAGCATTCAAAACCTTGCGGCCGCCCTTGGTCTTCATACGTTTTCTAAAGCCGTGAGTAGTGCGGCGTGATTTCTTGCTTGGCTGATATGTCCGTTTCATAGGGGGGTAATATTAGAGCCTATGTTTTAAAAATTCAAGAGCAGCTGGGGGGCTAGGGGGCGGTAAAATAGGAAAATATTGGGTTTTTTGTGATATGGGCGCCCCCAAGTGGCCGGCCAGGCCGGTCTCTTGGGG
>CAZVWV010000037.1:0-26787 GCA_964631745.1 uncultured Bdellovibrionales bacterium
GTTAAAATCGGATACTTAAGTCGGTTGGCTAAGTGGCATTGGACGACTCGTCGGCCGATGCCACGCTGTGGTACTAATTCTTAGGCCGATAGGCCCAACGGATTCGCGCGCCCCACACCCTATCGCACAAATCCTAAAGGAGTTACATAACATCTGTAAGGTTGTACTCCCCAAGGTTTTGTTGTGATTGTCGCGAATATCCAGCCGCAGAAATTCAGATTAAGAGCTAGGCTCGCTTTTGATGAGATCAACTGGGCCTTGGCGCTCTCTATTCTGGTATCTAGATTTGAAATACCTTTCGACCAGGCCTCGCAAATGCTTAAAAGCCTGCGCCTGGAGATTTTTCGGCCGCTCAGCCTGTACTGGTTTATGCGTTCTACTCTCAATAGCTCGGCACGTATGGTGATGCTTGCAGTTTGCCAAGCGCACGGCATCGATCAGTTAACTATCGATACAAAACGCGCGCTTAGATTCGGAATCTTCAACATTGATTATACCCAGGTGATCTCATTTGCGCCCCATTTCGATAGCCAAGAGGGATTGCGCACTACCGAAGTATTTGGGGTTACACAAACGTTATGTGCCTTTGGACTGAAGCTTGGAATTCGAACTAGACACAGATTAGTTCTAGTTCAAACAATTTTGGCCGCCTTAGCCGCCATCGCCTTTTCTGCATTTGCGGGGCTTTTGTTGTATGGGGTTTCGGTCCTCCTGGTATTTGTCATGAGTCCTGCCACTGTAACAATAGCAGCGACCCGCAGCGCTCCATTGGGCATCGCTCTGGTTTGCTCGCTAATCGGCATCGCTGGAATATTCGGGCGTGCCTTTGCGAATCTTGCAGGTGAAGCGCGAGTGCGCCTTCTACCGCAATTCCTCTCCAAATCGCACTCCAAATAGACTTGCCTATCAACGCGTGATATAAAACTAGTGCTATGGGCAGGCGCTTCAATATTCCTATTTTTTATAAATCTTCTGTGCTCTCTACGCTCAAGAGTGCCAGGCGCGCGCTGGATTCGCGTAGCCAAGACATGTCCCCTTCGTTACTTGATCTGGGAGTGCTCAAACTTAAAATTGCCAGGCATTTCGGGTTTTGTTTTGGAGTGGAGAACGCGATCGAGATCGCTTATCGGGCGCTCGAGGAAAATAGAGATAAACGCGTTTTCCTCTTGAGCGAGATGATTCACAATCCGCATGTCAACGGCGACTTGGTAAGTCGAGGTGTGCGTTTTATTCTTGCACCGGACGGCACGCAGCTAATTCCGTTTTCTGAGATATCCCCGGCTGATATTGTGATTGTACCGGCTTTTGGAACCACGGTAGAGCTTTTCAAGGAGCTAAGAGATCGAGGGATTGACCCACGGGTTTACGATGCCACCTGCCCCTTTGTTGAGAAGGTTTGGAAGCGTGCTGCCCAGTTAGGCGACAACGGCTACACGATTATTATACACGGTAAGCATACGCACGAGGAAACTAGAGCAACGTTCTCGCATGCTAGACTTTCTGGGGAGAGCTTAGTAATCCTAGACCTGGCAGAGGCTAAGCTTTTGGCCACTTATATTCGGCGCGAAAAACCTTTTACGGAGTTTGGCAGAGATTTCGCTGGCAGATACTCTCAAACATTTGACCCGGCTCAGCACCTGAGTCGCATCGGTGTGGTTAACCAAACCACCATGTTGGCCACGGAAACCCAAGAGATTAGTAATGTGCTGCGAAAGGCCATGAGTGATTATTTCGGTGGCGACAGCGCACGCGAGCATTTTGCCGACACGCGTGACACTCTTTGTTACGCTACTTCTCAGAATCAAGAATCTATCTATCACCTCTTGGCAGATGGTGGAGATTTGGCGATCGTCGTGGGCGGCTATAATTCTTCCAATACCTCGCATCTAGTTGAACTTTGTGAGAAGAAGCTCCCCACTTATTATATCAAAGACGCAGATGAGATTCTAAGTGACGATGAGATTCAGTATCTTGATTTGCGCACGCGCACGGTGAAGCGATGCTCGCCTTGGCTTCCGAAAGATAAATCCAGTGTGACGGTATTGTTATCCGCCGGAGCAAGCTGCCCCGATGCTCTCGTCGACCAAGTCATTTACAAATTAGCCTCCATGTTTAATAGCCAGGACCAGATAGAGCCGTCGCTCGCGAAACTTTCACAGCTGGTTGAGAGCTCTGTCGGCGGAGCCCAAAATGTCTGAAGTGCTATGCGTCCGTGGTGGAGTGCCTTTGCACGGCAATATAAAGGTCGGCGGAGCTAAGAATGCTACGCTTCCGATCTTAATCGCGACATTGCTGGCCTCTGAGCCCTGTACGATCTCAAACGTGCCGAAGTTAGAGGACGTAGCCATTTTACTCCGTTTGCTTGAACACTTTGGGGCACGCACGAAGTTAAAAGATGATTCGGCTGAGATTTATATCCCGGAAATTACCGCGGCCGATACTAGCTACAGCTTGGTGAAAGCCCTCAGAGCTTCATTTTGGGTGTTAGGGCCGCTGCTGGCCAGGAAGCGGGAAGCGCACATAGCGTTGCCGGGCGGCGACCTAATCGGGGCACGTCCGGTTGATCTACATCTTTCAGCATTGACACAGATGGGAGCGGAGATTCAAGTCAAGAACGGTGCCGTTCACGCCGTGGCTCCCGGTGGACTTCGGAGCGCTGAGATCGAATTTAAATTCCCATCGGTTGGCGCTACGCATCAGGTATTAATGGCAGCTGCGCTTACGCCCGGCCGGACAGTCATTCGAAATGCCGCGCGTGAACCCGAGGTCGTTGCCTTAGCCGATTTCATTACGAGGCTTGGAGCTAAGGTCGAAGGTGCTGGAACGTCAGACGTTATTATTTTCGGAGAGGAAAAGCTGGGCGGAGCTCATTTAGCGCTAATCGGAGATCGCATTGAAGCCGCGACTTATGCGCTCGCCGCTTTGGCAACTGGAGGTTGCATTCAAATAGATGGCTTCAATGCTCAATATTTTGGGGAATTTTTGGAGATTCTCGATAACCTTGGCGCAAAAGTTACGGTTGGCAACGACTTCGTCCAAGTCTTGGCCCAAGGCAGAATCAAGGCGTTGCATGTGCAGACCGGACCCTTCCCGCATTTTGCTACCGATATGCATCCCGTGCTTATGGCAGCAATGACTTTGGCAGACGGCGAGAGTTCAATTACAGAGAATATCTTCGAGGGTCGTTTCGGACATGTGGCAGAGCTTTCTAGATTCGGAGCCCAAATAGTTGTGAATGGCAGGGTGGCACGCATTAAGGGCGTACCTAAATTGAGTGGAGCACCGGTAGACGCGCACGATATCCGTGCGGGGGCGGCTTTGGTGGTGGCGGCTTTGGCTGCAGAGGGGGAAACGGTGATTCATGAGATTCACCACCTACGACGTGGTTATGCCTCGATTGAGAGTAAGCTCAGTAATTTAGGGGCAAGGATCGAGAGCCAAAATGAAGACCTTGAGGATACCCTTCTAGTTGGATGCTAATGGAACAGATGGCTTTGAATATCGTAAGGAGGATTCCTTACGCGCCTGAGGGATTTATGTTGCACTCAGGCATAAGTTCTGATTTCGAACGCTGCCACAAGCTTGTTTCCATCGGCAAAAGCGCTTTCGTTTTTTTTCAGGGTGCAAGGGGCTCAGGCAAAACTCATCTCGCCATGCATTTAGAGTGGTCTTTGCAAGCGCATGCCGTGCCAGTGGTCTCGTTCTCGGCTGAGGAGTTTGAGGGTATCTTGAACGAGGCAACGCTCGCTCTTCCCGTTGGGGGCGTGCTGCTAGTTGATGATGCCCAGGAAACGCTCTCCAAATTTGCACCTGGCCAATCTGGGCGTTTTGTTAAGTTTTGCGAAACGCTGAAATCCAATCAAAACTCGTTGGTTCTTTTTAGCCATATGCCTTTGCAGGAGTTTAAGTTTGACGAGCATATTGCCAGTCGCTTGAAATCCGGCTCCGGATTTCATTTAGGGGCACCCGAGCAAAAGGAGCTTCCTGAGCTGGTGCGACTAATGAGTTTGCAGCGCGGGTTGAAGCTAGCGCCCAAAAAGATCGAGTACATCGCAAGTCGGGTTGCAAGAGACCCTGCTGGAGTTGCCCAGTTTCTTGATGAGCGTATGTGAGTTAAGGCTCAAATCCCCGCCTGGAATACCCGAAGCTGCTTGGCCAAAACCGGAAAGGCAGCCACCTCGGCCACTTTCATGCGCACTTCGCTAATTGTTTGGTGGAGCTGCAGCAGCCCAGCTGAACCCTTAATCGGCGATTGCCAGCTCTCCATATCGTTTGCCTTCAAACTGCTAACTACAATCTGAGATAAAATTCGCCGTAGGTCTTGGTACGAACTGACCATCAACTCCTTCTCCCAGCGGCCGGAAGGCATAACACCGGGCTCCATTCGCAAAACGGTTGTCAACTTTAAGAAGCGCGCAACCTGGTACCATCTTTCAAATACCTGAGTGAGGTCAGAGCGAGACTGACCGGCTATCCACAAACATTCAAGCACAAGCGCTATGAAGGGCGCGACCGCCAACTGTACGGCGGTTGCATGGCTCACCCCTAGGCTCGAGTATTCCTGATAATGTTTCTCAAAAGACTCACGCTCATCTTTCTGAAGAAGGCTTGAAAGCTGCTGACAGGCATCCTGATATTTATCTTTATATACCTGCACGAGTCCGCCTAAGCTGTGTGAGTCGGCGTGCGTTGTGATTAACCAATATGTCAAAAAGCGATGTGCACCGCTCAAGTCCTGAGCGGCTTGAATCAGATGCTTATGCTCCTTGAAATTATCAAAGCGGAAGCTCTCCTCTCTCACATGAGAAGCTTGTATGATCTGATCCGCCGCCAGGGCGCTCTTGACCACGCTTGGAACAGTGGCAGCGCATGTTAAGCACATGCGGTGGACAAAACTAATACCCACTAGGTCAACCAAGAAGTTGGTTACCTGGGTCGCTGTTATGTTGCGGCCCAAGGGGTGATCGTTAATCTCTTTGGCGAAGCGCTCCCGCAAGACTTGAGGGAAGTATGCCAGCAGGTGATCTTTAAGCACCGGATCGTTTATCAGATCGCTCTTTAGGAGTTCGCTCTTAACCCATAGTTTAACACCGGCCAAACATACCGCGAGCTCAGGACGATATAGCCCCTCCCCACGTTTTGCACGCGCGCTAAGCTCTTCATCGTCCGGAAGCCCTTCAAGTTGACGGTCCACAAAGCCTAGCCGGTGAATCTCGCCTATCAGAGACTTGAAATAATCTAGCCTGCGGGTGGAGCGAGTAGCGCCTAGGGTAAGAATTAGGGAGTGGTTACGATTATGTTCTAGAACCGCTTGATTAACCAAACCAGCCATTTCCTTCAGTAGGCTATTACGTTCATCCAGAGTAATCTTCTTTTCCCGCAAAAGCCCGCTAAAGAAGATCTTCAGATTAACTTCGTGGTCAGAAAGATCCACGCCACCGGAATTATCTATGGCGTCCGTGTTGCAGCGGCCACCCCGGGCGGCATACTCGACGCGGGCTTTTTGTGTGAACCCTAGATTACCGCCTTCGCCAACAACGCGGGCCCGCAACTCGCTGGCGTTAACGCGCACGTTATCGTTGGAACCATCGGCAACATCAGAATTACTTTCGCTGCGGCTCTTAACGTATGTCCCAATCCCCCCATTCCACAGTAAATCCACCTTTGCCTTTAGGATTAGAGAGATTAGTTGCTCTCCGTTGACCACGCTTGGAACCTCATCTGGGATAGATAGGGCGTTTCGCACCTCAGGTGTAAGCGTGATTTCCTTTTCTAGGCGCTTAAAAATTCCGCCGCCTTTACTGATTAGGCGCGCGTTGTAATCCGTCCACTGAGAGCGCGGTGTCTGAAATAGTCTCCAGCGTTCCTGAAAAGAAGCTTCTAAGTCTGGATCTGGATCAACAAAGACATGTCTGTGGTCAAAAGCACCCAACAGTTTCAAATTCTTGCTTAACAACAATCCGTTACCGAAAACGTCCCCAGACATGTCGCCGATGCCGACGGCGGTAAAAGCAGAACCTTCATGATCGATACCCAAATCATTGAAGTGGCGCTTGACGCATTCCCAGGCCCCTTTTGCTGTAACACCATACAGCTTGTGATCGTATCCATTTGAGCCGCCTGAGGCGTAAGCGTCGTTCAACCAAAAGTTGAACTCTTCGGTGGCGATGCGGTTGGCGAGGTCGCTGAATGTGGAGGTGCCTTTATCTGCGGCCACCACAAAATACGGGTCAAAGTCATCGTAGCAGATCACGTCTTTGGGATGTTCGACTGTGTCGCCGACACGGTTGTCCGCCAAACTAAGTAATGTGCGCATGTAGGTGCTGTAAGCGCTCTCCACGGCAGCGGGCATGGACTTTGGATCGCTAGGCGGCTGCTTTACGATAAATCCGCCCTTAGCTCCCGAAGGTACAATTAGAGCATTCTTAATTTTTTGGGTTTTCATTAGCCCCAAAACTTCGCTGCGGTAGTCGTCTTTTCGTTCGCTCCAGCGTATGCCGCCGCGTGCCACCATCTCGCAGCGAAGATGCGTGCCGTCAACTTCTGGGCCGGTGAGGAAGATCTCAAACTTTGGACGTGGGTTCGGTATCCAGCTCACGGTTTCTGAGTTGAGCTTAATGGCGACATGGGATTGGTTAAGAAAATAATTTGTTCTTACGGTTGCCTCAAGCAGCGATAAAAGCGCGCGTAAGACTCGATCGGTGTGTACGTCGGAGACGGCACGCAATTGATCTAAATACTTTTCACGTTGCGAGGCGAAGGCGGCCTTGCGCTCGGCAAGAGATTTAGAACTTGCGGGATCGAAAAGATCAATAAAGGCCTCCCAAAAACGGTGGATTATCGCTGGTTGGCTGACAATGGCATCTTCAATCGAGTTGCGCGATGGAAAGCGCCGTAGCTGCCATA
The DNA here is from genome assembly GCA_964631745.1 of uncultured Bdellovibrionales bacterium. GTDB lineage: Bacteria > Bdellovibrionota_C > UBA2361 > UBA2361 > JBGSMV01 > CAZVWV01. The sequence continues at coordinate 6,907 of CAZVWV010000037.1, forward strand.
AAAGTCCAGCATAAGTGCGAATCAAAGAGATAGATCTGGTTGATAATCCCGCAGATATTAGCAGCCCGTTCAGAGCATCGTTGGTGCAAGCATTTGAAACAATATCCTCGAGGCCTGAACGCAGGCATTCGCTCCAGTCAGATTGCTGGTTTGCTGCCACAAATTTCTTTCGAACCACGAAACGTTGAATAAATAAACGATCAACATTTCTAGGCATTACCGCGAAGCTCGATTCGCTAATTACCTCAAGTCCCGCATTTTCAAGAATCGGTAAAGCTTTGCTTAAGGTGAGCTCCTCTCCGGGCCGACAGATGGTGACCAAAAACTTTTCAAAGGATTGCTCTTTGCCATGTGATACCCGCACCGCAATGGAACTTTCCGATGAAATCCGCTCCAGTAACTCAATATCGGAGATTGCTTCAGTTACTGAAACAGATGCCTGGTAATCGCTGCCAAAAGCAGAACCATACTTTGAACAAACGACATCTCCGGCCTCAGGCCAGTGTTCAAGGATATGGGTCTGTAATTTGTCTGGCCACGAGCAGGTGAGTGACTTGATTTCATTCTCGAATTTTTGGGCGTCTAGCGAAAAGACAGCGTTTTCGTCAAGCGGAATGTAGAGATAAAGGTTCGCAATTAAGCGGCGACTTAAATCTAGATTGTATTCGGAAGAGCCGTGCGGAGCGCTGAAGCTATCCTCTATGAAGCGTTGAATTTGTTTGCGGACTTCGAACGTAAAGCGGTCTCGTGGCATGGCTACGAGTAAGGTGGCCCCGCGCTTTAGGTCGTCAATACAGAGTGCCACCGTCACCTCTCTTGAGTTGTTCAACGAGAGTGCGGCCGCTATGCAACGCTCGATGTCGTTGGTAGTCAGTCGCAAGGCATCTTCTTTAGGCATGTGATCGACTGCGCTTACAATACTCTTATAGTCGTGAGAACCCTCTAAGGCACCTTGGATCTCCAAAACTTTTGCTAATTTTTGGCGGATTAGTGGCATCTGCGAGGACTCTTCGCTAAGCGCCTTGGAAGTTAAGATACCCACAAGTGAGTGAATCTTGACTTTGGTTGAGTCAGCTCCCGGTTCCTGAACAGTAATATGTAAAAGTCGCGCGCGTCTATGGACCGGGCTAAAGGTTCTAAGTTTTGTAACTTGGATTAGATGTTCACGTTCGATAAGCGCCAGATAATCATCGCGGAGTTCCTGATCTAAGAGGCTACGGAAATAACTCTCGCTGTTAGTGATGCCCAAGGGGGCGCTCTCTAACGGCGCCGCAGAGCCGGAGGCCGATACCTGCTTGTACCCCAAAAAGACAAAGCCCCCGTTACAAAGCCATCGTAAAAATTCACTGACGCTGGTCCTCTCTTGTTGCGGAAAAGTTATAGATTGTTCATTTTGGGCTAGCATGCGCGCCAGGGTTTCAGTTCTAACCAACATGGCAGAGTAGTCGTCTGTGGCCAGCATCAAAGTCTTTAGAGTGTTCTCCAATTTGGCGCACAGAAGTGAAAGCGATTCGCTCGATAACGGTTCAAGCTCGATGTACGAAAGCGACACCCGAACCCCCTTCTCTAATAGGACAGGGTGGAACCAAGCACTGATTTTAGCGTTAATCTCGTTTAGAACTTCGTTGACAGAATTTATAATAAAGGGGCGGTCGCTAAGCGCTATAAATAGCCCCGCGCTGTCCCTAGTTTCCTTAAAGGATACGGATAAGGGGGCACCGGAAGTGACTTGTGCCACGGCAGCGTGCGCTGTTTGCGAGATCTCAATCAGACTAGAGAGCGACTTAGTCTGCAAAAATTTTGGCGCGGCACGCGAGAAAAGTTCCTTCGCAATTGTGTTCTGTGTCAGATATTCGGCAGTGTCAACACTGCCGGACTTAGACAGATGCTCATTTAAACTTTGCAGTATATTTTCTGTGGAAGATGCCTCTGACATTTGTTTCCTTGTTAAATCTGCTAAAAAATGGCGCGTGCCTCCCAAAATGCTATCAGAAAGGGCAGGTTAGTCAAAACGTATATTGCTCAAAAAATAGGGGCGAAGCCCAACATTGAGCAATTACGTCTCGCCGTAGCTCGTTGAAACCATTGCCGATAGTGGTAGTAGTGAGCGAAGGCGGACTGAAATGGCCCACACTTAATGAGCAGATACGTCAAAATATGTATTGCTATCCAAAATCCAATTAGGTGAGGCCGGAACTCACATTGATACTTGGCCTTGAACCCGCAAAAATTGCGAGCCTTATCGGCCGGCAATCACTAAAACTGTACATCTTTGCGCAGTTTTTCTTAAAAAATTTTTGCCCAACTCAGGCCGTTTTAGAGCCTTTAAATAACCCTGTTTGTCTATTTTTTGTAAAAATACTGGCTATTTACAATAAACTGAAACTGGGTTCGAGCCTTTTGAGTCAAATTTCTATCCTACCTTGAGCTTGGTTGGTACGAAGATTGCCATTTGGTTGACACAGACGGCAATGGCGGACCGGTCCTATGAGTAGTTTTTTAGGGACGAAGAAGTAGGTTTTTGGGGTTGTGCAGCGGCTGTACCGCCAGTTGCCTTCTCACGGAAGAGTAAGGTTTTTAGCAAGGGAGCGCAGTATGCAGATTGGAGTTGCGGGTGGTTTTCATTCTCTGTATTCGGAAAGTCTACCGGATAAAGACATCGGCTTAAGGCAAACTTCATTTGCCGGAATCATCAGCGAATGCTCGGAGATGAAAAAGGTCTTTAGCATCGTTGAGAAGGTGGCGCGGACCAGCAGCACCGTACTGATTCAAGGGGAGTCCGGAACTGGCAAGGAGCTCGTTGCGCGCGCTATCCATCGTCTAAGTGCTCGCTCCGGAAAGTTGGTGCCGGTAAATTGCGGCGCCATTCCTGAAGAGCTTCTGGAAAGCGAACTTTTCGGGCACGAGAAGGGGTCGTTCACGGGGGCTACTCAAACTCGTATCGGCCGCTTTCAGATCGCAGATGGCGGCACAATCTTTCTGGACGAAATCGGCGAGATGAGTCCTAAGCTTCAAGTGAAATTATTAAGAGTTTTGCAAGATCGTAAAGTCGAGCCGGTCGGGTCGGCTCGCAGTATTGATGTGGATGTGCGTGTGATCGCAGCCACCAATAAAGATTTAAGAGCTGAAGTAAAGGCGGGTCGCTTTCGAGAGGACCTATTCTATCGTTTGCAGGTCGTGCCGGTGCAGCTACCAGCATTGAGACAGCGTGGTAACGATGTGCTTATTTTGGCGCGTCATTTCTTGGAAAAAGCCAGTCAGCGGCTGGGAAGGGAGCTGATGGGAATGACCTCTGAGGTGGCGCGCAAATTACAGGAGTACAGCTGGTCCGGAAATGTGCGCGAACTCGAGAATCTGATCGAGCGAACCGCTATCCTGGCGGATGGGCCCGACATAAGAATCTCAGACTTGCCGGATTATGTATTAGAGGGGGGCGCTTGCGAAACTAGCGTGGTCGAGGGCTTCACGGAAATTCCGGATAGCGGTTTGGATTTTAATGAACTTGTCGGCCAGTATGAAAATCGCTTAATTGTCTTAGCGTTAAATAAAACCAGCGGCAATAAAAAGGCGGCGGCGCGGCTGCTAAACCTTAATCGCACAACTCTGGTCGAAAAAATCAAGAAGAAGGGTTTGGAGTCACGTTGTAACGACGAGCATGAAAATGACTGTGCCAACGAAGCAAGAGTGGAGATCTAGCAATGTTTGGCCGTGGTAGATCGATTGCTGCACTTTTTATGGCGCTTTTAGGCGCTCTGGTCTGGCCCAGCATGGCGCGCGCAGAGCATCCCATCGACGTGCAGCAGAAGGCCTCCGATGGAGACTACCTGGGCGCGCTTTTGGCGTTTGATCGAATGCCCAAACGCATCGCCACTACGGAGTCTGTGATTGCCGCTGGAAAAAGCGCATGGGCACTGGGGCTGGCCGATCGAGCGCGTAAGGAGTTTGAATCTGCCATTCAGGACGAAAGTTTGTCGATTGAGCAACGCGCTAAACTTTTCTTGTCTCGGGGAGTGATTGAGTTGCAGGAAAACCGTTCAAAAACAGCGGTTTTGTATGCAGAAAAGGCAGCTACGCTGCTGACGGAAGTATCCCCGCTCAAGGCGCGTGTGTTCTTGCTTTGGGGGGATGCCCTGCGCAACGACCAAAGCTATGGGGGAGCAAGCGCCAAGTACTCCGAAGCGCTTAGCGCGGCCTCGACGGATGATATTCCCGACATACATTTTCGCCTGGGTGAATGTGCTTTGAAAATTGGAAAGGCAGACGAGGCTCAGGCAAACTTCGAACAGATTCCTCTGGTGCACGAACGCGCGCCGCAGGCTATCCGGTATCTTGCGCAGATTGCGCTTGATGCTAAGCAGTTCGAAAGTGCGCAATTTTGGTTGGGTAAGGGCAGAGAGAATTTTCCGGACCAGTTCTTAGATAGCTGGGTTGATTTTGCGTTAGTTCAGTCGGCGGTAAATCAGGGAGATCAGCAGCGTGTCAGGGCTCTCCAGACCGATGCCGCTCAGAAGTATCCGCCTTCAGACGCCTGGCTCAATCTTTTGAACGCTGAAGCTGAGGAGTTTTACTGGAAGGTTTCAAAATCGTAAGGACGTTATGCAAGTTGTACGCGCTACACAGGAAACGCAGACTAAAGAGAGTATTTTGCGCCAGGCTTTCGAAAGCTTTAACGAGGCCAGCGCTCGACTGGAGGATAAGTATCTTCAGCTGCATCGTGAAAGCGAGAGTCTACGAGTGCAATTAGCTGAACGGGATTTAGCGGTAAAGCGCGCTGAGAAGCTTGCGCACCTTGGTGAAATGGCGGCAGCTTTGGCGCACGAGGTGCGTAACCCCTTGGGGGCAATTAAGTTATTTCTTTCGCTCTTGCGGCAGGATTTGAAAGAGCGCACGGATTCTTTGACGATCGTGAACGAGATTGATCAGAGTATCGAATCTTTAGATACCGTGGTCTCAAATATTCTCTTTTTTTCGCGCGACCGTAAACCGGATTTCTCGCCCATTAATTTAAATGCGGTCATATCGGAAATTGTGGAAGGGTTGAAAAAAGGGCAAGGGGCGCGGGCCACGATTGGGCTGGAGCTTGGTGCTAATCCCTTTGTCTTGGGATGTGAGCACTCTCTACGAAGGGCCTTCCAAAATCTACTGCAGAACGCTTTGCAGGCCACGCGCTTTGTCGGCAAGATTACGATTCGGACTCTAGATTCCACGCAGGGCTTAATGATTGAGATTAGCGATAACGGGCCAGGCATTAAGACCGAGCTGATGGATAAAATATTTGAGCCATTTGTTAGTTCAAAAAATGAGGGTACTGGGCTAGGACTTGCAATCGTGCGCCAAATTGTGGAGCAGCACGCCGGAACAATTTCAGTTGAGAATCGGGACGGGGCGGTTTTTAAAATCGCTCTTCCACGTAAACAGAGGCCGTAGGGGGAAATATGCTTCAGAAAGATACTAAAGTTTTAGTGGTCGATGACGATCCGCAGATGCAGCTTGCCGTTAAAGCTACCTTGACCAGAGCGGAGGCATGCGTGACCGTGGCCTGTGATGGTCGCCAAGCCTTGGATTACATTGAGCAGGAGAGTTTCGATCTGATTATCTCCGACCAACGCATGCCGGAACTTACGGGGCAGGAACTGTTGCAAGAAGTGCAGCGGAAAGCGATACAGACGCCCTTTGTCATGATGACCGCGCATGGCACAATCAACCAGGCGGTTGAAGCTATGCAGATCGGTGCAGCGGATTTTCTGACCAAACCGTTTTCGGCAGATGAATTGATGCGTGTTGTAGAGCGCGTTCTAAGCCCTGAAAGCAAAGAATTTAGGAATAAATCTCGCAAATCCAAGAAAGGCAAGGCTATTGTTACGAATAACCCGCTAATGATTCGGGTGCTAGAGGTTTCAGAGGCCGTGGCCAAGAGCGATGCCACTGTATTGATTCAGGGAGAGTCAGGCACGGGTAAGGAGCTTGTGGCGCGTTTGATTCACTCGTCTAGTCCCAGAGCCGAGCAGCCATTTGTGGCGGTTAACTGCGCCGCGCTGCCTGCAACTTTGCTGGAAAGTGAACTGTTTGGACACGAGAAAGGGGCTTTTACCGGAGCGCAGCAGAAAAAGATCGGCAAATTTGAGTTGGCGCAAGGCGGTACGATTCTCTTGGACGAAATATCGGAGATGGATTTGGCTTTACAGGCCAAGCTGCTAAGAGTGTTGCAAGAGCGCGAGGTTGATCGCGTGGGCGGCAGAGACCCGGTTTCGATTGACGTGAGGGTGCTCGCTACCACTAACAGAAATTTGGATGATGCTGTGAAATTGGGAGCTTTTAGAGCTGATCTGTTTTATCGCTTAAATGTAATCCCGCTTACACTTCCGGCTCTGCGCGAGCGCGTGGGCGATGTGAAATTACTGGCGGAGCATTTCATGGCCCAATATCTCGGGAAGGATGCCCCAAGATTGAGCGCCGATATTCTGGCTGCTTTGGAAAACTATGCTTGGCCAGGAAACATTCGGGAGCTTCAGAACGCAGTTGAGCGTGCAGCGATTTTGTCGCGTGGTTACGCCCCAAGGGAGTCAGACTTTCTTTTAGGTGACGCTTCCAAAGGCTTAATGAATATTCCCTTGCGTGAACGCGTAGAAGTTAAAACTTATGAACCAGCCGCTGGCGCCGAAGTGCAATCCGCAGCATACCAACCGCTTAGCACCCAAGTGATTGTAAATGATAACTTAGTGATTAAACCCGGTATCACCGTGGGTGAAATGGAGAAATTACTAATTCTAGAAACGTTAAAGTCTACTGAGAATAACCGCACCAAAGCCGCCCAACTGCTGGGAATAAGTATCCGTACGTTGCGCAACAAGCTGCATGAGTATGGGTATAGCGCCTTGGAGGCTGGAGAGTAGGGGGTCATTTAGCGCTGACTATTACCCACATTTTTTTAGGCCGCGATTTAGCGCGCAGGTTAAATCGAAGTCGTCGAATAACCTATTGGTGAACAACCGACAATTTTCTGCGGGTTTAAGAAATTCTGCCAGGCCGCCAGGGTGCGCTGAGCCACACGATCCCAAGAAAATTTATCGGCTTGAATTTTGCCGCGCCTTGACAGGTCGTCTGCGAGCGCCGAATTTTCTAGGAGCGCTAGCATGCGTTGTGCCATGCCTTCCACGTCGCCTGGAGTTATATACAGGGCAGCATCCCCGGCAACTTCGGGAATTGAGGTTGTGTTACTGCAGATCACTGGGCATCCGTTGGCCATGGCCTCAAGTACGGGCAGTCCAAATCCTTCGTACAACGACGGGAAGATTAGCGCTGTGGCCATTGAGTATAACGCTTTCAACTCTGAGTCGCCTAGATACCCGGTGAAGGTTACCTTCCCGCAAGGGTGCTTGCCGAATAATTCCTTGAAAGCCTCCTTGTAGGGGTCGTTGTTGCTCCCGACTACCACTAGCTCCATCTCTTTAAAGGCTGATCCTGCGATGAAGGCTAGGGCGGTTGTCATGAAATCTTTATGTGGGTCTAACCCGCCAACTGATAGAAAATAGGGCTTGGCTATTCCTAATCGTTTCAACAAATTTGGCGCTTGATCGGTTGTCAGAGGCTCCGCCGAGACGCTTTTATTGGGCCCGGCCATTATGGTGACCACTTGATCCGCTGAGATGCCGATACCTTGTATAAGGTCCCGTCTGGTGAATTCAGATATTGCAAGCACTAAGGCATTTCTTTGTTTTATCTGCTCGAGGCGCTTTAAGTAGATCAGCTGCCTGGATTTGTCCCACACGTCAAAATGATTTTGCCGCACGGTTAGTGGAATCAAATCATAGAATACCACCGAGGTGGGACATGCTGGCGCGAGTCGCATCGGAGAATCGAATCCAGCGATTAAACTCATCTGGTCGGGTATATGATAAAGGTCAAGCTTTGGGTAAGGGGTATCGAAATATGTGGCTTTAACATTGTTAAATCGTTGCAACACCTGTAAATGTTCGTCTTGGCCTTCTGCTTCTAGGAACAGGAAGTACTGCCAATCTGGAGTAAGCTCAATGATTTTACTTAGGTGGTTGACAGTATAGTGGCCAATTCCGCGTTGCGCAGTTTCCGGGAGAGTCAGTGTGCGCGCGTCAATTCCGACCGTGAATGGTGTTATGGGCCTGACAATCTGTACCTGTGAAGGCTGTGGTTGCATGACTGCGCCTAGGGCGAGCTCCTCAACTCGTTCCTGCACGAATGTGTCTGTTTTGATGATCGCGGGCTTTGTTTCCATTTGCTGTTGTATCCATGTGGTAAATTCAGAGCGCTGGGGCTCGAATTCTTTTGCATCTCTATTATTGAGAGTAGTGAATGAGCCGGACTCATCTGCAACAAAAGCGTTTCTCATCTGTGACATTAGTTCTGGAAGAGAAGGTTGATACCAAGCTGCCGTTTCAGGGAAAAGTTCTCGTAGTTCACGCCGGTCCCTTCCAACTGGAATCTTGGTTTGATCAATTACGGGAAAAGCGTTCGGATACGACACCAGGTCTGAAAGAGGCCCAACGCGGGAAATGATTGCAGATTTGCCGTTCGCTAATGCCTGCCAGGTCCTATACGGTAGCGGGTCGTAACGTTGTACATTCACCAAGCAATCAAGGCGCTCAAGAAATCGGTAATAATCCGGATCGCTCATGCTGGCAGGGATGGATTCAAGCTGTCGAATACGGCTTTGATCCTCGCCCGTGATCTGGAGAATCCGCATCAAGAGATCTTTGACTGGCTGCGGATCTAAAAAGTCATGTTTTAGGCAGAGACGAACGCGCTCCTCTGCTTTAAAAGTAGTGAGAAATGCCTTTACGACAAGCTCCCATGCGCTACGACCATCAGCGGAGATGAAGCAGCCGAAACAATAGTCTCGATCTTTACGGGCGGCTCGATCAAGCTGGAAACCTGCTATCGGCGGCATCGGCATAAGTTTGGCTTTACCTGCGGCGAGTCCTGCGGTGAGAAAGCTTTTTCGAGTGAACTCGGAAAGGAACCAAACTTCATCTAAGCATGAAGCTTCACGCAAAAGTGCGACGAATGGGAGGTCTGCATCGTTCTCGATTACCCCAATGAATCTTTTAAACGAAGGATACTGCTCCCGTAAGGTTGAGAAGATAGGAAGTCTCTGCGCTCTTAGCTGGGGCAAGACACAAATCAAGGTTCCGGTGTCAACACGGGTGGAAAAATGCCCGTGCTGCTCAAGCCATCCTTGGCGGTCGGAGTAAAGAATCAAATTGTAATTCTGATCAATGCGATCTGATTTTACTTGCAACGGGATGCCAGCAGCCTTAATTGACCGAGCCAGTTCGCGGCTGAACAAGCCCTGGTCCCCGAAGCTTAAGGTTGGGGCGAGGAGCAAAATCCCTTCTTGCTCTTCTATCCTAGGAGTGTCCTGTTTGTGCTGTTTGTGGCTGCTATGGTCGGTTGTATTGATTTCGCTTTGGACTAGTTCAATCTGACTTACGTATCCACCTAGCGCGCGGCAATCCCATTGGTCAAGATCTGCAAGTGCCGGAACGAACGAAGCGCTGAACTCTATTTCAAATTTGCATTCGCTTTTACATTCACCGCTGGACCAAGAAAGGGGCAAGGAAACCTGTAGCTCTTGGTTGCTTGCCACAAAGAGTAGTTCCTGGATAATTTCGCCTGCCTGACTCACTTGGACCTTGAGCGGGAAGTTCTCGTAAGTTTTCTCCTCATAACATCGCAATCTAAATTGGAGAGTGTTAGAGGCCAGCGCCTCTTGTTGGCTGACGCTGATGCTGGCTCGTTTTAAAAGCTTTCGATACCCGCCGCAATCAGGATCTATCCCACGAGCCATAACGCCCCGAGCGATTTGGCGCTCCTGATCTACGGGAATAGGCGAGTGCTTGTGTATGATACGACCGTGCGAGTCGACTATTCCCATGCTTCGCCATTTGGCGCAGAGGTATTTTTGATTCTCCGGCGAGCCGTCCTTCTGTAATCCTGGGTTTGCCACGCCAGATTTGTGCTCGTGATGTACAACGGGAGCATGTGGTAAAACATACACCTCCCAGCCAGCCGCGATGGCACGCAGCGAGTAGTCATCATCTTCATGCCAAAAGATGCCGAGATTACGGTCGAAATCTCCAACAGCAGCGCGCGTAGCGGCACGAATCCAGCAAGCAAATCCTCCACAACCCACATCAACTGGGGCGGTATGCTTCGGAATCGCCAGCAAATTGCGCCTTTCCTGGTGGACGATGATCGAGGCCCCCTGTGCGCTAGCGATCCCGGCTTGGGGATGTTCCTCGAAAAAGGATAGGTAGACCTCGGCCCATCCGGGCAGAAACTCCATATCGTTATCGGCAAAAACCACGAACCCGTCGGACGGGAGATAAGGATCGATCATGCGCAACAATCTATTGCGTCCGTTAGGGACACCCAGATTTTCCTCTCCCAATTCGTAGATGAGATTCGGGACTCTCTGCTCACTGAGCCAAGCGCGCGTGCCATCACTCGACATGTTATCGAGAACAAAGATGTTAAATTCGTGAGGCGTGTTCTTGATTAGGCTCGCAAGGCAAAGCTTCGTTGAAGCAAGCGCATTGTAAGTGAGGATCGCCAAGTTGATCTTGCGCGGAACAATTATACCGGCATCTGCGTAGCAGGCGGGTCCTGGGCGATTAATGTCTGGCATAAAGGCCTAAATCTCAGCGGGTTTAAGGGCAAAACGGTGCCATAGATTAGATGCAGGAAGGGATTGGCAAAATTCAGATTTTGAAGCAGGTAAGTTGCTGAATTAAAAGCAGTTGTATGCCAAAAGGGTTAAACTTGTAACCGCCGTTTGAGGGGGCGCTAATGGTTATCCCATTGATTTTATTCACCACGAAGTTCACGAAGAAGTCACGAAGGAGAATTAAAGGAACAGATCGTTTAATGCCTTTGTTCTCACTTGGCCTTGTCGGTCCTAAAAAGAAAGCCCAGCCCGCCGCCAGCTTAATCGCCCTAAATTCCGATTTAGCCTTGACAAATTATACTAACACTCCGATAATGCCTAAATGCAGCGCTATCTATTTGAATTCATTAAGGCTGATTTACATAATAAGATCATTTTGCTGAGTGGGCCTCGCCAGGCTGGGAAGACCACATTGGCACGCTCGCTGGTGCAAGACCATGAGTATCTGAATTGGGATAATATCGATGATCGCGTCACGATAATTAAGAAAAGCTGGAGAAGGAGCGCCTCCGCGGTCGTCTTGGATGAGCTCCATAAGATGCCAAAATGGAAACTTTTTCTTAAAGGTATCTGGGATGGGAAAACGTCGAAACAGGCCATCATAGTCACCGGGAGTGCCCGACTTGATACTTTCCGCAAGGTTGGCGACTCGTTGGCTGGGCGATTTTTCCCGTTTAGGTTGCATCCCTTTGATGTGCGAGAGTTCCAACAGGCACAAAAAAACGGTCCTGAGAAACCTCCGGAGCCACAAACACCTTTAGAACAATTGCAACGTATATTAGCCAGCAGCAACTTCCCTGAGCCCTATCTGGAGGGGAGTGCCACATTTTACAATCGCTGGAAAAAATCTCATTTAGACATTATTTTACGCCAGGACCTTCTCGATTTTGAGAGCGTGCACGAGATCAATAAGGTTGAGACTTTGATAGCGCTGCTTGCGTCGAAAGTAGGCAGTCCAATATCTGTGCAGGCGCTGGCCAATGACCTTCAAGCTTCCGACAAGAGTGTACGCCGTTGGATAACTATTTTAGAGAGTCTTTTCGTTGTTTTCAAGATTTCACCGTACAGTAGCAAGATCGCCAGATCTCTGTTGAAAGCCCAAAAGATTTATTTTTACGATATTGGAAGAATTACCGCTGGCCCAGGTGCAAAATTCGAAAATCTAGTTGCATGCGCTTTGCTAAAAGAGATCGATCGCAGACAGGATTGCCTGGGCGAGGAGTTTCAACTGCACTACCTAAGAGATCGCAATGGGCAAGAGATCGACTTTCTTATCTCACATAATTCTAAACCTAAACTAGCTATCGAAGCCAAACTCAGCGATACGCAGCCCGTTAGTGCGTTTCGCACTTTTTGCGAGCAGCTTTCACTAAAGCATGCCCTGCAAGTCGTAGCCGAGCCGGAACGTGAGAGAAGTTTTGCTTCAGGTTTGGACATCATTAGCGCCAAAAGATATTTATCGGAGGTGTGTTTTTAGAGTCGCCAGCGGCGTGGTCGTGCCGCCCGGTGCGTTTGTCTATAACACAGACCAATATAATGGTCGCAAATATCATGTGCAAACCCAGGGATTGCAAGATCTTTCTCGTTCAATTTATTGTGTCATGCGAGGTCATTTTATTGTAGCTCGGATAATTTATTAGCATTTGGAAGGGACACCATGAAGGGATTCTTGTTACTTCGATCACTCTTTCTATCATTATCGCTAGTATGGATGGCAGGCATGATGGCCTCGCCAATTCTCGCCGAGGCAATCCCACTCAAATGCGGTGTCGTTCTTCCCCTAACGGGCCCCATGTCGTCCCTCGGGGCATCAATAATGAATAGTATGATCCTGGCTCACGAGGATGCGCACGGTGCGGATTCGGTGGACTTCATCTTTGAGGATGATCAATTTACGCCACGTAATACTGTGGCGCTTGTGACAAAGCTTATTAACATCGACCAAGTCGCTTGCCTTGTGGTGTTTGGCTCGACTACTTCTCTGTCTATCGCCGACCTGGTAGAGCGGCGCGGTGTGCCCACAATATCCATCGCGATTTCAGAAAAAGTTTCGGCAGGCAAACAATATATAATGAGACACTACATTCGAGTATCAACTCAAGCCGAGGGGTTGGCGCGAGAAGTGGAGAAACGAAGATATCCCAGCGTGGCCATACTTTCTACCGAACAAGACGCGGCCTTGGCATTAAGAGAAGCATTTCTAAGTCGCTGGGGTAAAGTACCAGTTCTGGATGAAAGACTCGTGCCGGGTATGCTGGATTGCCGTGGAACCGCCCTCAAAGTTAAAGGTGCGGCCCCCTCTGCCGTCATGCTTAATCTTCTTCCGCCGCAGACAGCAATTTGTTCTCGGCAACTACGCGAAATGGGTTACAAAGGGGAATTCTTTTCTGGTCCCTTTGCAGGGAACCAGTCCGAAATAACCGCCTCGCAGGGCGCATTGGACGGCGCCTGGTTTATAAGAAACGATGATTCCCTAGCCGGAGAGTATTATGTCAAATATCAGAGCAGATTTTCAGCAGCACCCGAGATCGAAGGGTCAAACGGCTATGATGTAGCAAAGCTGATCATAGCCGGAGCTAAGTCCAAGAATCTTAATGAGTATTTGCATACGGTCACGGGTTTTAAAGGGATTCTCGGGACCTACTCGGCAGCCAATAACACCTTCGATATACCGGTGGGGCTGCGCACGGTCGTGAAGGGCAAAGTTGGCGCGCGAGGTTAGTAAGGGGTCTGAGAGTTTGAATTGGGACACCCAACTTTTAACCTGGCTGCCGCGCTGGTTGGGTGTCCAGAGGATTCTCCAGAGGATTCTCTAGAGGCTGAAGTTGGGTATCCAGGCAAGCTCTGGAATTCTGGAATTTCTCTTGGAATTTATCTGGGGAATTCATCTGGGACATCCAACTTTTTAGGAAGCGGGGGGGCCATTTTTTTTGGGTGTCCAAACGATATCTCGTCCAATCCTCCAAGAGTTGTAACCACAGCGCCCTTGAAAGCCTGCAAAACGGCTACTTCACATCAAAGTTTATATTATTGAACTCAGTTATAATGCAGAAGGTTACAAAAGGTGACTCACACTTGGTCTGTTTCCAATAGCTTGACCAACTGTTGTTGAGGGGGGGGTAGATCTTGGAATAGCCTGCCACACTAGCTTTCCAAAGTCTTACCCTATACGCCGAGTGCTAACTTGCTGGAACTACTCAGGGGCAAATGCCAAATGTGCAGCACCAATTCCGCGGAGCCAAGATTTGCCGCTGGCCTTAGCCGCTGCGAGCATGGCGCCGACGCTACCAACGATGCGGTAGAAGTTACTTCCATAGTGTTTGGTGGAGTCGACCCACCTTGTAGCTCGTATCTTAAGGCGAATTAGTATCGGTTCTAGATTGGGTGGGATTGAGCCGCGTTTGTCCGCGCGTACCTCTCGCCCTGTCCAGTCTAGCATTGTGAGATACTCTTCCGTGGAAACGGGAAGAAAACCACGCTTAGGATCGACCCTATTATCGATGGGACAAAGCCAATCATCTGAATGGGACCTTTCTATCAAGGCTTCTAACTCTTTACTACCTTTATTGGACCTTCCAATATTTCCTAGAGCCTCTAGCTCATTTCTTGCCTTGAGCGCCTGGATTCTGTCCCACGCACTTGTGTAGAGACTCTCTTCGGGCGTATCTACCATCTGAGCTCTTATGGGATTTAAATCTATGTAGGCTGAGCATAGAAGCAAAGAAGCTTCGTCTTCTAGCCGTTGGCATTTAAACCGCCCTTCCCAGAATCTCCCTTCACAGCCGTCTTCGCGATTGGAACAGATCGCTAAGTACTCGTTTAACGATTTCATGAACCAGCTAATGCTTGATATTCGTTCATGAAGCTCCTCCATAAATTCCCGATCCTTCAGGTATTCTTTGACAACCTCAGGATTTTGGCTCTCACTGCCGTCTTCATTAATTATATTCCTATCCGGGTAAAGCATTAGCCATCGCCTTATGACCTCCTCGTCGCTTAGTTTCTCCCAGGTGGTACGTACTAATAGGTGATAATGGTTACTCATCAGTGCGTAAGAGAGGACTTCTACCGAGAAGATTTTTAAAAGAAATTGAATGCGTTTAAGCAACCAGCCACGCCGATGCTCGAAGCTTTTCTTGGCCACGTGATCGACCCCGCAAAGGTAAGCACGTCTCACGCAGCGCGAGATGCATTGATAAACTGCAACCTCTCCGGGTATTACAGTATCGCTCCTACGAATTGTCATTTCCCCTCCTTAATGTATGACTGCGCGAGATCGTCCATAGCCAATCCCGCCGGGAACTTTGCCCAATACCTTATCGTGATTTATTTTTAAAAGTTGCGTGATATATCAAACTTTTTTGCGTGTCCGTACGATTATACGTGGGCGTATTTTAGGGCGGGGCAAATTTCGTTGGGACACCCAATTTCTCAGCTTGCAGGCTGCTATATTTTGGGTGTCCAGACAATCGTCTGGGCCATCACCCTGACAATCCACTAATCATACGCTCGAGCGCATCTACCCAAAGGGCAGGTGTGGTTTTGATTGTACGACTAAAAGAGTTGCCGGAGCCCTTTGCGCCACCAAACAGCTCCAGCGCATATTGAACCAGAGTGCCGCGATCGGGTAACTCGGGCGCGTGGTCACTAGGAGCATCTGTGCCCGGCAGCCTCTCTAGTGACAGGTGCCAGAAGCGCGAATCGCTTGCGGCGGGGGACTGAAATCCACATCGACTAAAAAAACTATCATATAACGATTTGTTTTCTGGTCCATTGGTGTTGCGAATAGCTCCTGGCATTGGGTCTATCGAATGCTGGTAGGCGTTGTTATCCATCGACGACAGCCCCAGAATCTCTTTCACCCCAAGCTTTTTCGCCCACGCAACAATCGCAAACATCAGGAACTCTTCAGGAAGAATCGTAGCCTCCTTGACGAAATGACGCCGAATTCTACTGGCAATGTCAGAGGACATCGACGAGAAGTAGTCTTTGCGCTCGCTAGACTGAGCCTCAAGAAACTTGGCAATGGCCACTCCGCAATCCTCAGGACTGCAATCGGGCTTGATGCCTGCCAGTTCTCTGAGATGCTGTGCGATTTGAAAATCCATGGGGGCATCAATCTTTGAATCATGGATTGCCTCATAATATTTCGGAACACACCTCAAAAAACCAACAAGGTTTCTAATATGTTGAAGTTGGCAGCCATGATTCTCGACCACAAGCAGTTGGTCCGGCCCTTGAAACATTACCTGAATCCGATGTACTGCGGTGATATCCCTTTGCTTGGGCGGATCGCCAGAGAAAATGCTAAATCGAAAGCCACCAGCGCCCTCATGTTGTCCAGCGTCAACACAAAGGTTGTGTGACTTACTGATCGGAACAAAAGTAAAGCCTTCACGCATATGAGTTGATGATACGAGTGCCGAAGCTCTCGTGCGCAGCCCCTCAAGATTTAAGGAGATATATTCCAGCGCTTCGTCGGCATTCGAGTAGATAGCTATTTGGCCCCCACCGATCCCGTAATTTAGCTCGCCGCCACCCAGCAACTTAAGTGTTTGTTTAGGGGCGTTAGATTCATTTTCCTGAAATGACGCGCTGATTAATGTGAGTAGAGATTCATTAAATTTTGAAACTGAGCCCGGCGATATTCCGTGGGCTACTAGTCCAGACCTAAACACAGCCTGTGCAGTGCTTAATACAAGCCCATAATGCTTTAAATTGGAAGGTGAGTTGCTAACCGGCCCAACCTGATCGATGCCGCATAGCTCAACGAAGCGGCTCTCAAAGTAATCGTACATTCGATCCAGAATGTCCACTGGATCAGTCGACTCAATAGCACCATCCTCGTCAGGTCTAGATTCAATTCCATCAAGCTCGCACAATAGCTTTTGGGCTTGGCTTGGATCCAAAAAGTCTAGTAGAGCGTGCATATTTAGTTCAATCAGCCTAACTCTTAGATTCTCTAGCTGCTCTGTAAGTGCTGCTGGAACGAGTTCGGCGTCGCTTACGAAGTTATCCGACGAATGATGCTGCTCTTTCCAATCCTCGAACGCGGCATGAAACTCGCGTAGGTTTGTCGTTAACGGCGACGTTATTGGCACCATGTAGCTAAGCTGCGATACCCAACTACGAAAGTCTATATAAGTGGGCGAGTCCGCCTCCGCTATCGAATATGCGTAACGTCTAAAACCGCAAAGCGTGTAGGTGGCCGCGAGCCCCGTGTGGGCATAAAGGTCACTTTTTTCGGTTCCAACCATAGATATTCAATTGATAAGGCATATTGTGGTCCTAAGAGATGAGCCCACCCATGCTGCTTAGGTGTTATGGCGAAACACACCGGTTGGGTGCGTTAGACTATTCATGGGCGTTCACCTTTTGGGTGTCCGCACGACACTTGGGCGTCTATCGTTCGCGAAGAAGCT
The DNA here is from genome assembly GCA_964631745.1 of uncultured Bdellovibrionales bacterium. Taxonomy (GTDB): domain Bacteria; phylum Bdellovibrionota_C; class UBA2361; order UBA2361; family JBGSMV01; genus CAZVWV01. The sequence continues at coordinate 24,031 of CAZVWV010000037.1, forward strand.
TCCAGGCGAGCAAACTGGCCAAAATGACGCCCAGCGGGATTAGTGCAAATAAAGGGAAAAAAACCACCAGGCCGCTCATGCAGCCTCGGTTGTAAAAGTGGAGATTAAAGCTTCGATGCAGGGAAGTATCCAACCCTATAGCCTGAATTGTGGGGAGCGTCACAAAAAACGCGGTGCATGCTAGGTAGCTGATAAAGCGCCAGAGACTGCTCAAACTTTGCAAGCCCCGAAAGTAACGCCAACTCAGTATTAATTGCAGGACAGAGTGCAGAGACGACCCCCATAAAAGCACCATCGTAAGGTTTTCAAAATTTAGATTGGGGTCTTATAACTATGCCCAATATAATAACCACGAAGAATATGTAAATACCCAAGCCTTGCAGGATTTTTCTCATTGGAGTTATTGTATCACGCAGAACTGCTCGGTTGTAGAGCGGATATTTGTTTAGCATTGAGAGGGGCTAATGGCGACGCCGATACTGGCTTTGTTGTGGCGGAGATCTTAAAATAGCTGGGGCGTTGGCAAACTGATGAACATCCGTCTAGCAACCTCAGCCGATATTCCCAGGATGTCAGAAGTTTACCGGGCCGCATTTTTGGAGGTTGCAGCCGACGAACGTTGGACCCCCGAATCTGCCGCCAGACTTATAAACTTTTTCCTGGCCAGCCAGCCCGATTTAGCCTTCGTGGCAGAATCAGGTTAAAGTTAGTTGGAAAGTCATTGTTGGTGAAACAGATCAGCTTTTAGCGGGTCTTAAGGATATTCAGGTCTAGCTGTGATTAAACAAATATTAATTCCTGAGCTGGATGTAAGCGACCTTGAACGATCAGTAGAGTTTTATACGAAGGTCTTAGGCTGCACGGTGCTTTATGAGAGACCTGACGAGCGTTTCGTTATGTTGGATTTTGCAGGGGCCCAGCTAATGCTTGAGGAAGCGAATGGGCCCGGGCGGCGATTTAGAACTGCGCCGCTTGAGAAGCCGTATGGGCGCGGCGTTAATTTTCAAATTCTTGTAGCTGACCTTGAGACACTTTATAAAAATGTCTTGGCCGTCAATGCTGAGATTATTGTTCCAATGGAAGAGCGTTGGTACCGGCGCTGTGAGATAGAGCTTGGCAATCGGCAGTTCGTGGTGGCCGATCCAGATGGATATTTATTGCGGTTGTTTAATGATTTAGGAGAGCGTGATGTTGAGGGGTGCAAGCGCTAAGTTAATAAGAAGGCTGTTCTTAGGTAGTATCGTCGCGGCGATACCGCCGGGTGTCAGTATGACGCTGATAACTGATTTGTTGGCATGGGTGACGCCTGCGGTTCCACACCTCCCGTCGGCTCTGATGTTGCAGGTTCTATTAGTGATTTAAAGAAGCAGATCGATCCTTCGCCGAGATTTATCTCGACTAGGAATGGGAGTTGCGGGCTTGGTCGCGGCAATTATAACATTTGTCGTTTTGATGGACGCGCATGTGTCGGCGAGTTTGGTTGGTAACCTTGGGAGCTGGCAATCTGCCTCTACGCTTTTTTGGGCCCAGTTTATGTGCTTGCTGATATTGCCGTACGGTCTTGCGGGATATTTGTGGGAGCGAGTGGTTTGGGGAAGTGGTGATCTTGTGTGAGGGGGGCGCGGAACCCCAATGGAGTCAGGTATTGCCGGAATGGAGCTAGGGGAGTGGTCTAGCGAAGCCAGGCCAAATTTTCAGACATCGGCGCGACACTTTCCCTCTTAAAGCTCCTGGAGCCGCGAAGGATCTTTAAGAGGGAAAGTGTTTTTTTAGGAGGTGGCAGTGCGTGAGTGCGGCGGCACGCATGCCAAGCTCGCGCCAGCGCCGCGAAGTTCAGCAGGGGGTTTGAGGCAACGTCGAGGGGCGCTGTCACGCCCTTGGCATTTATGCTTGGCGGGGCGGTGGATGATGATTGTGCACCTTGCCAAATTCCACCATAGTTGGGTTTTTTTGCATTCTGGCATTAAATTTGCCTCGTAAACTAGTGAACTCACTGCGAATTGCCATATGTTACAGAGGCTCGAGTTGACTTCATAACGAAACTATAGATTACGTTTGTTTGAAATGAGGGAACACATGGTAGGCACGAGTCAAGGTAACAGAGGGGCCCCGGATTTTAATACTAGTGAGGTGTTATTGGCGGCGAAACAAATTTACGTAGCTGAAGATTTCGCAGCATTGAAGAGTTGGTCCGGTGACCGCCCAATTACACCAGGCGAAGTTAATGAACGTACAATCGCCAAACTCTTGAATCAAGGATTTAGCGATGAGCAATTGAAGGAGTTTGATCCTGAAGCAAGTAGATATTTGGAGCTGAAGACAAGAATGGCACTCGATCCGGATGGATTTCAGGCGCAGGGTCTCGCTCTTGTGAAAGAAGATGGTACAAAGGCGCTTGTGGCCGCTCTTTGCGGCGTAAATCTTGATGCCGAACTGATGACCAAAGCAGCCGAACAGCTTAGGGGACGGATTGCGCTTACGGAATCGGGGGAAGAGGAAAATGCGGATCCGCAATTTATGAATCCGAGGAAGAGGCTGACGCCGAATGAGGACCCCGGAAGCGTTAGGCTGTTGGAGGTGGCACTGTTGTTAGCTGAGATCGAATTTCAAGCTCGTAGAGCAGATGAGTAAAAAGCTGCCCCACTGACTACAGAGGAAATGAAAGCGGCACAAACCTTTGCTACGGAAGCGGCAAAGGCGTACGCCGGGTTCAATAACTTAACGCAACACCGTTCAGTGAAGTAATTGTAACAGAAT
>CAZVWV010000038.1:0-5122 GCA_964631745.1 uncultured Bdellovibrionales bacterium
CCCTGAAGCGAGCGTTCTGTACCGGCTGGTGTATCACTATCGGAACGAGCTCCAGCGGCGCTGGGAGGAGATGTCTCAACCGCAGTACGGAGTGCAAGGGGCCGATTGAGCCAGAAGATGAGCAAGCGCGCCTCTTTGTGGCACAGTACCTTAAGAAATCCCCGGTATTTTTAAAACGGCTGGAGCTTATTCAAACAGGGCACAATAAGCCAATAGTACGGTATCGCACCTTCAAAGAAATTCTAGCCGAGCACCGCGACTTTACTCCGCTTCAGTTCCTGGCTGAACTTTCTCAGCATATACCGGACTCCTCGGAGCAGACGGTTAGATATATGACTTCTTCCCGAGGTACACATCTCGGCTTAGCTACCACTTTACTTTCCTAGCTAAAGTGAGCAACTTACCTGCCAATTCCACATACTTTGGCTCTGGAATTCCAAAATAGTCGTGTACACTGTCGTTCCGAGCAGTGGCAATAGCGATCCACTCCTCAACGCCACCAATTAGCCCTAATACCGCAGCTTGGCGAATTGCTTCTTTCGGGGACACGGCAAAAAGTCCTTCCACCTCGACTCTCGATTTAAGCTCCCTCCAAATATATTCAAACGCCACCTCAAGCGCCTTACATACCGTAAGAAACGGCAGATCATTTCCTTTCTGACGATCGGAATAAAGTTGAAGCGCCGCATCTAAATTATCTAGCGCCTTTGAAATTTTACTTTGTCTCTTGGACACCACTCAGCTTACCTAACATAAAATAGTAGGCGGCTTTATCGCCGCAAAGAAATTTAGGGGTACACCTCAAATCATCGAGAAACCATTGCGGCGCCATATCTAAATTGACCAGATCCACTTTGGTAGGCAGATCATCCACTGCTGTCTCAAACTGATCTTTTAGAGCAAGGTACTCCTCCACTTTAAGCGGGGTTATACCTCCACTGAAGGCTACGTCCCAATCCGAATTCCGCCGGGCTCTGCCACGAGCGCGAGATCCGATTAAACTGAAGGCAATTGTGGGATACTTGCGCCGAAAACCACGCAACACTTTCAAAAGCATGGCTTTGTCAGCACTCTTAGAGTTTGCTCGATCTTCTTTTAAGCAAAGCCGCATCGGATCGAGTTCTAGGAATTTGGCGATACGTTCTACAGCAGATGAGAAAACAGTCTTTTGCTTCTGCTCGTAATAACGAAGAGTATTCCGATGGAGCCCAGCATCGCGAAGAAATCTGGATAATGATGTATACCCGCGACGAGCGATCTCGCCCTTGATACGATCGGTGTTGAGATAATATTCCGACATAGTCACTATTTTACATGGGATCATATTGTTTAGTCAATTTTTTGTGCATAACGCACATAAAATATAGCGACTTGTATGATATTTATATTGTAATTACGGGCTGTTATCACCACAAAAGGTAATTGCTCATAAACTCAGGGTAGTTTCTTGCTCCGTGTATCTCCGTGACCTCAGTGGTAAAAAATTCTTAATATTCTCACCACTGAGATCACGGAGATACACGGAGTGGGCCAATTCCCACCCGGCGTTACCCGGAGTTAATGAGTAGGTACGCAGAAACACATCTCCACCACCAAAACTGAAACTGCTTTAAACTTAATCCTGACTTAAAAGCGCTAAGTGTATAGATTGACTGGGAGTATGAGATTTCCTACACTCTCACTCTATCTAAGAGATTAACTGGCCGCTTTTGGAGATTGAAGCGAGATGAAGAAAAAAGTTCTTACTATAGTAGCGTTATTGGTGGCTCTAACGGGCTACGTTGAGGCAGAGATTAAAGTTCCAGCCAAGTACCGTTGTTCTGGCGAAGCAACAATTCGGGCCCTGCTCGATCAACACTTCAACGATGGGAAATTTGAATATGCAGTGGTGCGCTTAAACGGTAGCGATTTGTTGTCGCGCCTACGCGACAAGCGCTCTCTCGCTTTTCCATTAGTTACGCCGCATGGGAGGATTCGCCCGCTGGTCAGCAAGGGAAAGGCATTCGTCATGCGCGACCCAGAAATGACTCAAGGCACAGTATACAACTCAGCTACCGAGACTCAGAACATAAGCTTAGGAAGCGAGATGAGTTATAAGTTTGGATGCAGCTCGAAACTGGTCGACAGCGATGCCAGCTGGCACTGCGGAGAGATTACATTTCTGGCCAATGATGGTTCGCAGTTCGAAGGGGTTTTCGCTAGTAAAGAACTGGGGATCACGGTGGTGGAATCTGCGGAGAGCTTAATTCTAAATATGCGCCGGGAAAGCGTGAATCTACCGGACCAATGCGCTGTCGTTTACAACACTCGAAGCATGCCATTTTTTAATATTGATGGGGATTTTGGTGAGACTTCGCAAACAACAGTCAAGCCCAAATCAATCAAGACACTAGCAATTAGAGATCGCACTTACAAAATTCACCTGGACGGGACTAGCGAGTTTCTTGCTGTAAACGAGGATAATTGGTGGCTGCGCATGGAGTCAATCATCGGCGGAGTCAATTTCGCTTACGCTCTGCTTGAGCCTGCCACAGGACGAAAATTTAAGATAACTTTGCGCCCCGCAACTCTCTCAGTTTGGAACAACGGGTTTGGTCCCACTGAAACCGACAAGGATCTGCTGATTGGCTACATCAATGACCCAAGTTATCGACAAAGTGTGGGACAGCGCGATAATGAACTTTTCTATTTCTTCGTTGGATACGACCTTGATGGCGGAGTGGGCGGTATAGCTGGATCTATCTGTAACGACAGTGCCTATGACGGATTCGGCGACGACGTGGCATTCCAGCACACCCGCGCCTTAGGCCAACAAATACCTGATGCAGATGGACTTTATCAATTTGGAACATACTGGGGCCGCATGGTCGTGGCCACACACGAGCTAGGACACCTTCTTGGTGGCCGGCATGAGCATGGCTCAAAAAATCAATGTGCGGGAGGGAATTTACCCAATCTGTGCGGCACTACGGTGATGATGAGCGCTGCCGCGGGCGGCGTAGATCCCGATGCCAGAAGGAATTTTTTCTCGCGCCGCAACGACAACAATATCGTTGCCTGCATCCGACACGCAGACGATCTGTAAGATCTGGGTTACGCTGGACTGCCTCAGTCGGACGCTCAAGCCTCGAAATCGCTGGAGAGCCGAACGGGATAAGCTGCAACGAACAAGGCGCTGCCCTGAAGCGAGCGTTTTGTACCGGCTGGTCTATCACTATCGGAACGAGCTCCAGCGGCGCTGGGAGGAGATGTTTCAACCAAAGTACGGAGTGCTGCGAGACGAAGTGCTTAAGTAGCCTTCCAAGAGTTGGGCCGCTTGCACTTGTCCCGCCGTAGCCTTGGCGGAGGCGGATGAAGCGCATCTTCGAAATTGACCCACTCTGTTGCAGCCGGTGTGGCGAAAAGTTGCACATTAAAGCCTTTATCGCCACCAGCTCAGAGATAGAGCGGCTCTGCAAAAACCTCGGTGTCATCGCCTGGCGGGACCGCCTCCATTCTCAAAAACCTCCTCAGAACTGGCTGCCTGATATCCGCCACCTATTGGCGGCCGCAGAATCGCTCGCCCGAAATCTGGCCAAGCCGCCCTGTCACAAAACAATAATGCGTCGGTCTACCCGCTTTGCTCGCGCGCCATGCCGGGACGGCCCGCGGCATAGGGAGTTTTTCCTGACTGGTAAAGGCAGAAACACATCTCCACCACCAAAACTTAAACTGCTTTAAACTTAATCCTGACTTAAAAGCGCTAAATGTATAGACTGACTGGGAGGATGAGATTTCCTGCACTCTAAAAAGATTCCTGCTGGGCGGGGCAGAGATACGCCTCATTCTTTCATCTTGGATTATCTCTGTGTTGGCTTGGGTTGTCTCTCGATGATATTGAACGGGAGCTTGTAAGTGCAGATTATGACGGTTCTAGGAAGAAGAAAAACCAGATTCATTGGGTACTACACACCTTGCAGAATCCAAAATATGCTCCGCATATTAAACACGACATTTCGACAAATTCCGTAGCTTCGACCTCTAGCCATACCGTTGTATTCACGGAGGCATAAATTGGGACAGGATATTTCACAGCCGAATAAAAGATCAGTGTTCTCCATATTGAGCACGATCGCATTGGTGCTTGTCATTGGCGTTTTAATAATTTCCGGAGGATCGAGAATTTCAAAGAAGCTCTTTCTCTAAAGGGGTTATCCCTTTTTTAGTTTCTTGATCTGCTTGGGTAGCTGTTTTCCTTCTGCCTTCAGTCTGGATTGAACTTTTTTAATATCCTCTGCTGGTGGAAGGCTTTCAGGAATCACATTTCTATCCACAAGAGCTTTACGGATAGCTTTGTTACTTGCTTCATGTTCACGAGAGATCGGCGATTCGCCACGAAGATCTTTGTTGACGACATTGTGTTCTGTAATCTCATTAGCAAGAGCTTTTGCAGTGATCGTTACGGTGGGAAGAAAATCAGCTAATGGTCTCGATGCTGGAATATTAAGCTTATCTTTCATCTGCTGAGTTGTCTTTCCACCAAAGAGAACTTGATCACCTCGGCTTTTAATTCTGGCAAAGCCCTTACTATCGACTCCACGTTCAAAAGCTACGCCAGCTAATCTCTTTTCAGTTTGAGTGAGGTGTTCTCTTTGCTCAATACGCCGAACCTCTTTAAGCCGTTCTTCAATTAACTCCTGCTTTCGAGTTTGAATTGCAAAGTAGGTCTGAGCAAAAGCAATAGTCTCTTTTTTCGGATCACCATTTTGAGCGATAAGGTAACAGGCATATCGTGTAAGTTTAATATCGGCGATCTCACGTCGCGTACCGGACCCGATATCAACCATTTTGTTGACGTCAACAAAATGGTCTGAGATCTCAAAACGAGCGTTGTAACAGGCAAGTTTAGCCTTCTCTACAACTTGTAAAAAATTTCGCCATTCGGTGTATTCTAAAAGAGGCTGCAGCTCTCGTGCGAACCAAAATTCAACACCGTCATCGTGCTGGACGATGTCCTCGAACGTTTTGTGCAAGCGAGTGATTAAATCTTTTTCCATATGAATGGCCTGAGTAAAACAATAGCTCAAGCATTGCATAAAGAAAAGAATGTCCTAAACGATTATAGCTTTCTCAACGGCACGAA
>CAZVWV010000038.1:5132-25724 GCA_964631745.1 uncultured Bdellovibrionales bacterium
TCAAGATTTGTCTTAAAATGATTGGAAGGCGAATGTGTAGTGAAATTCCCACCACCGGCAGGATAAAATCCAGGTCGCTCAAGCGTAAGTGAAACTGAAGCTCCAACCTTACGCAAAATTGGAAGGAAACTACGCTCAATAAAGTCGAACGGCGGTGCCCATGGATTATGAGTTCCACCTTCTATGATGATTTTGGACGAAGTAGATGCGGAAAGAAGTGGAAGCAAAATGGTTTGAAAGATTAGTGTTGTGCTCCCAGCACTACCGATTGCAAAATGATACTCGCCTCCTTTCATGTCTTTTGGTTCAAACGAAAATTCGCGGGAATTAATAACTGCACCCTGAACCTTCGCATTGCAGATGGCCGCACATGCATTAATCGCAGTTAGATGTTGGCGTAGTAGTGTGCCTTACGACCTTCTCTAACATTTTTAATCCGGAAAGATTGGCCAGTAAGGATCGAGAGCGTTAGAGCACGCGGTACATTCAAGCTGGCTTCTTACCGAGAGGTGAGTTGGTCTAGTTTGTTAGCCTGTTTAGCTTTCATGAGGTCAAACACGCCAAACACCTGATTCACGATCGACTCTATCCCAGGGAGCTCAATCGTTGGTGAGTCAGCTCCGTTTCTAGTCCTAATCTGCGCTTTTGAAGACTTGGGTGAGGTCGAGTAAATAAGTCGCCCTAATTCCTGAACCTCTGAATACAAGAAATCCCTCTCCTGTCGCAACTCACGCAAGGCATCTTCGCGAGAGAGGTGACTACACCAGGTCTCTTTTTTGTTCCGCAGATCACTACTCTCTGGGCGTCCACGTGAGAGAACTGTCCCGAAAATATCCGTAAAATCATCTGCCAGTTGAAACGCTAACCCTAATCTCTCGCCAAAGGCCGCTAGGAACTCCCCTACTTCGTCATGCACATCCGCAGAAACGGCGGCGAACTCAGCAGCGCATCTAAACAACGCCCCTGTCTTAAGTCGGTACAAGGCCCTTAACCCTTTTGGATTCTTTGTTCCGATCAGATCTATCTGCTGGCCGTTACATAGGTCAATAAAGGCACGATTAATGCTGGCAACGAGCGCCGGACGCCATTCCGGCAAACCACTTTGAGCGATGTTGTAATTGGCGAGTGAGATTAAGAGATCTCCAGCCAATATCGCGCTAGCTTCTCCGAATACTTTGTGACAAGAAGGTTGGCCTCTACGAAAATCATCATCATCCAAGGCGGGCAAGTCGTCATGAATCAAAGAGGCCGCGTGCAATAGCTCGAGGGAAACGGCCGGTTGAATCAGTGACTCGAAATCAGAACCAAGATCTGCCGCAACCAAGAGCGCAAAGATCGGCCTGATGCGCTTACCACCTGAGAGCACGGCTTGTCTGACCGCTTCCGATAAGGGTGGCACAATCGAGGTTGTATCAAGCAGTTCTTGAAGAGCGCCCTCTAATGCCCCAGCGCAGTAGCTCCTAAAATTTGCAAACGAGTAGTGCTGAAATTTCATTTCGCTAGCGCTGGTCATACAGTTCTGCTCCATAACCTATTGATATTACTCGATATTTTAGCTCGCATGGCTCCAATCATATAAATTGAACCAGCCATTAAAAACTCCTTTTCATCGCTCGCAAAAACTCTACTAAGGCAAGCTTCATAATCCTTTCCAAACTCAATGGCCCTTATACCATTTCCCGATAAGTATTCTACAATTAAATTTGAGGAGACGGCGCTCTCTGACTGGGGCTCTACAATATACCAATTCGAGGCAAAAGGGATAAGTGTTTTGAGCATCTCCGCCCAGTTTTTCGTATTCAATACGCCAAAGACTACTCCAATCTTACGATCATAGTTCTCGCTTAAATAAGTTGTTAGAGCCCTTATGCCTGCGGGATTATGTCCGGCGTCTAAGAGAAATTTTTTGCCGCTGAACTCAATTTCCTCGAGACGTCCCGGCCATACGGTGCCGCCAAGCCCAGCTTGAATAAACTCCTCTTTGCAGCCAATTAGTGAACAAACTGCTGCTGCGATACAGGCGTTATGAATCTGGTGCTTCCCCTTCAATGCAGGAGAAATATGGAAACTACGACCACCCAAATTGAGTTGCGCCCCCCTCTCCTCCTTCAAATAATCATATTCGAAACCGAATCTTATCTCTGGACACGATAATTCCCTAGCTCTCTCGGAAACAATCAGACTTGCTTCTGCAGGAAGATTGCCAACAACTACCGGCACCCCGCGTTTCATTATTCCTGCTTTCTCCGCTGCTATCTTTGGAATGGTCTCCCCAAGCATGACCTGGTGATCCAGATCGATTGAGACAATAGCACTGACAACAGGCGAGCTAATGACGTTAGTGGCATCCAGCCGCCCACCTAACCCTACCTCAATAACCGCCCAGTCAACCCCTCTCTCATGGAAAACAAGGAAAGCACAGGTAGTAATCGCCTCAAAAAACGACAACTGAACCCCAGCTGCTTGACAGGCTGATTTAATTTTCAATGCCGCGCTATCCAGTTCAGAATCACCAATTGCCTGACCATCTACGACAATGCGCTCATTAACTCTAGACAAATGCGGCGAAGTAGTCAGCCCCACCTTGTATCCTGCAGCTCCAAGGGTAGCCGAGATATTGGCACAAACTGAACCTTTGCCGTTTGTGCCAGCGATGTGAAGGCATTTTAATTTGTTATGGGGATTATCTAGCTGGACAAGAACTTTGGTAATTTCCGTTAAGCCGAATTCGCCATTTCCAGTCCATGGCTTTAGGGTACTTAAATACTCTATTCCTGGGTGAGCGCTCATTTTAAATGGCCTGTAGTGAGTGTCCCACCGTGGGACGCAATATAAAAGCCCTTAATTTTACTTCAATTCACGAGATATAGTAGGCCGTCTGAGCTGTCCCACCGCGGGACACCAAACAGCTCTAACACAGGCTACTCAGAAACAATCCTTCTAAAAAGATCCTGCAGGTCGTCGTTGGAATAGAATTCAATCGTGAGTTTCCCCTGCTCTGACCCTGGCGTACTTCGCGATAAAATTACTTTAAGTCCTAGAGTCCGCCTAAGCTCATCCGCGATACGGGCGTCCTCCGCTGAGAGTGCTCCTACAATTTTTCCTTTCCTAATGCCTTTAGTCTCTAAATCTTTCTGAAGTTTACTTCTCGTTAAAAGATCTAGGTCTTTCAGGTAACTTGCTCTCAGCTCGCTATCTTCAATATTAGCTAAAAGAAGGACTTTTGACTCAGAAGCACCTTCTCGCAAGGCATTCAGAAGGTCATCCGGTAAGTCCAAAATATCCAAGCTTCTCTGAACCATGCTCTTTGAAATTCCAAGACGCTCCGCCACATCTCGTACGCTAAGACTGTTAGTTTCTTTTAAAGCCGCAATAGCATGGGCACGTTCAAGTGGGGTCAGGTCTGAACGCTGTAAGTTTTCAACTAATTGGATAGCAAGTGTCTTTTCATCGGAGCGGTTGTCCTCGCTATTTACCAGGGCTGGAACCTTATCAAGCCCCACCATTTTAGCTGCCCTAAGGCGACGCTCGCCCGCGACAAGAATAAAGCGCCCTGCTACCTTCGAAGGAGAAACAAGAATCGGAGACAGGATGCCATACGTTTTAATGGATTGTGCCAGCTCTGCCAGCCGTTCTTCATCGAAATTCACACGAGGCTGGTTAGGATCGGTATCAATCGTGCTAATTTGCAGCTCTCGGTACGGAATTCCAATTCGCGCACGATCTTCAAGCGGCGGACCAGCAAGTAGGGGGTTGTTCGCCAAAATTAACTTCTTCTTAGCCATTTAAGAGCTCCTTCGCAATTGCCGCATAATCCTCAGCGCCGGATGATTTTGGGGCGTACTCAAATATATGCTGTCCACTAGCGGGCGCTTCCGCCAGGGAAACATTCTCTCTTATCACTGTATCAAATACCAAATCGCCAAAATAGGAACGTATTGTGTCAGACACTGCACGCGCTAAGCGTTTTCGGTTATCGTGTAAACAGATAAGCACGCCGCCAACAATTAGGGTTGGGTTGTATATCCCTCGAACCTGGTCAATTGTATCAAGGAGCTGTCTTACTCCATGCAGCGCCAAATACTCGCTTTGCACTGGAATCACTACCTTTTCAGCGGCCGCCAAGGCATTTAATGAGAGTAAGCCAAGGGCAGGGGGGCAATCAATGATGATAATATCGTAGCTGTCTTTTACGGGTTGAAGCGCGCGCTTTAGAATAAGCTCTCGTCCGACTAATCCACCAAGCTCAAGGTCGGCCGCGCTGAGAAAGAGGGAGGAGGGGGCAATATCAAGTTTTTCAGAGCGCTGCTTGATGATCTCTGTAATTTTCTTGTTCCCCTTTAAAACATCGTAAATTGTGGCTTCGGGCTCTTCCTTAGTTTCGCCCAAATTTTGAAGATCCTCCTTTGGTCCAAGCCCCATATGGGTAGTTAAATTACTCTGGGCATCCATGTCGACCAGCAAAACCTTTTTGCCGATCTCTGCTAAGGCTGCCCCCAAGTTGACCGAAGTCGTGGTTTTGCCCACGCCTCCCTTCTGATTAACGACTCCGATTATTGTACCCACCTTAATAACTCCAATAGCTTACGGTTAATACTCTGTTAGTTATATAGTGAACTGACATAACGATATTAAGAACGAACTTCGAAAGAGAGCTTCCCAAATACACTATCAAAGATCCAGTGCAAAGTCGTCTAATTTACCAATATTTACCATGCGTGTCCGGTAAAAAGGTGGCGGCGATGCTGTAATTTCTTGATTTCAACAGGAAATGCAGGAATTTGCAGTTGCCACGATTTGAATTTAACCACGGAGAACACCGTGGTCACTGAGAGAGAAATCCTCAATATTTTCTCCGTGTTCCCCGTGGCCTCCGTGGTTAAAGACCCAAATTACAATGTATTACCGGACAGCAGTGGCGAGGGTGGACTGAAACTGCCCACACTTATGTCAGATCACCTCTATGCTCGGGCCTCGGCATAAGGGGGTAAAGTGCGTCGGGGTAAGTATTATCGTGTTTGTGAAAAAGTGCAGCCGTGCACTGGAATAACTAAGGACGTGCGTCGGGAACTAGAATTATCGTGCGCGGGGGTAAGGATTAACGTGAAAGGAAATAAATAATTTCTGTTAACTTATTATAATTACTCACTATTTTTACGCACTACTTAATAACTAATCACCTATATACAGATTGTTTAACTTACTAAAAGTAAGTAGATATAATTATCAATTTAGTTTATCTAACTTAAACTTATGCAAGACTCCACATCTTCTGCCGAGTCCAATTCGGAACAGCTGTTACTCAGCCCTGGCCTCACTCGCATAGTCTCGCGTGATGAAATGAACTTGGCTGAATTTCCGCTGACGGTTCTCTCGACACGAGTCAATTCTAATCAAAAAACTCTGGAGTTTAGCGACACCATTCGGGGCAAGTCCGGTGAACCAGTCAAAAGGCATTGGATCGTAACTGGAGCCGATAAGTTTGGATTACCGACAGCTTCTGATGATGAAGTGCTCCTTGGCCTTTTGAAATTAACGGTGCAAGGCGGTTTCGATTCGGGCAAGATTTATTTCACACGCTATGAGTTGTTGAAAATACTGCGCTGGACTACGGAAGGCCGCAGCTACCATCGCTTACAAAATGCTCTGGATCGATTGAGCGGTGTAAGAATAAAAGCCACCAACGCTTTTTTTGACAACGAAAGCAAAGCGCACAGCACGCGCAATTTTGGTATCGTCGATGCTTACGAGATCAATCACGCAGGCGAATCGCACGCCAAGCCCAGTTTTTTTATCTGGAGTGAAGTTCTATTTAAGTCGTTTCAGGTTGGATTCATTAAAAAATTGGACCTTGATTTTTATCTCTCGCTACAGAGTGCGGTCACTAAGCGACTGTACCGATATTTGGATAAGCATTTCTGGTACAAATCCAAACTTCAAATCGGACTTTTTACCTTGGCGCACGAGAAGATTGGAATTTCAAGAAATTATAAATTTGCAAGTTCGCTTAGACAGCAGCTCGATCCGGCCGTTGAAGAGCTGACCAAATGTGGATTCGTTTCTGCGCACGAGTATGTTGGGAAGGGGAGTGGTACTGAGATTATATTTTACGCTGCCAGCAAGACCCCCAGATACTTGCAGCGCCAAGGGCAGTCAGAAAATGCTCTCGCGGAGAAGGACGCGAATTTGCATCAGCATAATCAGCAGAATAATGAATTCGACAAAGATCACGCCAGCCATAAACCAGCTGGTAAAAATGATCTTCTGCCCCAGGCGCGTTCGGCCATCATCGAGCGCCTGGTGGATCGCGGCATTCGCGAGGCTCAAGCACAAAGGCTGTTAGATGGTCGGAGTCAGGATTCATTAGATAGGATCGCTCGCATCATTGATCACTATGATGGATTGATATCAAGTGGCAGTCGGCTTGTCAGCAGAAGTCCGGTGGGTTTTTTATACAGAGCGATTGAGCATCCGGAGGCATTTGCATTACCTGATGAGCGGCTGCATCGTGGAAAGCAAGGGAGTTTTTCTTTTTCAGAGCAGGCGCCTGCCCCCAAGAACGCTCGCTTGCTTAGCGGTACGTCCGGCAAAAGCGCTCCGCCTGGGTCTCCAAAGCGTGGGTCGCCAAATGAAGGCAAAGATTTAAAATCGGATTATCTTGTGGCACGTAAGCTAGAAGCTCAAAAGCTCATGAGCAATATCGAACCAGAACTACTTGCCAAGCTCAAGGGCGAAGTTCAGCAAAAGTTAGTGCGCCTTAGGGATCTAATTTCAAGCTCGGGTTTTGAAGACACGGTGCAACACGGTATAGAAGAAAAGTTACTTTCATTATTTGCATTTCCTGATTTCGACGAATGGGCTCGCAGTAAAAGAAGGCAACGATGAGTAGGAAGATCGATTCTCCCAAGCCAGATCAAAAGGGGCCGCGGCAAGAACGAGGTAGATATTTAAGCTTGTTGAAATAGAAGCTCCGACATGCTCATTCTTGTGGAGTGAGCGAGGCCTGGGGGTGGTAGTCTGGGCGTAGCGTCTTTCGCGCGAATGTCACTTACTGAGGAGGCAATCTATTGATGCTACTTAAAAAAGTGGCTTTGTTTCTTTTCTCTACGTCAGTCGCAGAGGCAGTCCACAAATTCTTCGTGCTCTTCGCGCTCTTCGTGGTGAATATATTAAACAATTTAACCACGAAGAGCGCGAAGAGCACGAAGAATTTGTGGATGACCTCTAAGGTGTAGGCCGAGAATGCCGGGGACGGAAAGCTTCTGCTAACAATATCAATTGATTACCTCACCAGTAAGTGACATTCGTCTCTGAGGTAAAAAGTGCAGGGAGATGCTGACCTCACAAATATCTCAAGTTTTCGATGGTAGGTGCCAGCACGGCCAGCGATAGATCGAACGTGCACATGGGTGCACGTTGACTTTCCGTTGAGCAGAACCTACACTCAAATTCCATTGTTCCTGGAGGTAGTTGATGGACAATAGACTTCACACAATTAGAAAGGCAGTTGTTATGGCCGTGAGTCTGACAGCCGCCTCTTTCACTGCCGGGCTAAGCGCTTTTCGCGCGGGGTGCGGCAGCAGCGATTTTACTCCCGCCGCAGATTCGGCCACACCCAAAAAAGATGATACGATGTGGCGCTTCCGTAGCGGAACATGGCCGTATGTCTATACCTTAACTTCGTTCGGTCCCGATAACCTTGTGCTAACGAGCACCAAACTTCCATCACGCCACTTACTTTTATTATTGGCTCCTCAAGACGCCAATTTGTTTTCTCTAGATCGAGCGCCGACAAAACTAACCGGTTGGAAGCTGCCTCATGGGCAGAAAGTAGAACTTTTTAGAGATAGCCTAGATCGACAAGTTCTAGTAAGTAATAAACCGTTGGCGCTAGACGACAGACTGAAACTCAAACTGACCCAGTTTTTTAAGCTGGACAAAGGTTGTTGGCAGTCGATCGAATGGCGAGAGAATGAGCTTAGGTCGTAGCTCAATGTCGGCATAGGGCCACCCGGCCGGATTCGGACTTGAACAATCAACGCGCTCTCACTGCCACAGAAAAATGAGCCGTATTGTCAAATTAAATCTCTACCGGCATCCTTGAAAGGATGCTATCTTCTTCCCAGCTTATCGGCCCCATTTCATTAATTGCATGATTTCCACCGTTCAAGACTTTGCCGTCCCTTTAATCTTATTTCCATTTCTAGCCCGCCTGCTATTTCCAAGAAGAGTTCCTTCTCCCAACTGGCGGACCCAACTTGGTGCGTCCCTGATTGCTTGCCTTGTGCTCGATGTCATTCTTGGAATGCACTTGCGGGCTACAGCCTTCAATTAAAAGCCACTCGAGCCACCCTACTTTTTCAGTACTTGTGCGATCCTAAAACAACTATTAGGCACTATTGAGATCAACTCAAGCTAGCTTGAAAACTCGAGTCATTCCCTTCGCCACATCACTCGCCATGCCTTTTTTAGTGTCTGATTTGCAATTAGTTATAAGACAAATTGACACAAAATCACACAATTGCTATACTAAAATAATGGACGCACCACGCGAAACAATGACTATTTCACTACCTCCGGCCCTTAAAGCAAAAGTTGATGACCTCATAAATCAAGGCGACTATGGGACCGCAAGCGAATACTTTAGAGACTTAGTCCGACAAGACATTAAACGCCGCACTAAAGAAGAACTCGAAGCCCGTCTTCTTGAATCTCTAGATAGCGAAGATCCAACGCCGCTCACCAAAAAAGATTTCGATGATATTCGAGCCGAGATACGGCATCGTGCTTCTTTAAGGAGCAAAAAATCTCCTAAATGATCTTTCGCAAAACTTCTTATGCCGTAAACTCTCTTAGAGAACACGCCCTCTATTTCGAGGAAAACGTAAGCCTTGAAATCGCGGAACGATATCTGAGAGCCGTAGAAGAAACCTTGGCTTTTATTCAGAAAGAACCGGGGATAGGATCCCCTTGTCAGTTTACTCACGCACGCCTTAAGAACGTACGCCGCTGGCCTGTGTGTGATTTCGAAAACTACCTTCTCTTCTACCGCGAAACAGAAGAAGAAATTTTGCTGCTGTATGTATTTCACGGGAAGCAGGATGTTAATCACATTCTTGACGAACCGCCCGGCGATGTCTGATCAATCGGCAAAATGGAAAACTCCTTAATGTCTGGCGTATCGTCTAGCCTGGGCCTGGCTAATTTTTTAGAGCCACTCGAGCCACCCTACTTTTTCAGTACTTGTGCGATCCTAAAACAACTATTAGGCACTATTGCGATCAGCTTGGACCAGAAGGGGAACTTTAAAAGTAGGGTGGCTCGAGTGGGTTTTCATTGCCACGCCTTGCTCTGTGAAGGCGTAGGGAGGAGTGCGCCTTAGGGATCTAATCTCAAGCTCGGGTTTTGAAGACACGGTGAAACACGGTATAGAAGAAAAGTTACTTTCATTATTTGCATTTCCTGATTTCGACGAATGGGCTCGCAGTAAAAGTAGGCAACGATGAGTGGGAAATGAGTATGAGTAGTACGATTGATTATCCCCTGCCATGTATCCTCTGCCCACCTTTTTTGCCTATCGCGCTCCTATAGCCTCGAGCAGACTCTTGCGCGGGAAGAACTCTAAAGCAGAGCCGGGCGAGGCGTTGATTATCTCGATTCCAAGCTCACTTTGCGCATGGGCGAGTTTCTGCCAGCCAGAAAATATTACACCTAAGTCCGGCAATGCCCAACGTCTCTTGCCTGTGCCGTAATTGGGATCGAAGTGATCATAGTCCTCTGTGACTCGAACAATGCCCGGAGTTTCTTCGGGGAGACCTCGCGGCGCAGAATAACGAGCGTCGATTCCAATCAAGATGAATTTCTTGTGCTTGAACTCTCTCAAAACAGGGATGATAGTAGCAGGGCCGCTCCCCAGATCGGTGATATTATTCCGATCCACTTTGATTGAGTCGGAAGAACACAGATCCAGGAGTTGCACCTGAGCATCGTTCTTGAATCCATACCGTATTGCGGTTGCATGCAGGAACATCCGTAGTTCGGGCCGGCTCGCTCTAAGATCGCAAAGTTCTGAGTGTCCATCCGCGATCGCCATAGGGTCAAGGCAGGCATAATATACCGGATCAAGGGGAAGCGCGTTCCAGAATCTGTGAGAATAGTTGAATGCGATTAGAGGGAAATTCCTTGTCAGCAGAAGATCAATTGCCTTTAAACTGGGGCCGCTTCCGGCTATGATGCAGATGGAATTGTTGTCCTTCATAATGCGCTTGGGGAGCTTTTCCTTTAAACAATACTAACGTCAATACTAATGTCTATGTCTAATTTAAAAAACAGCTTTTCACACCTTACTTCCATAGTTCTTGGCAGCGGACGAATGGGGCAGCGATTCCTGCAGCTTCTGAAAGAGCTTGAAATCTCCGTAGTGGCTGTGAATGATCCGCGCCGCGAGTCACTTGAAGCTGGTCTAAAACTGACTCCTCAAGCCGAGGGGTATAGTGATGCCGCTGAGCTTTTTCGCAGACACAGCGCACCGCTTGTGATTGTGGCTTCAACGGCTACGTCGCACGCAGAGCTCACCGTGCTTGCGGCTGAGCATGGCGCGAAGTTCATAGTGTGTGAGAAACCGATGGCCGTTTCCCTGGCGCAGGCGGAGGAGATGATCGCTTGCTGCAAAAAGCATGGAGTGCAGCTCGCGGTGAATCACCAGATGCGTTTTATGCCGCAGTACGTGCGTCTGAAAGAATTCTTTGCTTCGCCTGAATTCGGAAGACTATCAAGTATGACTACGATTGCCGGTAATTTTGGAATTACGATGAACGGCTCCCATTATATTGAAGCGCTGCGATACGTGAGCGGGTCGGATCCTGTCGAAGTAACGGCCTGGCTTGAGGAATCCGGGGCTCCAAATCCGCGCGGCGCAGAATTCGTTGAGAAGGCTGGATGCCTTCGGGTAACTACAGCAAGTGGCGTGCGGCTATATGTGGACTGCTCGGGCTCTCAAGGGCACGGCATACAGACCGTTTATGGGAGCCAGTTCGGCCAGCTTGTTGTGGATGAGATGCGTGGCGCGCTTTACGGAGTTTGCAGGCAGGGCAGGGACAGGGATCTTCCAAGTACCCGCATCGGGACTGAGCCTACCCTAGTTCGGGAAGATATCGAGCCGGTGGAGGTAATGGCACCAACCAGGGAGGTGCTTTGTGCCTTGCTTGAGGGACGATCGGTCTGCGGACCGGAGGAAGGGCTTTTGATTCTGCGAACCCTGGTCGCGGCTTACTTATCTGATGAGCAGGGGCATCGTTGCGTGAAATTGTCGGAAGATCTTCCGCGTGAGAGGCTATTTCCTTGGGCCTGACGTGTTTCTCGGTCGGATACTGTTCCACACCGCGGCGCTATCGCTAGTCATCTAAAGTTGTTAAACTCACATAGCTTCTTCCGGGACAGGGTTGTTGGCAATAGTTACCTAACATTGACAGTATGAGATATCACGAACACATTGGCCGCCTGTGTCCCCATGGAATAATGTTTCATCATTTTCACGATGAGTCTCGCTTCTATAGAAGTGAAGGAAGCATTTCAGCGGCTGACTTCCAAAGTTTAATTGACTATGTAGGGCGGGAAAATATTCTCTCGCCCCAGGATTGGGAACAAAGAGCAGCCCATGGGACTCTTTCAGCAACGCACGTTTGTTTTACCTTTGACGATTCACTGCGATGTCAGTTTGAAATTGCGCTGCCGGTGCTCAACCGTAACGGCATAAAGGCCTTCTTTTTTGTGTACTCATCAGTGTTTGAAGGCTGCGTTGAAAGGCTGGAGACTTTCAGATATTTGCGTAATGCCTGTTATCCATCACTAGAAGATTTCTATTCTGATTTTTACGAACAGGCCGCGCAATACGATTTGGCCCGGACTATCGAAGAGGGACTTAAGGACTTTCCCGGAGAAGAATATCTCGCTGATTTTCCTTTTTACACCCTGGGTGATCGTAAATATCGCTTTGTACGGGATCGCATCTTAACTACCGCACACTACAATCAAATTGTAGATGGGCTCATGTCGAAAAAGCTCCTGGATTTGGGAAAGATAGCTCCCTTGTTGTGGATGGGAGCAGACGACCTTAGAGAGCTTACACACCAGGGGCATGTTGTCGGACTGCATTCCTATTCTCATCCGATGAATATGTCAGGATTATCTCCCGCTGAACAGGAAAAAGAATACTCCGAAAACTTCACCCATTTGCAGCGCGAACTTGAGGTGTCGCCGTGGGCCATGTCACACCCTCGCAATTCATACAATGCTGATACTATTGGGGTGCTCCGCAAGCTGGGAATTAGAGTAGGGTTTTGCGCGAACCTGAAATATCCGGGGCGCCAGGGTCTTGAATTCCCGCGGGAAGATCACTCCACTATTTTTAAAGAGGTGAGATGAAGATAACCGTATTTACAAGTAATCAGAGACGGCACGTATCACTAATAGAAGGTCTGGCGGCTGTGGCCGACGCCGTATTTGCGGTGCAGGAAGTCACGACATTATTTCCTGGCATTGTTGATGATTTCTATCGAAAAACACCGGTAATGCAAAGGTACTTTCAGTATGTGATGGCTGCCGAGGAGAAACTTTTCGCGCCCCCAAGATTCTTGCCGGGAAATGTAAGGACCGTATCAATGAAGATGGGGGATCTGAACAGGCTATCCTGCGACTGGCTTGCTGAAGGCCTTGAGGCCGACCTGTTCGTGATTCTTGGCGCGAGTTTTATAAAGCCTCCGCTTGTCGATCTGTTGTTGGCCCGTGATGCCATTAACATTCACATGGGAACTTCGCCATATTATCGCGGAAATTCCTGCAACTTCTGGGCGCTTTATGATCAGAACGCCGAATACGTCGGAGCGACAATTCACCGCCTGGGGCGTGGACTTGACAGCGGCCCGATACTCTTTCACACTCTGCCGGAATATGCCGGCGAAAGCTCCTTTGAATATACCATGAAAGCCGTGAAGTCGGCGCAGCTTGGACTTATCTCAAAAATCGCGGACGGCTCAGTAACTAAAATAAATGCGCTCATGCAAGATAAGTCAAAACAGATCCGTTATTCGAAAAATGAACATTTTACCGATGAGATTTGTGCTGAATTCCTGAGTCGCGAACCGTCACCACAAATTTTGGCGCAACAATCGGCGCGTCGAAAAATGGATCTGTTCACGAGCCCCTTTATTTTACGATAGCCGCAATGACTTGATTGAATGTGGGCAGCTGATTTAATTTCGAATTCGAACAGAGCCGCTGTATTTTGAACTAACTTTCCCTGTGGAGATATCACCAAATACCCAGCGATAGCTAACGAGCTGGCTAACACCCCGTTTGCGTACTATCTTGATTGTAGCTTTTGACAATATTTTAGTTTTGACTGTTTTACCAATTTGAATACGGAACTCATATCGCGCACCTTCCGCACGCTGTCCGGTAACAGTTGCGGTACGGCCAACAGTCTTAACCCGCGGAACGCTGGGACTCTCTGTACAATCCATTACCCCGTTTCTATTGTAATCTCGATCTAACGTACCACATCCACAGATGCCTGGTGATGTTTTAGACGGGTCTTGTGGGCAAGTGTCGCCGTCATCCGATCCTGGGGTGGGGTTAGGCGTGGGCGTACCAGGCGGAGGTGGCGTTGAGTTATCCACACAGTCAACAATCCCATTCTGATTAGTGTCGGTATCGGCCACAAAGCAACCGCACGTGCCGGGGGCAGTCTTGTCATGAGAATTAGGACACAAATCGTTGCAATCTAAGACGCCATCACTATCAGCATCAGATTCACCATTATTGCAGCCACACTCCTCACTCGGTGTACTCTTGTACCTATTGTCCGGACAAAGGTCTTGGCAGTCGTCGAGAAAATCCAGATCCGAATCAACAGCACAGTCTGCGGCGAAGCCGTCCGTAGTGCACCAACCACTAATCGGATATCCTGGTACACCTGTGTGATCACTATTGGCCCGTAAGCCAGGCCATGCTTCTGGCTCATTCGCGCAGCCACCTGTCGACCAGGCCCATAGTTGAGAAGCTGAGGCAAATACGATCTCATTCTTTGAATCACCGTCTAAATCGCCCGCCGCAAAAGTTGGAAAGAAGCTATAGGGCCGTGGAGCAAGCAGGGGAAATCCTGGCGCAAAAGACCCGTCTGCGTTTATCGCTCTTAACACAGCTAGTTTGCCACGTGAACCGCCGAAATCTTCTCCGGACAAACCACTCAAAGTATAGTAGTCAGCAATTAGGATTTCAGGGGCTGGATCGCCATCTACGTTAGCTATGGAAAGCGGCACTGAACCATGCGCACCCAGGGGGAAACCAGTGGCGATCGTGCCATCATGATTAATCAAATGAGTAGGGATCTCCGAATCGAACACAATCTGATCTAGTCCATCGCCATCAAAATCCGCTGCCGCAAAACCGGTAACAAAGAGATAGTGTCCTAAAACTACATTTGTAATCGAAACCGGCCAGCCAGGCTTGTTATTTCCCTGCGAATCTAGTGCATATATTCGGGTCACACCCTCGTGATTCTCTCGCAAGGCAAACACAATTGATCGTGAGCCACTATGGTCAAGCTTTGCCAAGATTGGTGCAGATGCAGAAATACCGTCGAACTCCAAGGCGCTGACTAAAGCACCAGTATGGCTTTGTATTACTAACATCGAGTGTTCGATATCCGACGTATTCCACGACTGCCAATCAGTTCCTACCCAAACTAACTCTGGTTGGCTGTCGCCGTCGAGGTCACCAACGGCGATTCCTTTATACGCCAAGACTGGCACGTCTGTTAAGCTTGAGGGCCAACCACCATAAGCACTCCCGTCCTTGTTGTAAACCTCTGTTGGGCCCACAATCAGTTCACGCTGTCCATCACCGTTAAGGTCGACGATAGTTAGCGGCTCCCCCGGAAGATGTTTAGGGCTGGTGATTGACATTGAATAATTCTTTGGCCATCCGGGAAACGAACTCCCATCACTCTTGAACACAAATATCGTGCCCTCAATATTTGATCCAGCAAAGCTGTATCCTTCAACAACAACCTCAAGTGAGCCGTTGTTGTCCAGGTCTGCTGCTTGAACTGGCACCATCAAGGGCTTATTCACTGCCATTGGCCAACCCGGCAATTCCTCGCCGTTGCTTTGAATGACGTGCAAGGTGCTATCAAGAGCGATCAAAATTTCCTTTTTACCATCGCCGTTTAAATCTGCAAGAATTGGCTGCTCTCCGTAGTCAAAGCAGTAGGATTTCGAGCATGTAAATGGAAGTTCTGGTGGAAAGTTCTCGAGAAGTCTCGTATCAACATAAACTTCGCGAGTTGCCGTTTCTGAAGGACGACTATCTCCAAAATGTGTGTGAAGCTTTATTTCATACAAACCACTACGCACGACCGGCAATTCCGAGACCCTAAAGGAGCCCAATGCATCATTAAGAACCTGGCTGGCGCCAGCAGCCTGAAGTTCTACACCAGCATCGCTACATCCTTCCTGATCTGTAAAATGCCAGCAAATCTCTATCGAATAATGACTAAAATTTGCTCCGCGGGCCGACCCAACTATGGGCACGCGCCGTGCAGCGGATAGAATTAAGTCATGGTCATAAATTGACGTGTCCGGAGATATCGGAGATTTTATGGCAACATTCTTGACTACTACCGAGGAGGTATTTGTAGCACTATGACTGGCGGTATGCACTGTAAGTCTCAATTGATAGCTAGTTGACGCTAATCCAGAGATGTTCCAGTTGACTAGCGTGCCGTTAGTTACCAGTGAAGAGCCACCTCCAATCAGACTCCAAACGCCGGCATCATTCGATCGGAATTCGACGGTATAACTTTCAAAGTCATCACCAGCAACTGTGCCAATTATTGCCACGGAGTCTCCACTTAGTGACCCAGTCGTAAACAGTTGCGCAAGTGGGGGCACTGCCCCGCTGAGTGCTGCTTCCACGGCTGCTTCAGCTTGCACTAGTCCATTGCCTTGCTCAGTTTTTAAGTATGCAACTCCCGTACTGGGATTAATCAACTCACGGGCGGTTGACAAAATAATTGATTTAACTTCGCGGGCAGTCAGCGTTACGTTTGCTTGTTTGATTAAAGCCGCTAGCCCAGCAACATGCGGCGTTGCCATCGAGGTTCCATTCAACCGAAGATGCGTGCCGTTGCCGCAGTTACTTCCCCCTGAATAAAGGTGTGACATTGCCGCGCAAATGCCGGCTCCTGGCCCCGCGATATCGGGCTTTATTAATATGTTTTCATCCCAAACCACCGGTCCACGAGAGCTAAAACTCGTGATAACTCCAGAATTATTTGTTGCTGCGACGGTTATTGCTTCTCGTGAAGTCCCAGGACTTCCAATGGTACTTTCACCGGGGCCAGAGTTACCCGCAGCAACCACTGCTACAACACCGGCGTTCATAGCCTCATCTAACGCAAGTGAATCTGGGCTATCTGGATTGCCACCGTTACTACCAAGACTCAGATTAATCACATCTAGGTGATCAGACGAATCGTCGTCTTGGTTAGGATCAATCGATCTCTCAATGGCTTCAATAATATCCGCCGAGGAACCGCTGCCGGTAGCTCCAAGAACTTTATAGGCTATAAGTTTAGCGTCGGGAGCAACCCCTTTATAGTAGCCATTTCCAGCAACAGTTGCCGCGACGTGTGTTCCATGAAAGTGGTCATCCATGGGGTCAGCATCATCGTTAACAAAGTCGTATCCGCCAACTACCTTAGCACAACTTTGGGAAAGAAATTGGCCGGTCGTGCAAGCGCCAAGATCTGCATGGGTGTAGTCAATCCCTGTGTCGATTATGCCAACTCGAGTATCTCTTCCAGTCAAAAGGTGCCCATTGTGATCATTTAATTGCCATACCTGGTCGGCGCCAATAAAGGGCACACTTTCGCTTAGCTCTGCTTGAACCCTGCGAGCTTGTACTATGTTGAAACCCTGCGCTTTCAACCTTTGCGCTACAGCACGAGGCACTCCTCGCATAATGGTTGCATTCAAAACTTGCCTGACCGAGCTCAACTTTGGCTGATCAGACATCGCAAGTGACCTTAATTTTCGCTTAAACTTAGACTGCTCAGCTCGAACGGCGGCAACTTGCGAGGTCATAAAGGATTTAACTGTCGCTTGTTGTGCTCGCGAAACACCTGGGTTTAATCCAGAATTGGGAGCGAAGGCTCCACGACTGAAGCGCTCGCGGGTAGCCGCAAGAACAGACTTGGTCGAATGAATAACAATATATTCACCTTCGCGTTCATCGGACAGCTGCCCATTAGAAATTTCCGAGTGAGAAGGATTCTTGACAGTCCTAATATTGAGATCCTGGTCAGCCACATGCTGATCGGGAGGAAAGAGTGAAGAATCAATAGAAAAGGCCGAACTAGCCGGTAGAATTGCTATAACAATGCAAAATAGACAAGATTTCATTGGACTCCCGTTCCCGGAACACCGCAGCCACATAGGCCTCGCACGATAGGAATCGTCAATCCATGGATTTGCTTTACGCTCTACAGCTACTAGGTTATTACGTCTGGCATTGTGGACTAAGCGCGGTATCGTTTAATAATCGGATCATAAAAACATAAGTCAAAGGCTACGAAAAATTCTTATAGCCGGCATTTCCGCTTTCGCTAACTGTTAGACCAGCAAGGGGCTAAGACCGCCAAAATCCCGACAGAGATTGCTCCCCACGGTGCAAATAACTTTGTGATTTCTGGGTATTAGCCGCGCTCACGCTGGCATGTTGGCTGCTAATAGTAACTAGTACCATTATGCGAGTTGATTTTAGGGCCCAGTACAAAGAGCTAAGTCGCCTTCTCTATCGAACAGAGAATAAACCACCATCTGGCTCACAGAATTTTGGAACGCTTCTGGCAGACCTTCCGCCCAAAGCCGCAAAATCTGTAACGCAGAGTGAGCCTCGCGCAAGTTTAGGCAGGGTGCCGCAACCCTCGGAGTTGGTCGACGGCAGTGATTTTGCGAGTTTAAACCTCAGCAAGCCCGTTACAATCCCCCCGATTTTCGATCCAATTCCTAGCCGCTTTCCCAATGATGATTCTGCTGGCAGTGTCAAAACTCCGACAGTGCTTGAGGCCCGCCGTATTCCAAGTAAGGGCATTGGCGCTGCTGCGCAGAAGGTGAGGGTAGAGCAAGTTAGGCAGATGGTAAACGACTCCGGAAAGAAGCACGGCATTGACCCAGCGCTTAGCATGGCAGTGGTCTCGGCCGAGTCAAGTTTTAATCCGACAGCTGTGAGTTCCGATGGGTTCGCCAGTAAGGGGCTATTTCAGCTATTAGATAAGACGGGAGCGCATCTCCACAAGAAACTTGGCCGTGATGGCGACTATAATCCATTCGACCCGGAAACTAATGTAGACTTGGGGGTAGGGTACTTACGACATCTGCACGAAATATTTAACAAGCGTTCGGAACTACCAAATGAGCTGGTAACTACCCCAGCGGCAAATTATGCCTCACTTGAGAAGTTTGCAGTGGCGGCATTTAACGCTGGCGAGGGCAGGGTTGCCTCGGCTCAGGAACGGGCAGGCAAGGCCGGATTCAACCCTGCCGTATTTGAGCAGGTGCGAGAATATCTCCCTGATTCAACGCGAGAATATGTGGATCGCGTCTTCAATAACAAGAGTGAATACGAAGAGCCCGAGGAGCGCTAACGCTTTACATGCCTTGGGCAACTTTTTCACTTGGCAAGCTGCTTGCTAATCAACAGTCAGAAGCAAGAGAGCAGTTTCGCGCGTCGGTTTGATCGCAACTTGTTTCATAAGGATTAATTTTTCGGCCATGGAGCATAGGCATGTCGATTAACATTAGAACTAACGTCCCCTCGCTAATTTCTCAGCGTAACCTCGATCAGAGCACTACGCGATTAAATACATCGTATGAACGTTTGTCATCGGGATTGCGAATCAATCGTGCTCGTGATGACGCGGCAGGATTGGCCATCGCAGAAAGCTTAAAGGCCGATTCTAAAGTGGCTAGCGTAGCTATAAGAAACGCCAGCGACGGTATCTCCATTATATCCATCGCGGACCAAGCCATCGGGCAAATCGGAAACGTGTTGTCACGTCTGGGTGAACTAGCGGAACAATCCGCCAACGGCGTGTTCGCCAACTCACAACGTTCCGCGCTTGATAACGAATTCAAGGCGCTCACCAACGAAATTGAACGTATCGCGTTGACCACTGAATTTAACGGCTTAAAGTTGCTCTCTGCCGGAGGCGAAGTCGTCTTCCAGGTAGGATTCAATTCGAACTCTTTATCGCAGGTTACATATTCCGGGGTGCAGGCGACTTTGCAAGCACTTGGTCTGGCCCGTACCGGTACGTCATCTGTGCAGTACTCGATCATCGGATCTACAGATCTTGAATCCCAATCGGCCGCAAGGTTGGCGCTGGACGCGATTAGTCTAGCAATAACTTCGCTCACCCGTAACAGAGGAACGCTGGGCGCGGCGGAAAGTCGGCTAGAAGTTACCATCGGTAACTTGCAGGTAGCTAGGGAAAACTTCCTAGCCGCCGAGAGTCGCATTAGAGATGTGGACGTAGCATCTGAAGCGGCAGAGTTGACCCGATTAAACATCTTGCAACAGGCCGGTGCCTCAGTCTTAGCGCAAGCCAACTCACAACCACAGTTAGCCTTACAATTGCTAAGAGGATAATTTAGAAACTTCTAAAGGATTAGAAAGGGTTTTATAAGGATTTAGAAGATGGCTCTCAATATTCGTACCAACCTCCCGTCCATAAGCGCGCAGCGCAATATGGCGCAGGCGACCGCCGGTTTGGACCGCGCTTATGAACGCTTATCATCAGGACTGCGAATCAACCGGGCGAAAGACGATGCGGCTGGATTAGCAATCGCGGAGAACTTAAAAGCCGATGCGCGCGTGGCTTCGGTAGCGATTAGAAACGCGAATGACGGTGTTTCGGTTATTACGATAACAGACGGCGCCATCGCGCAGATCACAAACGTGCTATCACGGTTGGCCGAGCTATCTGAACAATCCGCAAACGGAGTCTTGGATAACTCTCAACGGTCCGCGCTCTCACTTGAATTCAATGCTCTCATGAGCGAAATCGAGCGTATTGCTATCACCACTGAATTTAACGGGCTAAAGCTTCTTAGCGGCGGTAGTACGGTAGTGTTCCAAGTTGGTTTCGACGGCACATCCGTATCGCAGATAACGTATTCAGGTGTTCAGGCAACTTTGAATGCGCTCGGACTGGCCGGGGCGGGTTCGTCAGCCCCTTTGTATTCAATCGTTGGCACAAGCAACGATGCTTCCCAGAGTGCAGCGCGTGCAGCATTGGATGCTATCAATTTGGCCATCACTTCGGTAACGAGAAATCGTGGTACGCTCGGAGCCGCGGAAAGCCGACTTGAGGTGACCATTAATAATTTACAGGTGGCGAGAGAAAACTTCACAGCCGCTGAAAGTCGTATTAGAGACGTAGACGTAGCCGAAGAAGCGGCAGAACTAACTCGCCTAAATATCTTGCAACAGGCTGGCGTGGCCATACTTGCGCAAGCTAACCAACAGCCG
>CAZVWV010000038.1:25734-26482 GCA_964631745.1 uncultured Bdellovibrionales bacterium
CCTTGCAGTTGTTACGTTAATAGATCTTGAGTAACTGATACGAACTATTTCGCTGCGCGGGCGTGAAGCCTGCATCCAAAATAGCTGATTTAAGCTCCTCTGGGGTCATCGACCACTTAGAACTACTCGGTCCACCTGCTGCTGAAACCACATTTTCTTCCATCATGGTGCTACCGATGTCATCACAGCCAAAATGCAACGAGACTTCAGCTACGTTTATCCCCAATGTGGGCCAACTACCTTGGTGGTGTTTGACGTTATCTAAATAAATTCTGGAAAGCGCAACGTTACGCAGGTATTCAGTCACGCCCGCACCGTAATTCTCGGCTTGGCGGCTGCGCCCAATTGAGGTTTGCTGGTTGTGTTGCAAGGTCCATGAGATGAAGGCTGTAAAACCGCGTAAGCCGCGGGCAATAGAGAGATCCTGAAGTGACCGAAGCCGCTCCAAATGATTGAGGCGCTGCGTGATGGTTTCGCCAAAACCTATCACCATCGAGGCGGTAGTTGTGAGCGAGAGCCCTTGAGCAATCCCCATTATTTCTATCCACTCATCGGCAGAGATCTTTTTAGGGCTCACGCGCCGTCTGACATCGTCGTCAAGTATCTCTGCGCCGCCGCCTGGTAATCCGGCCAGTCCGGCTTGCTGTAAGTCTTGCAAAACCTGTAGTGCAGATCTCCCCGATACATTACAGATCTGTTTTATTTCAGATGGTGAAAATGCGTTAATCTCGATCTTGTAAGTATCGTG
>CAZVWV010000039.1:0-26294 GCA_964631745.1 uncultured Bdellovibrionales bacterium
TGGGACGTACAAGCCCCCGATATTTACCTGCCCGGCGGCGTACGCCAAGCGGTACCGGTAGCTCAAACACTAGTGCATAACTAAAGTCTAAACGCGGCGTGGGCCGGGGTGTATCTAGCGCTACGCTTTTGCGTGGAGTTCATTCCCCGTGGGCTGCGTTTAGCTCTTAACGCGCGCCAAAACTAACTTATTTGCCAGAACTTTTGCGAGAAATTCTTTGCGGCGGGGGCTGCGCTGGGGAAATGGCTTGGGGTTGCGCATTGTCTCTGAGAAAAAAATAGGGAAATAAATTTCCGCGGGGCATTCTATTGTGGTGCAATCGATGTTATGTTGCTTTGGTTCTTCAAGGGGCGCTTTATCAACGTTTTATCAACATTGCTTGCTAACGAACGTCCTCGCGATCAGGAGCTTTCTAAGGTTCTGCGATATTGGCGCGACATGGAACTATTCATGCCGTTTAAGCTTGATGATGTTTTTGACAGGAACCCCACTACCTTCGAATTAAAATTGAACAAGCCACAACCTTTGCCTTGGGAGAAACCTGCGGCTTTTAATCTTGATCCGGAGCGCAGTTACGCTTTTGATATTTTTCTTTTGCCGTTCTTGATGTCAGAAATTCCTCGCATACTTTCAGCGCGTATCCCTGGAATCCAAAACTCAGAGGCTCCCGATCCACGTGAGCTAGAGGGTCTCAGTTGTTATTTGCGGATCTCGTTTTCTGACCTTGGCGAAGTGCTTTCGAATGATGTTAGCGTCTCTACGCTGCCTTGGGCGCTCTCAAAATATCAATCCGCCGAACCCCTTTCCATTGCGGAGTTTGATGCCTTCGCTGCAACC
The DNA here is from genome assembly GCA_964631745.1 of uncultured Bdellovibrionales bacterium. Classification (GTDB taxonomy): domain Bacteria; phylum Bdellovibrionota_C; class UBA2361; order UBA2361; family JBGSMV01; genus CAZVWV01. The sequence goes on from CAZVWV010000039.1 coordinate 838, forward strand.
CTGATTAATAAATTGGTTCCACCCGCTGAGACAGAGCTTGATGATGATGAAGATGGCGCTCCCCTTAACGCCGTATTAGGTTATGAGACACTCGACGCTTTTTGCAAAGCGACCGTTCTTGGAAGCAAGATCAATTTTTTCCCAAACGATCTCCTCGGTGTAATCGTGGCTCACCGACTTGGGAAGAAAAAGAAGCTAGAGGTCGCGTCGAATGACGAGGATCTCAAAAATCCAAAAAAACAGAAGCCAGATTCAAGGTCCAATGCCGATCTTAGCCAGCTCTTACGAAAGCGGCGTAAGATTGATATCTTGAATAGTTTCTACATTCGCGATCTGGAACGGGTACATGCCTACATCACGCAGGGCGGCAGCACTAATGCTCTCTCTGCTCTCTCGGAGTATTTGACAGCTCCCCCTTCCTCTCTCGATAAAATAGATGTGCTGGCTGACGGGTTCAAACCTATCGTGACTAAAATCTTGCGTGCGGATCGGGTCACGCCCGGACGTTGGCCGGCCAACTCCGAATTTTTTCTCGGCACCGGTCAGGAATTAGCACTGCAGCTTTATCGTTCGAGCCCCCAGCGCCTGCATGCGGTCAACGGTCCGCCCGGAACCGGCAAAACCACTTTAGTGCGCGATCTTTTGGCCAACGCCGTGGTTGAGCGTGCATCTATTCTGGCAAAATGTAAGAAGCCCGCCGATGCTCTTGCTGTTGCCTTCACGGAAGGATTCTCAGGCCGGACTGATTTTCAGTATAGGCCTGTAATTCCGGCACTGCGTGGACTTGAAATAATTGTCGCCTCCAATAATAACGCTGCCGTAGAAAACATCTCATTGGAACTTCCATTCAGGCACTCATTAACCGAAGAGCACCAGACTTTATCGTATTTGCAACCAACCGCCAACCTATATCAACTGCTGCGTGACGAACGAGAAGACTCGCAACCCCGCGACGCGCATAATAGCCCGTGGGGCATGCCAACCGTTCCGCTAGGAAATGCCGCTAACCGAAAGCTCTTTAGACGCGCGGCCTTTCTTTATCCTTCGCAGGAATCAGAGCAAGAGCGTAAGGCCCGTCGTGATAATGGTACACACCTCACCCTCTTTGAATGGCGAAATAAATCCTTGCCCGGTGCCATAAGTTTTTCTGAAGCCAAGCGGCGCTTTCTAGAGGTGGAGAAACATTTCCTGCAGTGGCGTGCGACTCACTGTGAAAAAGCCCCGGACCTGCGAAGCGTGCTTGACCAACTTTCTTTACGCTCCGCTGAATGGCAATTACGGGCTCCTTTTCATTCGAGCGCTAGCAATAAGATCCGGAGCGATCTTTTTGTAGCCGCACTTACCTTGCAAGAGGCATGGTTACGAGAAGTGCCAAACTTCCAATCAGAGCTAAAGGCGCTCTCCTGCTTTATCGCAAATCCAAGCGCAATCGAGCGTGAGCATGCCCAAGCCCTGTTTGAACTTCTATTCATGGTCATCCCAGTAATTTCGACGACTCTCGCTTCGGTCGAGAGAATGTTTTCAGCGCTAGGGCCTGCGAGTATCGGTAACGTCGTAATAGACGAAGCCGGGCAAGCCACTCCACAGGCTGCATGCGGAATTCTGATGCGCGCCAAACGAGCACTCGTGATCGGCGACCAGCGTCAACTTGAACCGATTGTAAACACCCCAGACGCCTTGGAGCGTCAGCTTGCCAATGCGTTAGCGCCCGAAACCCGCGTACGCTTTTCGCCACTCTCCTCTTCCGCTCAAACTTTGGCCGACCAGAGCTCCCACTTCGGGACCTGGTTGGCTGACTCCGGACAGGAGAAACTCTGGGTGGGCACCCCCTTGTGTGTTCACCGTCGCTGCGCCGAGCCCATGTTTAGCCTCGCAAATAAGATAGCTTACGACGGCATCATGATTCAGGCCGCCGCACGTCAGGTCAACCATGAAATTCTTGGACCCTCAGCCTGGTTTCAGGTCGAAGGAGCAGCAGCTCAAAAGCAATGGGTGCCGCAACAGGGCCAAGTTGTTCTATCTATGCTGTACCGTTTGTTAGCCAACGGCCACAATTTGAACGATCTTTTTATCATCTCTCCTTTTCGCGAGGTCCGAACCCAACTTAAGAATTTTTTAGCGGCAGAACTCAAACGTGCCAAGTACCCTCAGGAAACAATTCGTCAAATTAAACAACACACCGGCACAGTGCATTCTTTTCAAGGAAAAGAGGCGCGCATAGTCCTATTTGTACTAGGATGTGATTTCCGCACTGCGCGTGGAGCTGATTGGGCTGGCGAAAAACCCAACTTGGTTAATGTCGCCATTACCAGGGCGCGTGATTTTTTGTATGTGATCGGCGACGTCAATCTTTGGCACAACCGCGGCTTTTTCTCTGATCTGGAGAAGGCCTTACCTAAACGCACATGGGAGAAGGCGGCCTAGATTCGTTGCAAGTTCGTATGTTAGCCACCCAAATTCATCGTCCACCATTCAAGTCCGTTCCGATCACGAACACATGCAACGCCGATCGTGGTAGCCCGATCGCTAAGGATATTCAAACGATGCATCTCACTGGTCATCCACATCTCCACCACAACAACTGGGTCGTTGATTGCATTCGCGATATTCTGCGCTGCAAAACTGCCGTCAAAGCCGAGACCCATAATTTCATCAATCCAGCCCTCGTGCGATAGTACGCCACTTAGCCCCATACGAATGGAATGCATACGTGCGGCTTTATGTAGTAAGGCGCTAAAACTCACCAGGCCCAAGCCATTCTGCTGGCGATGATAATTAGTTCGCTCGATCATCTCTACTTCAACACCGTTCCGGCATTCAGCAAATTGCTGTGGCAAGTTTGGTCCTGAGTAATCATGATTGGGCGTGGGCGGAGGTGTTGGCGGTATAAACTCCTGCGTTAAATCAGATTCATTGATGGTCACCCATACCGTATTTGAAAAAACTTTCTTAGCGATCTTGCGCGTGCTTCGGTAAGTTACACGCGCGCGGTAACTACACCTAACATCCAAGGGCGGCGAATCGTAAAAGAGCTCCAGCCTTCTCGGATTTACGCGCGCGCCCAAAGGCTGATAACGCGAGCCATCACAGGCGGCTTCGAAAACCAACTTCCTGGTCACTGGCTTTGAGCCGGAAATTATTCTTGGGCTGCTGACAACAAAGCTAACGTAGTAATCCGAGATCTGATTAATCACGAGCTTGGGTCTGGCAACAGCAAAGCTCTCAGCACTGCCTGCCAAAAGCGGAATAAAAATAGAAAAAACCTTAAGAAATGTAATTCGCATCACTAATTGCGTATTATCAGGGGTGGCGGGGCGCCGTGCAATCTGGAAATATCCCTTACAAACAAACTTTCCCAGCCCCGCGGCGTACAAACACGGAATGGCCTCGCTTATTATCCCCGCTATGAAAGACACGACACCACATACCTGACACTTCCAAAATGGAGCATAAGGGGCTCTCGCTAGGCCATAAAATCGTGTTGGGTTTTACCATATCAAGATACTCTTGCCAGTTGGCTTTACCTCTTAAGGCCGCATCGGCCTTATCAAAAACTTCCTGAGGGGTCACATTAGTTCTACCATCTATGGGAACAAGATCGGACACGGCGCCCTTCCGGTCGCTCAATCGGTAAATCATGTATCCGCCATGTTCGAAATCGTTCAGCCAGGGTTTTGGCAGATTTTGGCTGAACATAAAATCTACGGCTGCCTGCGGAACGATCTCCTGACTTAGCGGCCTTGCCCAAACGCGACTTATACTGACGGCTAACAAACAAAGGAATAAGAAGGCCAACCCCTGCTCGGGAATTCTTTCGAATTGATGCTTCAGTCGTCGCACCCCTTCCCCTAAACCTTGAACCTCGAAGGCCCCCTCTCTAAAATACAAAGCGATCAATGCACATATGATAATTGAAGCGAATGGCAGAAATTTGACAACCGTCACTCCGGCCAACAGAAAAACAATCGCGCCCAAGAGCCGCATCGTTCCCAATGCACGCGGCATGTAATGTGCGAAATAAAGCAAGATTGCGCCAAAGAATATTACGAACCCGGTCGAATGCTGCGTAATATTGGCCGGATGAAACTCGACGATTGTTTTATGGGAGAAAGGATGCGAACTCGTACCGAGGAAAACTAGCCACTCGGCTCCTAAATAGGGCGTTAATAAGGTCGCAATAAAACCTAGCGCTAACACCTTTACTGTTAAAAAAACATCAACTTCGATTAACCAACAGAAAATCAGAAAGAGTCCGAGCGCGCCTGAGATATGAGTGTTGGCCCAAATAAACATGCACAAGAAAATCCCGAAGAGGGATTTCGCCGTTAACCCCTTGGAGCGAATCTCCTCGCAAAAGTAGATTAGCCAAACGAATACTACCCAGATAAGGCTTTGCGGACGCAATGTAAAATGATTAAAAACCGATAGGGTTGTAAGCGCGCCAAAGGCCCCGCCAATAAAAAGATCTTTCGATAAGCGGTACAGTACCCAGAAAAATGAGAGCCCGATCAGCGCCGCAAGCCCTAGTTTAAGTGAAAGTAGTCCCAATATCCCAAAGTGACTCTCGACTAACGCATAAACAACCTCGTTACTCCAAGAATACGCCACCCAAGGCTTTCCTGCGCCGAATAAGTTCCAATGGTCAACCACGGGTACGGCTTTTTGAGCCCAAATCCAGCGTCCAACCGTGATATGCCACCACAGATCCGGGTCCATGATAGGTCCGGTTATGTAAGCGCCTATGGCAATTGATACGCAGAACCAAAGTATGATCGGCATTCGCAAAAAATCCTCAATAGCTCACCAGAGCAATCGTGCAATTATAGTAGGTTGCATAACTTACCTTACAAATTGAAGCGACTCAAAGTTATGCAACCTACTATAACGCCGACCGGAGAGAGGCAAAACAACAAATAGTGCGCCGCATATCCGTCGAATCGTAAGGTAACTTTTGCGGCGCACTATAGGAGTATCGAGCAGGCCGGGCAATAATCGCAAGCGACAAAGCGCCGCAAACTATTGAACCTAGAAAGAGCATTTGAATCTACTACGGTGGCGAATATGGCTGAATCTCTTGAAGTTTTCTAGGAATTGGTACTCACCCTAGCGGTGCTAGGGTTCCGTGCATGCGTGTCCGGTATAAAGGTGGAGGTGATGCTGTAATTTCTTGATTTCAAAAGGGAAAACAGGAATTTGTAGTTTTCGCGATTTGAATTTAACCACGGAGAACACGGAGGTCACGGAGAGAGAAATCCTCAATGTTTTCTCCGTGTTCTCCGTGACCTCCGTGGTTAAAGACCCAAATTACAATGTCTTACCGGACAGCAGTGGGTTCCGTGCCAATTCCGTCGAAAACTTCAAGATCTCCAGCCATCTCCGCCACCTCGCTACGATTCAACTGCTCTTTCTAGGTTGAAGCAAGGTATGGTTTCTTAAGCATCGCTCTATGGCCTCAGCCACATTACCCACCTCAACAGAGAGCGGATGCCCAATAATAAGCTCAGCCGAGTCAAGGTAATGCTTTGCTAAGCTGACTCTATAATCATCACTGAAGCTGGGAATCGGTCCATCTCCTTTAAATCCCTGGCCGATCAACCACTGCCGAATGGGCTCCTTATCTAGCATTACCGGCATTTCACCACGCTCCATCCGGCTTGGATATGAATCAGCTCTCCAATACCGCGAAGAATCTAAAGTATGAATTTCATCAGCCAGAATTAATTTCCCCTGATGCAGGCCGAACTCATATTTAGTGTCGACCAGTATTAATCCACGCTTGGCGCTCTCGCGCGCCCCGATCTCAAAGAGGGCTAGGGCTCTTTCTCGCACCTCGTCCCATAGTTTTCCTGGCACTAGACCGCGCTTCACAACCTCTGCCTCTGAAATCGGCTCATCATGAGTCCCTTTAGGGGCCTTAATGGAAGGAGTGATCGTTACCGCTGGCAGCGCCTGACATTGCTTCATCCCACTAGGCAACTTCACGCCACTAACCTCACCTGTAGCCTCATATTCGCGCCAGCCGCCACCTGCGATGTAAGCTCTCAGCACCACTTCCACCGGAAGAATTTCGCAATTTTTTACGATCATGACATTGGGGTGCGGCGTATCCACAATATGATTCGTAATTACATCTGACGTCAGCGAAAACCAGTAATTGGCGATGGCGTTTAAGACTTGACCTTTGAAAGGCACGCTTGTAACCACCCGATCAAAACAACTTAGACGATCGCTTGTTACCAAGACGCGCAATCCGTCATGAGCATAACAATCCCTGACTTTCCCGATATAGGCAGGGCCAAGAAACGGAAAGTTGCTCTGGTCTAATGTATATTTAAGCTGCGCTCTTATTTGCTCGGCTACTTGCTCGACTACTTGCTTGTCCATGCCCATGATTCTTCGCCCCTTTTCTACGGTTCTTTGTGCCTAAAAGCTTCAATGCCTTTTTGTGCTTTAAAAATCCCAAATTCTGAATAGCTGCATCCGCCCCCCACAGGGGAACTCCGTTTGGATTATAAGCGCTCCGCATTCTAAAAGCAGCAGCAAAATACTTTAAGGCGTGCTGTTTCTCCCTTGTTTTCCCAGAGACTATCGAAGAAATATAGCTTGCCACGCCGAAATTATTCAGCAAGGCCGCCAAAACTGCCGTATTTTCTTTGGGCCTGATATACCGGAGAGCTTTCTGATAGGTGTTAATGGCGCACTTCAGCTCGCCTAGCTCGATAGCTCCACCGTTTATGCTCTGCATGAGATAGTAGTTGCCAAGCATGAAGCCCGCTGCCGATTTATGCGAGAAGCTTCGCCAGCGAGCGTTATAAAAGGCGGCATCACGATATAGCGTTTCTGGATTGCTCTCGCTGTAGCCTCCGAAGACTCTGGCGAGATAACGCACTGAGTCTAACTCTGGTTCCAATGAAAAGTTTATGAGGGGCGGTGCTGGAACAACTTTAAGTTCACGGATCTGATCTATCGATATATGCGGATCTAAACCTGAGAGGCTGACTACTCCAAGATCTCGAAGTGCCAGATTGAGCTGCCCTTTTGCCAACCATAGAACCGCTGAGCCGTTGGGCGAACTCTGCAATAAGCGCGTAGCCGCCGAATATGAACTCACGGGCCAAGGACTTCTAATCGCCCATCTGCTTGTGTGCTTGCGGGGCAAGCGTTGAAGGGAGCGATTGAGGCTTTCCCGAAACAAGCGGCTCTTTATCTCTAATTGATCGGCCTCAAATGGCGAAACCAATAAGGCGCCTTTTCGGTGCACAAACCAAGTGGTGTGCGAGATTGAAAATATTGCAAGAAACGCCAAACATGCCAAGCAAAGAAGAGCCCCCGGTACATTCTTCTTGAATACCCGTAAGCGAGCCGCAAAGACTAATACCAATACAATCGCTACCCACTGATAATTAAACATGCCCACCCGTTTCAGGCTCCTCCGGCTCGGATTCACCAATTTCCACATTGGCCTTTAGCCACGCCACAAAATCCAAATTACTTTCGGGATTCAAAATCTCGTTAAACTCCTGCATAGAAATGGTCAAATATTGAATGCCAGCGGCTTTCAAGATGGGCTTTAAATAACGTTGATGCTCCAACTCTACCACATCGATCCCTTTCTCGAAGCCGGAAAAGAATTCAATCACTAGCCGCGGTTGATCCTCAGCGTTTACAACCGTGATAAGACAATTATTCTGCTTGGCCCATTCAGTTGGGTTGGGAGTGGCGTTTGAAAGCTGCCGTTCCGCTGGGGTGGGCAAGCTCCCGCCGCAAACCGTCAGCACCTTCATTCTTAAAAGCACGCGCTCTTCCCCGAAAAATGCGCTGCATATACGAAAAAGTTGGGCTTCGTGGAGACTCAGGTCGATCATTGCTTGGGATTATTGCAGATCTTAATAAGGCCCTCAATCCGAGCAGCACTCGATATTTTCAGCCACTATGCTATGATTGAAGCGCTATGCCAAAGCTAGAAATCGTAAAGTATCCTGACTCCAGATTGAAGGAAGTTGCCAAAGAAGTAACTGTATTTGATCAAAAGCTTCACAGCTTATTAGCCAATATGGCAGAAACCATGTATGCCGCACGAGGCATCGGCTTAGCCGCGCCGCAAGTAGCGGCGCAGGTGCGCGCGGTGGTGATCGATATTCGGGATGAGCCTGAGGAACCCAGCCAGCTAATAGAGTTAGTAAACCCAACAATTCTTCAAAGTGAGGGGAGAACCTCGTCTGAAGAGGGCTGTCTAAGTATCCCCGGGTACAGAGACACCGTGCCGCGAAAGAAATCTTTAAAAGTTACGGCTCAAGACCGCCATGGCAATAGTTTCGAATTCAAGGCTCAAGGGTTACTGGCGATTTGTATACAGCATGAGATCGATCATTTAGATGGGATCTTATTTGTCGATCGCTTGAGTCGCCTTAAACGTGAACTGTTTAAACGTTGGGTTTCGCGTCAAAACGACGGTGACGAGGATGATGATTGAAACCCGCCCACGTATCGCCTTTTTTGGGACCCCTGAATTTGCGGTGCCATGTTTGCGCGCTATCGCTTCATTAGAACAAGTAGAGCTTGTTTTAGTAGTTACCCAGCCGGACCGGCCCGCAGGGCGTGGCAATAAACTTCAGCCCTCACCCGTAAAGCTGGCCGCACAGAGCCTCGCGATTCCTGTCTTTCAGCCTGAAAAGCTAAAGCAAGAGCAGCAAGCGCTGGAGAAGCTTTGCCCAAATTTGGATCTTGGAGTGGTAGTCGCCTTCGGGCAGATCTTGCCCACATCAGTGTTGAAGCTGCCACGACTCGGGTGCATAAATGTGCACGCATCGCTCTTGCCACGCTGGCGCGGCGCCGCTCCTATACAACGCGCCCTCATGGCTGGCGACCAACACACCGGCGTGTGCTTGATGCAGATGGAACGAGGGCTTGATACTGGACCTGTGCTTTTTTCAAAGGTCATAGATATTACAGGACAAGATGATTTCCGCGAACTACACGATAAGCTCGCACAGACTGGGGCGGATCTGTTAAAATCTCACCTCTTGGAAATTCTTACCGGAAAAGTGCAGGCGACCCCGCAGGATGAGGCTCAAGTCGAATATGCTTCCAAGATCTCTAACGAGGAGTGCCGCATCAACTGGGACCAACCGGCGGAGATTATTCAGCGTCAGATTCGCGCTCTATCCCCCTATCCTGGGGCCTTTACTTTTTTAGCCGGAAGACGCGTGAAAATTTACAAGGCCGAAGTCGCCAAAGCCCTATCAAATTCAGCCGCATTGGCGTGCGGCGCCGTGGCGCGTTTAGATAAACATACGCTTGAGATCCGCTGCGCGCGCGATCTTTTGGCGCTTGAGGAAGTGCAAATGGAAGGCAAGACGCGCTTACCCATTAGAGAATTTATAAAAGGCACAAGTCTGGATAATTCCACTGTTTTTGGAGCATAATTATGGCAGTCCTCATCGCACCATCAATTCTGTCGGCAGACCCCGCCCGCTATGGTGCGGAGATTTCAGAAATTAGCGCGCTAGGCGCAGATTGGATCCACATCGATGTTATGGACGGTAGCTTTGTGCCTCCTATTACCTTTGGGGACAACATCGTGAAGGTGGCCAAGCGACATTCAGCCCTTTTGTTGGATACGCATCTAATGATCATGGAACCGGAGCGGCATTTTGATACGTTCAAGGAAGCCGGCAGCGATCTTATCACCTTCCATGTAGAAGCCAGCGCAAATCCAAGAGAGGCCTTAAAGTCTTTGCGCCGCCTTGGAATCAGAAGCGGCATATCAGTTAAGCCCGCAACTCCGATTGACTCCGTTTTACCGCTTCTATCAGACTGCGACCTGGTGCTCGTAATGACCGTAAATCCGGGCTGGGGCGGACAAAAATTTATGCCGGAATGTCTCTCGAAAATTGAAATATTAGCGGCAGAGAGAAAACGCCAGGCGCTAAACTTTGACATACAAGTTGACGGTGGCATAAACGCCGAGACAGCCAAGCTCTGCTTTCAAGCTGGCGCCAACGTTATTGTCGCTGGCTCTTATATCTTTAACGCGCCGGACCGTAAGGCGGCCATCGCTTCTCTGCGTACGAGCCTCACTTAACAGTAATCACATGCTGGATATCTTCTTCCGACTGTTCTCGCTACTTCCATTCTATCTGTTAGGCGCCTTTCCTAGCGGCAAGATCGTCGCCAAGCTACGAGGCATTGAAATTACGGAACACGGCAGCGGGAATGTTGGCGCCACAAATGTCTCAAGGGTGCTCGGCAAACGCAGCGGGCTGACCACGCTTTTACTTGATGTGGGCAAGGGACTATTAGCTATATCAATTGCGGGTTGGCTCGGGCTAGATCAGGAGACTAAGGCCTTGGTGGCCGTAGCAACCGTGGCGGGCCACTGCTTTTCTGTTCCAGGCAAACTTCCTGGTGGTAAAGGCGTGGCGACAAGTTTGGGCGTCCTGCTTGCGCTCTCCCCTGGCACAGCATCGTTCAGCTTACTCGTCTTTATAGTAATTTTCTGGATATGTAGGATTGTCTCGGTTGCCTCAGTTGGCGCAGCCCTATTGGCCCCCATTATCGCATTTCTTTCGGAAACTCCCGACGTCCTCGCGCTGGCGATTGCAACCAATTCTATACTTGTGATCTATCGCCACAAAGCCAACCTGACTAGGTTAGTAGAAGGGCGCGAAGGGAAGTTCTTATAGGGCGCAGCGCGAATTAAGAAGCTTCACTCAACGCCGCAGGTGCGAAGTAAGAGAGCGTGCCGTTATCCCAAAGCACTCCGATCATAATCGGCTTTTCGCGCGTATCGGACTTATTGGTCGAGATCTCCGCACGCACATCTTTAACCGTGCCAAAACATCCACCACCCTTTACACGCTTGACGCGATCGCTTACTTTAAATTTATTCTCTTCGCTCATAAAAACTTCCTCTCTCTAGGTTTAAATCCTATCTCATTATCGATGATAAACGCGAGACCAAGATTCAGTAAAAGAAGCGAGCTAGCCGCCTTTGCTGCCAGCTTTATGGCGCTTGTACTTCTGGCGCTGGTGCCCTTTGGCAGGACTTTGCAGCTTAGAGTAGAACCATGGTTAGACCCGGGCACAGAATTGTTCTGCTTTTGCTGCTGCTTGCTGTTGTTATCGATCTATTATCTTAAATTAGCCCGCAAAGATCTCTCCCTTTTTGCGCCCCATCTATTAGGTGTCGCAAATCTGCTGCTTTTATGCGCGCTCACGGTCAACCAAACTGTCGAGTGGATGCATCCTCTACTTTATGCTGTGCTGACTGGCACAGCTTTAATTGCCTCCGGCAAACCAAGCGAGGCTAAAGCGCGCTTGTGGACGCTGACATATGCCACCATATTCAGTATCAGCGACGAACTTTTGCAAGGTCTCGATCCGGGTCGGGTCTTCGATATTCGAGATCTGCTTATTAATGGCTGGGGAATTTTGCTAGGAGTTTTATTCGCCCAGCCAGCCATTTTGCGCGCCGAGCTGGAATCTTGATAACTGTCAACGACTTTCTTAGAGCGGATACGAACAACTTTAACAAATATATTACAACTTTGCGCCCATGCGTCGCCCCTCAATAAAACCACTCAAATTGTCAGAATGCGCTAGATTCCTTTGTAAAGCATGCTCTATCAGCGGTCGATAACTAACTTAGAGAGTAGGGCTTCCAAAGAGGCCTTAGCTGCATCTTAACACTTAGTTGGGTTTATCAGGGAAGCACTAGCTATCCAAGTAACCTAACGGTTTACAAAGGTTTTTTTAGGTAATTAAGATGGCTCGAGATTTTGGTAAAGGTAACCACTTAATCTGCTCATTTTGCGGCAAGAACCAGGACGAAGTTAGAAAGCTCGTCGCTGGGCCGGGCGTGTATATTTGCGACGAGTGTGTCGAGCTTTGCAACGACATTCTCACCGAAGAGCTGGGCGAAGCCACCTCGTTCTCACAACGCCTTCAGGTTCCCACACCTAAGGATATTCTAGATTTCTTAGATGAATACGTGGTTGGCCAAGAACACGCCAAGAAAGTGCTTTCGGTGGCGGTGCATAACCATTACAAACGAATTCAAAATAATCAGCTAACACGTCCGGATGTAGAACTTCATAAATCGAATATTCTCTTAATTGGCCCGACAGGTTCCGGAAAAACATTGTTAGCACAAACCTTAGCAAAATTTCTTGATGTGCCATTCACCATCGCCGACGCCACTAGCTTAACCGAAGCTGGATATGTTGGCGAAGATGTGGAGAACATAATCGTTAATCTGCTTCAGTCGGCAGACTACGATGTTGAAAAAGCGCAGCGCGGGATAGTATATATTGATGAGATCGACAAAATTGCACGCAAGAGCGATACGCCTTCTGTTACGCGTGACGTCTCGGGCGAAGGCGTGCAGCAGGCTCTCTTGAAAATTCTTGAAGGCACCAAGGCCAACGTTCCGCCCAAAGGTGGCCGTAAACATCCACAACAAGAGTTTATACAGGTGGACACAAGCAACATCTTGTTCGTGATCGGCGGCGCGTTCGAGGGGATTGATAAAGTTATTAAGCAACGTATAGGGAAGAAAAGCTTGGGCTTTGGTACCAGCATGGCTACAGTCTCGGAACGAAACGATCACATTCTAGAGGCGATCGAAACAGAAGATTTGCTAAAGTTTGGTATGATTCCGGAATTCATTGGTCGCGTTCCGGTAATTGCTCCGTTATCACCGCTTGATCGGGATGCCTTAATCGACATTTTAACCAAACCCAAGAACGCCTTAGTAAAGCAGTATCAGCATCTGATGGACATGGAAGGAGTAGATCTAAGCTTTACCCAAGAGGCGCTAAACGCCATTGTGGAGATGGCGCTGGAAAAGAAAACCGGCGCGCGCGGCTTAAGATCTATCTTAGAAAAATGCATGTTAGATGTGATGTTCGATGTGCCAAGCAACCCCAAGGTGAAAGAGATCGTGATAACCCCCGAGGTAATTCGCGAAGGCAAAGAGCCTGTCATGGTGCTGCATAACGAGGCCTTGGCTAGCTAATATCGCTTGCGTGCCGCCTAGCGGCACAGGCCGAGGAGTTGTCGACGCGACACTGGTGCAATCCGAATACCATTGATATTCTATATATTCATGGTTATCTTTACTCGGTAAACCGTTTGGGGAGCATTACATGTTTAAGCGTATCTTCTTGTTTATACTCACTAATATCCTAGTTGTTACGACTATCTCCATAACCTTGGCATTCCTGGGGATTAACCCCCGAAGTGGCGCCTGGCAAGACTTGATGGTGTTTTGCCTTATTTGGGGTATGGGTGGAGCTTTTATATCGCTCCTGATTAGCCGTTGGTCCGCCAAGATGATGCTAGGCATTAAGGTGCTGGAACCTAACAAGGCCGGGGACCTTGATTGGCTGGTGCGCATGGTACATGAGATCTCAAGGTCAGCAGGTCTTCCCAAGCCTCCCGAAGTCGGCATCTATGAGAGTCCGGAAGTTAATGCCTTTGCCACGGGCCCCTCACGCAGTCGCGCACTGGTTGCTTTTTCCTCCGGCATCTTGCGCAGCATGGATAAGGAACAGATTCGCGGCGTAGCCGGTCACGAACTTGCGCACGTGGCAAACGGCGACATGGTAACCATGACTCTGATTCAGGGTATCGTTAACGCTTTCTCTATGTTCTTGGCGCGAGTGATCGCCTCTATCGTCGCTCAAAACGTGCGCGAAGAGCAGCGTTTTCTGGTGCGCACCCTTGTGGTTATCGGTCTTGATATTTTCTTGAGTTTGCTAGGCTCTATGGTCGTCATGTGGTTCTCGCGCCAAAGAGAATTCAGAGCTGATGCTGGCTCTGCAAAATATTGCGGGCGCACCCCAATGGTGTCGGCGCTTAAAGCTCTGGCAGGCGCCCGTCAGCCAGCCGCAAATCAGCCCGCCTTGGCCACTTTAAAGATTTCCGGAAAGGCCGGGGGCTTTTGGCGCTTATTCGCTAGCCATCCACCGATCGAGGAACGTATTGCGAGACTTGAGGGTTTACGTCAATAGGAAGAACAATAGGAAGATCAATAGGAAGAACTACGCAGGCTATGTATGGGCTATGCTTGCGCTGTCTTAAAGAGCGCTTCCGGATTTAAACAGTAGACTACGTTATTGGATACCTTTAACGCGCTTCCAACCAACGGAGCTTGCCCCTCAATCGCATGCGCGCTGGTGTCAGCTCTTGAAAGGTCTATGATCTGTTGAATTGTTTCGACCGCGAGCCCCGTGCTGTGACCATCCGGGGACCTTAAGATAATGGTGATCTCTCTCAGATCTTGAATTAGCGCTTCTTTGAACTCTCTAAAAAGAATTTGAAGCTGCTGCAATGTGCCGCGTCTTGATTTCTCAATCAGCTGAAGCGCCTCTGCTTGGTGGCCGCTACGTAGTTTCTCAAGCACAGTCACACCCAATGCATGAATCTCCTTATGCGGTTCCTCGAACTGTTTAAATAACCGCTCAATCACGGAATCCTGCGGCTCATATGAGTAGTACCACTGGCCAAAGGCGCATTTAGTAGGATCAGTGGTTTTTCTAAATTCCTCACCGGTTTTTACAGATTTTACCAGGTCATCGATCCAGGCAAGATGTTCCTGCTCTCTCTCATTCAACGATTTGACCAAGGTTGTGCGCTCAGCCAATAGCGTTTCATGTCCCAAGAGCATGCGTAGATCCAGAACGGGAATAAGTTCATCGCGAATAACCAAGCCACCGCGCACTTGCTGAGGAACCCCAGGCATAGGTTCGAGGCGCTTGAGCGGCACCATCTCACCTACAACTTCAACAGGTAGTCCGTACGTGATTCCAGAGCTCACGAATGAGATAATTTTCCCCTCTGCCATAATAGAGGGTCTTTCGGCTCTTATCTGCGATTACTTAAGTCGTGTCAGATCGGCGTCCTTACTTGAATAAAGCACTAAAGATTATGGGTGGCGCTGGTCTCTAAACGGGTCAACAGGTCCAGGATATCGCTCTCTCCGTTAGCGATTCTCGATCACAACTTCCACACGTCTATTACTACTACGACCCTCGTCGCTACTGTTTGAGGCGATAGGGTTTCGCTCACCGTAACCGCGTGTTGAAAGTTGATGACGCGGTATACCATCAGCCATCAGTGCCGCGGCCACAGAGTGCGCGCGATCCTCTGAAAGTCGTTGATTATACTCAAAGGTACCGATCGAATCCGTGTGCCCCTCAACCGATACGTGCCTTCTTCCAGAGCTCTGAATCACGTTGGCAATCGAATGCACTGATCGTTCAGCCGACGAAGTTAGATCGGAATGCCCAAAACGAAAAAGTACGTCGGGTAAATTAACCACAACCCCGCGCTTAGTCTCGCGCACATCGATCCCCCTGCTCTTTAACTCATCGATCATGCGTCTGTTCTCTCGGATCTGTCGATCGCGTTCCTCGATAGTGCGATCACGATCGCCGATAGCAGCCTGTTGATTATCAATCTCATTCCCAACTAGCCCGCCGGAAAGCGCGCCAAAGGCCGACCCGATGGCTATGCCCGCACCGGTGCTACCCACCTGATTACCAATTATCGCTCCAAGCCCGGCACCAAGCGCGGCGCCTCCGAGCGCTCCGCTCTCGCGCGCTCCAAACTGCTGGCCCTCGCAAGCGCAGAGGCACAGGACACAAGCTGCAATAATTGAGTTTCGAAACATTGGCCACATCCTTTTCAGGCTTATCCCTTGGTGTTCAATTCAGATAGATGATTCTGAGCCTGATCCAAACTCGGATTGAGGCGCAAAGCCTCTTTAAACTCAAACTCCGCATCTTTCAAGCGCCCAAGCTCCTTATAAGTTACACCCAATCCATTATGATAACTGGCGTTATCCGGACAGAGTCTTAGCGCTCTTCGATAATGAAAAAGTTTATCGGCCGCTTCGCTGGAGCGCTCAGCACCTTTGACTTCGGCCTCGGCCTTAATGCATTCCACTGAATTATTGGTAATAACCTCCGAAGCTTGGCTGCTCCCGCTATATCGCGCTGCCACCGAAGATTCCTGCGGGTGATCAACGCCACCGTGGAACCTTTCCCCGTCCTGAATCAGATCAGCTTCCTTGATGGCTGCGCTGCCCTTAATATTGCCGTTAAGATTCGCACCTGAAAGCGGTGCCTTAAAACCAGCATCTGCGTTATTCATGGGCTTTCCAAAACTCCCCCGGGTAGCCGAATTCCAGTCGTTAGTGCGCGGGCGGTAGCTGATGCTATCGTCTGTCGACCGCCGTAAGTCGTTCAACTCAGAACGCTGCACTTTAAGCTGCTCTTCCTGCCTCTCAATAGCCTCGTCTTGGGTGTGAATCTGTTGCTGCTGCGCTTCGAGGGCGTTACCAACCGCCGCGCCAGTAGATGCACCCGCTAGCGCTCCCACCACCAGGCCGGTCCCGGTGCTGCCGGTTTGATTACCGACGATAGCTCCAAGCCCCGCGCCAATTATTCCGCCAGTTCCAGCAGCGTACTCAGTTGTTTCGCCGGGCTCAGTACATGCGTTTACACTAAGTAAAAGCACTAACACTAAAAATATCTTTCTCATCTAGCACCTCAAAAAATTTATGGGAATTAATAAGCAAAGCTATCATCTCTCGGATTATGTTCTCGTTCCGCATCCGAACTCTGATCGTAGCTCCTGAAACGATCGTTATGATACTGTTGGCGTTTCAAATCTTCCACTTCGCGCCGTTGCCTGCGAATCTCTTCCTCCTGGCGCTCAAGCACTTCCTCCTGGGTCCGAATCTGATCTTCGCTTGAGTCTTGCGCATTTCCGATGGCTGCGCCAGAGAGCGCGCCCGCACCGGCACCAATGGCGATGCCCTCGCCCGTGCGTCCGACGGCGTGTCCGACGATAGCGCCAAGTCCAGCGCCTAAGGCCGCGCCGCCTAGGGCACCTGACTCCCTATTTCTAAGCCCCTGCCCTTCACATGCTAACAACACTAGACAGCTAACAGCTACAAATAATTTCTTCATACACATCCTTCCCGCTACTTAGACGGCCGCGCCGTTTAAGGGATTTTATAACAAGTACTCCATAAGCAAAACTAGTAATAGCGCCACTGGCATAAGGTTATTTCTATGCCAAACCCTTGCGCGCCGGTTTCAAACTCTTTAACAAGATAATCGCCACACCCAAAAAAACGGCGCTATCTGCCAAGTTAAACGAGGGCCAGTAATAATCCTTAACGTAAAACTGTAAAAAGTCTACCACATGTCCAATTCTTATGCGGTCAAAAACATTCCCAATCGCGCCGCCCACTATAAAAGCCAAGGCGAACTGGGCTATACCATCGGATCTATAATCTTTGAGCAGCAGATAGAAAACAAAAATCATGGCCACGCTCGTGGTCACGGCTAGCACGATCTGTCGTATGCTCGGGTCCATCTGCCTCATCACGCCAAAGGCTACCCCGGGATTATAAGTAAGAGTCAGATTGAAAAATCCGTCCAGAACAGTTCGAACGTCCCCTTCAGCAAAATTCGCTACTATTAGGAGCTTTGTGTACTGATCAAGCACCACCACGAAAATTACAAAAAGCACGAATTTTACCCAGGCAAATATCTTCACGTTATCCCTCAGTTATTCTCAAGTATCTCTCCAGCCACGTTCCCAAGCAGCACCTTACGTTCTCCCAGCAATGCTAACTTCCTAGCACCATCTGCTTCGAACTTGGCTACTTGCGCGAACTGCCAATTAGAATTCTGATCTTTCGGCGGCACTATCTTATTGAGTTGCACCTGACCATCTCGCCCCACCGAGGCCACCACTTGCCAGGAAGGCGACATCGCCAAATCATAGATCAAACCGTTGTGGGCTTGAAGAGATGCAAGCTTTTTAAATCCGCGCACATCCCAGAGCTCTATCATCCCGGATTGGGTAGCGACGATAATATGCTCCGCATCAGGAGAGAGTTTTAGGAAATCGACCGCCATATGATCGTCTCGGTAAGCTACCATATTGGTAGCATCGCTCCCGAAAAATCTGATTCCAGTTAAACTCTGTTCCACCTCGCGCTTGCCAAGCGAGGCATATGTAAGCCATGCAAAGATCTCCCCCTGCCAGCCACCGCTAAAGAGCACGCGCCCCCCTGGATGCGGGGCGAGTGCGCTGACTGCCGAGCTCTGCCCGATGTAGCTCTCAAGGTAGTCAACACCGCGGCCGCTCAAGGATTCCTGATTTAGCAACTGCTCGGAAAAGTTCCAAACGTAGACGCGGCCATCGAACCCACCAACTAGGAGCTGGCTCGTGCTTGTGTCGAACGAAAGTGCACTTATGCGAGTTGGCAACGAGGACAAGTTAACTTTGAGTTTGTTTGCTTTATTGGTTGGAGCCCCCAAGGCATAGATACTTACCGTGGAGTCATCCGCTGCCGCTAACAGTGCTCTCGAGCTATCGTAAGCTAGCGCCCTTGGATCTTTTACTATCTGCGCTAATGAGTAAACCCGTGGTCCCGGCGGCGCGACCAGCCCCACCTGGCCGTTCTTAAACATCACCAAGGCCCTGTAATTCGACGAAGAATTCGCAGCTGAGCCTTGATGAGCAGGAAAAATCGCAATGATTTCAGAGGCATGCGAGCCTAGAGGTTTCAGCTCTTGGATGGGGGGCAGCCCTGCTTCCATCATACCCGATTCAATGCTATGAATGTTGTTCGGTTTGAGCCAGGTGCAGCCGCTTGCGGAGAGGAGAACGCACAAAATAAACGGGCTGGCGAACAGGTTGGCGAACAGGCGGGGCTTCGATAGAAATTTCGATAGAAATGATGTCAAAAGCTTTGAAACCAGCTTTGGGAGCAGTTTTGTGAATGGGAACTCGTTGAAAGCAGACTGCCGCGCACCAAGCTCAAGCAATAACATAATTGTCAAACGTAATATTTAGACATAACGATTAAATTTTTCAGATTCAAAAAACCATGGAAGAAAGTACAACAAGCCAACACCAGGGGCAATCTCTAGACACAGGCGCTAACGAAAACTCTGCCGATATAGTGATTCATCACGGATACTACGAGGTCGGCGCCGAACTTTTGGCCAAGCCCAACCTACTATGTGATTATATCGAAGCTAACGGCTGTCCCGCAACTTTGGTATTTTGCAACGTGCCCTCCGACGCGGATTTTCTTGAAGTAATGTTGAAGCGCCGTGGTATCGCTGCGCGTAAGTTAATTGGCCATGTTCCGCCGCATCGAGTGTCGGCTTCGGTCGAAGAGGTTCAATCTGGCGCCTTAACTGCCCTGATATTGACGGACGTTTCTTGTCAATCGTTACACGAAGGCACCTTCCCGCTGATCGTGAACTATTCGGTTCCAACCGATCCGGATATTTACTTGGACAGAGTCTCAAAGGCTGGAAAAGCTGTTAAAGATCTTAATGTCGTTAGCTTTATCGCAGCTCTTGATTTCAGTAGCTTTCATTACATAAAGAAAGTGGCCGACACTGAATTTGTAAAGCTAGACCTCCCTTCACAGGAAGGTATCGCCAAGGCACGCGTGAGAAATCTGTTAAAGCAGGCCCAGACGAGCCCGGCTGCCACGGATGAACGAGTAAAGCAGTTAAGCGGTCTTTTGTTTGATGCTAGCGTTGTTAATGATGAAGAACGCCAGCAGATCCTAAGTTATTTAATCTTCAAGGCTTTGAACCCGTCTTCGGGCGCTGAGGCTTTAGAGCGCTTGGAAGAGAAAGCCCAACGTCGCGGGGGCCGTCTTTCAAGCGGCGAACGCATCGCCTTAAAACTTGCCCGCGCCGTTGAGTCGGGGCAAACAGACATTACTGCAGAGAGCATGGGCGAAGGCTCCTTTAGAGCGCGAGAGCGCAGCCCCTCGGCTCCTAAAGAGGCGCGTATCTACCTTGGAGCAGGCAGCAAACACAATTTTGACCAGACTGAACTTAATAAGATCTTGGGCATAACGGGAGAGGAGACTCCCGTCAGACGCTTCCTTCAGCGAGAGATCTTTTCCTTTGTTGACGTTTTAGATGATGCCGCACAGGAGACGCTTGACAAACTTGCCAGCGCAACTTTAGAAAACGGCGAGAAGCTGTATAGCTGCAAAGCCACGACTATCCCGGGAAGTCGGGATCAGGGCGGCGACGAAGGCGGCGACTCGCGCCCCAGACGGCGGCAACAGTTCGCCGATGACTCCGAAAATGATGGCGGAAATTTCAGACGTTCGGGTCGTTACGGCAACGACGAGGAAGAATAGCATCTTAATTGCGCACTGTTTCAGCTTGCAGGCCGAATTTTTGCGCTGCAACTAGATTGTGCAGGTTACTATCAATTAGATTATCGGCTCGCAACACAGCTAAGGCGTTTAACATCTCTTGCGCATTCTTATAGCGCTGGGAGGGATTTCGCTTGAGGGCTTTCATAACGATATCGCTTAGTGTGCGCGGACAGCTCTTGCGAAGTGTATTTGGGGCGTCGGGGTCGAATTTCACACGAGCCGTTAAACTTTCGAGTAGCGTTTCTTTTTGAAAAGGCAGTTTGCCGGTTAATAACTCATAGCCAATCACGCCGATGGCGTAAATATCGGAACGACAGTCAACTTCTCCGCGCTCGATGTATTCCGGGCTCAGGTAGTTCATAGTTCCTATTAAATGCGCGCTAGCCTCTGCCTCGCTTAGAGCATTCAGGGTAGAGATGCTAAAATCAGAGATCTTTAGGTTGCCAGCGGCGTCTATCAGGATGTTCTCCGGTTTTATATCGCGGTGCACAACGCCAACTCTATGAATCGCTCTAAGGCCCGACAAGAGCTGCGACAAAGCCTTTTCAACATATTTGATGGGCATGCGCCGATGCTTTTCGATCTCATCCGCCAGAGTACCGCTTGCGAAGTATTCCATGGTAAAGGCCGCGTATTCATGGTCTTGAAAGAAACTATTGCAGCGCACTACGTTGGGGTGATCAATGGCGCTGGCGATGGCCATCTCGTGCTGCAGGGCCTCGATCAGTGCCGGGGTTAAATTTTGGTTTGCGGTAGAGAGAATCTTAAGAGCTAGCTCTTTCCCGCCTGAGTGCGTGTCCCTTACCAGATAAACAGCGCCCACCTCGGTGGCGCTCAAGCATGCCACCGCCTCAAACCTGTCGAACAGGAGCGTGCCCTTCACGATACTGGAAAAGAACAGAGAATTCATATACCTAACAGCCTAAGAGGTAAAAGCTGCAACTTATGTGCCTTTGGGGTTTAAGTGCGGTTTGGGGACCGGCACCGGGATACGAAAACTACTTAAGGTTGGTAAAGAAATTAGTTGCTGCTCAAAACCCCGGGTAAAGTGCCAGTACGGAGCGCGGGCGACTCGCCTGCCGGTGCCACGAGGTGGCACTAAATCTTAGGCCGACAGGCAGCACTAGGTGCGAACAGGTGCTGGCTTCGCCCTACACTGTACTGCCACTATCAACATCGGCGGACGAGTCGTCCGCGCTACATAACATCTCGTGCTTTACCCGGGGTTTTTGAGCAATCACAGAAATTATTGCGTCGCGCGGACCTTTATTATTTGCGCTTCTTCTTAACCTTTCCAGTAGTGCTAACTTTGGCCTTCACAACCACGCGCTTTGGCGCAGGCGTGGAGCGCTCTTTCACAGTAATAACTTTTCCGATTTTAAGTGTCTTGGCCGAGGAGATCTTGTTTAGCTCCATGATTTCAGAAACAGAAGCGCCGTATCTTTTTGCGATGGACAACAAGGTATCGCCCTTTCTTATTTTATAGGTAATACCGCCATAAACAGAGCTGGCCTGTAGTGGCGGGGCGGATTCTTTGCCAGGCGCAGCTGCATACTCCGGAGCATGGCCGGAGTAACGTTCAGGAAGTTTTAGGGTGTAACCTGCCGGAAGCGGATAGCGGCCGCGCCAAATTGTATCTGAAACAGCAAAATTAAGGCTCTGGAGCTCGCTCAGGGAAAGGCTGGGATATTGCCGTAAAATCGAAGTCACCGTTACGGGCCGGGTCAAGCGCACCTCGTAGGGCGAGACGGCGCGCTCTTCTTGAATATCAGGGAAGTAATGCGCGCGCTTTTCGTATACTTCTAGAGCTGCCAAAAACTCCGGATAAAAGTTCGAAGACGCAAATCCAAAGATTCTGTCGCTTGGATCTTCGATGATGGTAGCTAGATCAGTAGAGCCGTAACTTTTGACCTTTCTATACACCCCTGCAATTCCGTGATTGTATGAAGTCACTGAGAGAGGCCAGGTTCCAAGGGTTGAATAGGCGTGCTGAAAATATTTAGCGGCGGCACGCGTGGCGGCGTGAATATCGCGGCGCTCATCTAGCAGATTATTAATAGTCAAATATTTTCGACCCGTGCCGCGCATAAACTGCCAAATGCCCGCGGCGCCAACAGCACTGTATGCCTGATAGTCGAAGGAAGATTCAATAAACGGTAAGCGCGTGAGTTCAACCGGCAATCCAAAGTCGCGCACGAATATATGCTCTATGAAGTGGATATACCGCCCTGAGCGCTTGATGGCCTCACCGTATTTCTCTCGAATGCCAGTTTGACTCCGAATTAGATCGTCGCTTACGACCGTCAAATATTTCGAGCGCCCGCCTGGCACCAGGCGCATGGCTGCTTCAATTTTTTCTGCGCGCTTGCCCGAGGCTGCGCCCACAGCCAAACGCTTAAATTCTTCCTTCAGGCTGGCCATCTCCTCAGCTTCAGTGCGTTTACGAAGCTTCTCTAATTGGACGGGGTTAAGATATTCGGCCTCCCGAGTAAAATCTAAAACGGAGAAAACCGCCTGAGGAAAATCACGGTGATGAATTACAACTTGGTTTTTCCCGTAGCGGGTAAAGATATCCACCCAGAAATCCACGCGAGCTCTAATCTTTGCAGGCACTTCAAAGCCTGGGTTTCGCCTAACTACCTGCTCCTGTCCAAGCGGTATCGGGCGCTGGGAGGAATGTCTCTCCACCAAAGCATAGGCGGGGCTCTCGGCCTGTGAGATCTCGGGAACGAGCGTCCAGGCCAGTGCGATTAACGCGGACACAAGCCCGGCAATTTTTAAAAATTTATTCTTTTGCATCACTACAGCGTATTGAAAGCGCGGATTAATCTCTCTTCTATTTCAACCGACTTATCTTTAGATGCTGCCCCATTTATAAGGATGGTAAAAGCTAATTTCTTTTTTTGTTTTGTGGTCATGTACCCTGCTATTGAGCTAACCCCTTCGAGGCTACCGGTTTTGGCCCGCACAAAGGCTCCTTGCGGCGCAGCTCGCAGGCGCAACGTGCCACTTGAGCCCATGACCGATAGACTAGTTTGAAATTCAGCGCTCCAATCCGGGGATACGTACCCCGTGTCAAGCAACCGAACCAGCATTCTAGCACTCAGGCGGTTTGCATGGCTCAAGCCAGAGCCGTCTTCGACCTTAAAGTTCGCATCCTTAAAACCGAGCGCCGTTAATTCATTCCGAAGGGTTGCCAATCCATTCGAAAAACTCTTTGAAGTCGCCCCACTCTTATCCAAAGCAAACACAAGTTGGTTTGCGATAAAATTATTACTAAAATGATTCAGGTCGTTTAAAATTTCGTGTAGCGCCGGAGAGAGATGATCATAGAACACAGCGCTGTTTCCCACAACTTGGCCGCGCGCGACCTTAGCGGATACCGAGATCCCCTCTTTTAGTAATAATTCCCGAAATACCCGGCCAAAATACGGGACTGGGTCTTCAATGGAACGGTAAAAGCGGCGGCAGCTCTCCTTTTCCGAGATCTCGCCGGTGGCGAAAAATTTATCCGCTCGTCCTTCTATCCCGTAATGTGAGGCACCCTTGACCGTCTTAATGCTGCCTAGGGTTTGGCCAAACTCTTCGGGCAAGACGGTGATTGAAGCTGATCTGTCAATCTGCGTGGGGCAAACTTCAAACCCTAGCGAATTATGATTAAAAGCGAGCGCTGAAGCGCCGGTCTCATAGGCACGTTGCCCGAGGCGTGCATGTGCATCGGCGAATCCAGTATCATCAAGCACTATGGAAGCCACATTGGTTAAGCCCCGAACCTTCAACTCCCGCACGATTTGCCAGAGGGATTCCACCGTCAGGGATGGATCCCCTCCCCCGCGCACCAAAAGGTCGACTTCGCCCGGGCGGGCTGTGGGTCTGGTGAGAAACTCCGTATGGAATCTATACTCGGGCCCTAAGTTTTTTAGGGCGGCCACACTTGTCAGGATCTTTAAGACGCTGGCCGGCTCAAGTAAGAGGTCCGGAGAATCCTGATATAAGACCTTGCCGTCCGATAGATCCACGGCCAGTACCGAGAGCTTAAGATTTTTGTTAGAGGGATCATCGGCCCATAACCCTGTAAAGGGCGGCAACGCCATCAGTAAGCCGATCAGAGTTAATACTAACGAGTGATTGTTAAGCCACTTATTAAGCCACCTTGGAGGTGCAACGTGTTGCATCAAGCTCTTCATCACTCATGCCGGAGGTTTCTTCTTGATTGATCTGGATAAAGTCTTTTAGATCTTCTGGCACGCCGGAATCTTCGTAGATAGCCTGCACCGGGCACTCGGTCTCACAAGCACCGCAATTAATGCACTCGTCAGGGTGAATCACCAACAGTCCGTAGTCCTCGCCTTTGGCGTCCTTACTGAACTTGTCGTTATATTTCTTCTTCTTAATATTGTAGAAGCAATCAACCGGACATACCTCAACACACGAACGATCTTTGGTTCCGAGACAATTAATAGTTACTATGTAGGCCATCTGAATAATTCTTAAATATATGCCCAAGCATCGGGCGCTATAAATAGAGCGCCCTGCCTTGCTAATTAAACCGGAAATGTCACAAAAAGCAAGTGGGCTTTGGGAACTTTAATTAGTGCGGGTTTATAGGGCGTTTGAGCAGACTCGCCTCGCTTAAGGAACGATTTCCGGAGTTTGTGCCATAACCTAAATAAGTTTTGCTGTAGGCGGTTTCGAGTTTCATGAACTAGTGCCGTTGTTACAGTTGTGTTTCCGTATGTTCCAAAAGATTCTAGATAAACTGAATACGGGGCGGACCACGGGCGCTGATGCTGCCGCGCCTGCTTCGGCTTCGGTGCCTTATACGACCAGAGCCGATTTCCTAGAGAGCCTCGCCAAAGATCTGCGCGATACCAGTGAGATCTGCAAAACCAATCTAGTGCGACAGGTTCTGTTTTACTCGGTTGAAGATGGAGTGGAGCTTGGATTGAAGCTTAAGCTTCCGCCATCGGACGTGATTAGATTATTGGCTTGGACATTCGAAGTCCTTACCAAGAATCCAGTGCGCACCTCACATTTTCTCAGAGACAATGCGCAACCCCAAGCCGTTTCCCCAGCGCAGCCCCCGCCGCAAATAATTTCTCGCAAAAGTTCTGGCAAACGAATTAGTTTTGACGCACGTTAAGCGCTAAACGCAGCGCACAGGGACTCAAATCCACGCAAAAGCGTAGCGCTAGATACACCGCGGCACCCGCCGCGTTTTGACTTTAGTTAT